>NZ_JBVIIE010000005.1:0-240236 GCF_055569945.1 Streptomyces sp. NPDC031340
GAGAGGGTGGGGGGGGGAGGGGGGGGGGGAGGGGGGGGGGGGGGAGGGGGGGGGGGGGGGGGGGGGGGGGGGGGAGGGGGGGGGCCCCCCCCCCCCCCCCCCCCCCCCCCGCTTTCGGGGTCGAAGTACCGCTGCGGTACCGGGGGCCGGGTCCGGCAGCGGGCTCCCGCCGCCCGGCGTGACGGACGTGTGCCGTTCGTTCATGAAATTCGTATGTCGGCAGCGGCGCCGGGCTGGTCCGCGGTGGGCGTGTGTGTTTCGCTCTTCGCATGACCTTGCTCGTGACCCGCCGCCACGTCGACCACGGGCGCGTCACGACCACGGGTTGTCGCGCCGTGAGCTGACGCTCCGCCCCGGCCCGTACGTCTCTCCCCGTATGTCTCTCCCCGTTCGCCCCGCCCTCCGGCGTGCCCGCACCCGTACCCCGGGTGCGTCCGCACCGTCCGGATGCGGATCCGCGTATCCGCATCCCGCCGGCACCCAGCAGCAGGAGCCACACATCATGAGCCAGCCCATCGACGCCGTCGCCGCCGGTCACACGCCGGACGACAGCTCCACCGAGCCCGCGACCCCGGCCTGGTCGTTCGAGACCAAGCAGATCCACGCCGGGGCCGTGCCGGACCCGGCGACCGGCGCCCGGGCCACGCCGATCTACCAGACGTCGTCGTTCGTCTTCCGGGACACCCAGCACGCCGCGGACCTGTTCTCGCTCGCCGAGCCCGGCAACATCTACACCCGCATCCACAACCCCACCCAGGACGTCTTCGAGCAGCGGATCGCCGCTCTGGAGGGCGGTGTCGCGGCGGTGGCACTGGCATCTGGGCAGGCCGCGGAGACCCTGGCGATCCTGACCGTGGCCGGGGCCGGCGACCACATCGTCTCCAGCGCCTCGCTGTACGGCGGGACCTACAACCTCCTGCGGCACACGCTGCCGAGGTTCGGCGTCGAGGTGTCCTTCGTCGACGACCCGGACGACGCCGAGGCCTGGCGGGCGGCGGTCCGGCCGAACACCAAGGCGCTGTTCGCGGAGACGCTCGGCAATCCGCGCGGCAACGTGCTCGACGTGCGGGCGGTCGCGGACGTCGCCCACGCGGCGGGTGTGCCGCTGATCGTGGACAACACGGTGCCGACGCCGTACCTGCTGCGGCCGATCGAGCACGGCGCGGACGTCGTCGTGCACTCGGCGACCAAGTTCCTCGGCGGGCACGGCACCACCATCGCGGGCGTGGTCGTGGACGGCGGCACCTTCGACTTCGGGGCGCACCCCGAGCGGTTCCCCGACTTCTCCGAGCCCGACCCCAGCTACCACGGGCTGCGGTACTGGCCGGCGCTCGGTCCGGGCGCGTTCGCGGTCAAGCTGCGGGTGCAGCTGCTGCGCGATCTGGGCCCGGCCCTGTCCCCGCACTCGGCGTTCCTGCTGCTGCAGGGCGTGGAGACGCTGAGCCTGCGCATCGAACGGCACTCCGCGAACGCGCTGGCGCTCGCCGAGTGGCTGGAGCGGCGCGACGAGGTCGCCGCCGTCCACTATCCGGGCCTCGCGTCCAGCCGCTGGCACGAGGCGGCGCGGACCTACCTGCCGCGCGGTGCGGGCGCGGTGGTCTCCTTCGAGCTGCGGGACGGCGTGGAGGCGGGCAAGCGGTTCGTGGACGCGGTGCGGCTGTTCAGCCACCTCGCCAACATCGGCGACGTGCGCAGCCTGATCATCCACCCGGCGTCCACGACGCACAGCCAGCTCGACGAGGAGCAGCTCGCGGCCACCGGGGCCTCGCCGGGCCTGGTGCGCCTGTCGGTCGGCATCGAGAACCTCGAGGACCTCAAGGCCGACCTGGAGGCGGGTTTCCGCGCGGCCAAGGGCGCGTCCTGAACGCCGTCCCCGCGGGCCCGCGTTCCACGGTCCCCCTCCCGCCGGCCACCGGGGCCTGGCGGGAGGGGGACCCGCCTGGGCGGCGCCGGTGGCACGTCCTGGACGGGCCGCTGCCGCTGGAGGCCGGCGGTGAACTGCCGGGCGCACGGCTCGCGTTCGAGACGTGGGGGCGGCTCGCGCCGGACCGCTCGAACGCCGTGCTGGTGCTGCATGCGCTCACCGGCGACAGCCACGTCGCCGGCCCGGCCGGTCCCGGTCATCCGACCCCGGGCTGGTGGGACGGGCTGGTCGGGCCGGGTCTGCCGCTGGACACCGACAGGTTCTTCGTCGTCGCCCCGAACGTGCTGGGCGGCTGCCAGGGCAGTAGCGGCCCGGCCTCGCCGCGCCCCGGCGGGCGGCGCAGCTGGGGCGGGGCGTTCCCGTTCCTGACCCAGCGCGACCAGGTCGCCGCCGAGGCCGCGCTGGCCGACGCGCTCGGCGTCGAGCGGTGGGCGCTGGTCGTCGGCGGCTCGATGGGCGGGATGCGTGCCGTGGAGTGGGCGGTCACCCACCCGGAGCGCACCGGCGCGCTGCTGCTGCTCGCCACGACGGCGGCGGCGAGCGCGGAGCAGATCGCCTGGGCCGCCGTCCAGCTGCACGCCGTCCGGGCGGACCCGCACTGGCAGGGCGGCGACTACCACGACACCGGGCGCGGCCCGCACGCCGGGCTCGGCCTCGCGCGCCGCCTCGCCCACGTCACCTACCGCAGCGAGCCGGAACTCCAGCTCCGCTTCGGCCGTACGCCCCAGGGCGCCGAGGACCCGTTCGGCGGCGGGCGGTACCAGGTCGAGTCGTACCTCGACCACCACGCCGCCAAGCTGGTACGGCGCTTCGACGCGGGCAGCTACGTGGTGCTGACGCAGGCCATGAACGCGCACGACGTCGGGCGCGGCCGCGGCGGCGTGCGGGCCGCTCTGCGCCGGGTCACCGCCCGCACGCTGGTCGCGGGCGTCGACTCCGACCGGCTCTACCCGCTCGCCCAGCAGGCAGAGCTGGCGGCCCACATCCCAGCCGCGGACCAGCTGAGGGTGATCGAGTCGCCGTACGGGCACGACGGGTTCCTGATCGAGACGGATCAGGTCGCCGCGCTGGTGCGGGAGCTGCTGGCGGAGGGCTGAGCGGTCGCGCGGTCACCAGTCGCGGGTGGCGATCAGCTCCTCCACGTCGGCGCCGGGGAACCCGTAGGCGTGGGCGACGAAGCGGAAGTCGCGGGCTATCTCCTCCCGGGCCACGGTCTCGATCTCGCTGCCGGCCGCCTCGAATTCGGCCTGCAGGGCGTTGAACTCCTCGGTCGCCGCGTGCGTCAGGGCGTACAGCGCGGCGAGGTCGGCGGGCCGCTCTGCCTCGATGCGTTCGCACAGGGCCAGCAGCACCGCCCTGCCGCGGTCCACCACCCGGTCGGGGAAGTAGCCGTCCCGGTACAGCGCCGCCAGGAAGGGGTGTGCGGTCACCTGCTGGTTGTCGATGGGCATGCGGTTCCCCCGGTGCTCGGCTCTTCGGACCAGTTGTCGGTCCCGTGTGGCACCTTGATCCTGCACCACGCCACTGACAACGCCCCCGGAGCAGCCCATGCCGTACCCCGCCGCACCGTCCTTCGAGCTTCTGCCCGGCGCGGACGGCTCCCCCGTGATCCTGCACGTGCCTCACTCGGCGCGGGAGATACCGGCCGATGTGCGCGCCGGCATCGTGCTGGACGACGCGGCGCTGGAGCGGGAGCTCGACCACATCACGGACGCGCACACCGCGGAGCTGGCCGGCGCGGCGGCCGGGCTGACCGGAGTGACTCCCTGGCGGTTCGTCAACCGGCTGTCCCGGCTGGTCGTCGATCCGGAGCGGTTCCCGGACGAACGGGAGGAGATGCTGTCCGTCGGGATGGGTGCGGTGTACACGCGGACCACCCACCGGGCCGCGCTGAGGCCCGCGGACACCGACCCGGAGCCGCTGATCGAGCGGTACTTCCGGCCCTACGCACGGGCGATGACGGACGCGGTGGCGGACCGGCTGGCCGCCACCGGCCGGGCGCTGATCATCGACGTGCACTCCTACCCCACCGCGCCGCTCCCCTACGAACTGCACGGCGCGGGCCCCCGGCCGCCGGTGTGCCTCGGCACCGACTCCTTCCACACCCCGCCCGGACTGCTCGCCGCCGCGCGCGAGGCGTTCGCCGGGTGCGGGGAGACGGGGCTGGACAGCCCGTTCAGCGGCGCGTACGTGCCGCTGGAGTTCTACGCGAAGGAGCCCCGGGTAGGCGCGCTGATGGTGGAGATCCGCCGGGACACCTATATGAGCGAGCCGGGCGGCCCGGCCGGCCCCGGGCTCACCGAGCTGGCGTCGGCGCTGGCCGCGCTGGTCGACGCGGTGACCGCCTGAGCCCGGCCGGGCACGGGCCCGCCGCGGGCAGCGAGGGACCGCGGACCCCGCCGGTCACCGGCGGGGTCGGCGAGTGACGGAGTGTCAGGCCGTCAGCCAGTCCGTGACGATCACGCCCTCGCCGGTCCGCAGTTTCAGGGCGAACGGGCCGGCCGGCGCCGCCTCGGACGTGAAGCGGCCCATGGCGTCGGCGGTCAGCGCCGCGCCTCCGTGCGGTCCGCCGAGGACCTCGATGCGGGCCGACTGCGGCGGCAGCACCTGTCCCATCAGCCCGTGCCCGGTCAGTTCCACGTCGACGGTGACCCCGCCCGCCTCGAAGGTCAGCATCCGCGGCGTGTCCGTGGCTCCTCTTACGGGGAGCGCGTGGACCACCGAGTCGAAGGTCAGCTCGGCGACCCGGGCCTCCAGGTCGTGCAGGGCGAAGGCCTCCACGGCGAGCTGCCGCAGCTGGGCCGGCACCGGGTCCAGGATGGCCGCCGCCTGGCGGAGCTCCTCCTCCAGCAGGTCGTCGGAGAACTCGTCGCCGTCCAGGCCGCCGTCGAAACCGCCACCGTCGAAACGGCTGTCGTCGAAGACCTCGTCGCCGTTCGCGCCGTTGGTGCCGTTCGTGCCGTTGATGTCGCTCATGCCGCACCCCGTGCCTCGAGTCGTGCCCGCAGGCGCCGCAGGCAGCGCTGGCGCAGCGGTCCGATGCTGCCCACGGCGATGCCCAGGGCGGCGGACACCTCCTGGTAGCTGGGCGGCGGCGAGGCCATCAGCAGGCGCAGCAACTGGCGGCACCGCTCGCCGAGTTCCTCGAACTCCTGCCACAGGTGCCGGATGCGCTCGGTCTCGGCGGCCGCGTCCTCCGAGTCCAGCAGCGACTGTTCGGGCGTACGGTCCTCGCTGACCCGGTCGAGCAGTTGCGGGTCGTCCGTCACGGTCAGCCGCTTCAGGCTCTTGAGCACCTTCAGGCTCTCGTGGCGGGCGGTGCTCGCCAGCCACGACCCCGCCTTCTCGGGTTCGCGGATGCGTCCCAGGTGCTGGGCGAAGCGGAACCACACGGTCTGGTACACCTCGTGGGCGTCGGCGTCGGAGAGCCGGTGTGCGCGCACGACGGACCACACCAGTGGGCTCAGCCCTTCCACCAACGCTTTCCAGGCCGCCGCGTCACCGTCGACGGCGGACTGGACGAGCGCGCCGACATCTGCACGGTCCACGGCCCCACCCCTCGTGTACGGCAAGACATCGTACGCCGTGGAGGGGGCGGTTCCGGACCTCATGCCGCACCGGCCGGCCGCGTGACCGCGCCCGGGCGCCAGGTGGCGGGGAGCAGCGCGGGCACGTGCGCCCCGCGCACCTCCGCGTAGGCCTCGTTCGCGGCGAGGAGTTGCTTGCGGGCCGCCCGCGCGTCGGTCTGCTGGTGGGCCGTCATGCAGGCGGCGACCAGGCCGGCCGCCACCGGGGTGGCGAAGGAGGTGCCGCTCCAGTTGGCGAAGCCCTCGAACACCACCTGGTCCGCCTTGCCGGCGGCGGGGTTGCCGTCCTCGCTGAGCACTCCGGTGTGCGGCGGGTACTGGCACGTGCACGCGTAGGTGAAGCCGTAGCGGCAGGCGTCGTAGGTGGTGTGCTGGTACACGTACGGCACGGGCGCGTCGAAGCCGGTCAGCGCGCCGGTGAGCCGCTCGCCGGGGGCGTAGACGTTGACCCAGGGACCGTAGTTGGTGAAGCAGGCGCCGTACTCGCCGTCGGCGCGCAGCGCGCCCACCGACAGGACGACGTCCTGGTAGTCGGGCAGGGATGCGTAGGCGGCGGGCCAGAACGGGGAGGCGCTGGAGTTGTTGCCGGCGGCCGCGACCAGCAGGGTGCGCTGGGTGCGCAGTTCCTGCATGAAGCTCTCCACCCCGAGCAGGCCGTCGGTGCGGCCGTTGGAGGTGCCGGCGGACAGGCTCATCACGTCCGGCCAGCCGTCCCGCTCGACGGCGTCGAAGAGGCGCTCGCCGAACTCGGACTCCAGCACGGCGCCGGCGTCGTTGAGGGTGTTGCGCACGGTGACGTCGGTGTTGGGCGCGACGGCCGCGACCAGGCCGGCGATGAACGTGCCGTGGCCGACGTACTGCAGGAGGTTGCCCTCGCCGTCGGTCTCGGTGCCGTGCAGGTCGCCCTGGACGCGGGCGAGCAGCGGGAGGGACGCGTAGTCGTGCGTGAGGCCGTTGTCGACGACGAGGACGCCGACGGCGGTGGCCGGGTCGTGAACGCCTTGTGCGGGGGCCGGGTTGGGGCCCTCGGCGAGCGGCACGGGCACGGGCTCGTCGCCGGGGCAGGAGTTCACCGCGATCGACACCACGTGGTTGCGGCTGACCAGCCGGCGTCCGGCGCGGCCCTCGTTCTCGCGCAGGGCGCGCAGGGCGTGCGCCACGGCCCGGTCGGCCCGCCGGTCGCCCTGGCCGGGGTCGCCGACCTGGATGCGGGTGATGCCGGAGCGGTTGGTCTCCGGGCCCGCCCGGCGCACATGGTCGGCGGTCAGCTCCGGCGCGGCGGTGAAGTGGCTGCGCACGGCGTCCTCGACGAGCCGTGCCTCCTCGCCGTCGCGGGCGAGGACGACGCCCTTCTCGTAGAGGAACTCGGCGGAGTCGTCAGGTCCCATCGCCAGCGGGACGTCCGGCATGGAGCGCTGGATCTGGTGGAACTGCTCGTGAAATCGCTGAGGGGCCATGTGCGTGTCCTCCGGTTGAGGCGGCGTTCGTCAGTGAGAGCGGCGGAGTCGGTGATTGATACAGCACCGAACCTGTGTAAACGGCAACAAGCCACTACCATCCGTGGGGTGACAGCGGGAAGCGAGTCGGTTCTCGAACTATTGCCGATGGTGTTCGCGGCCCCCAACGAGGCTCTGGCACGGGCGCAGGACGTGCTGGCATCCGATCCCTCACCCTGGTCCGCCTCGGTCGCCCACCAGGTGATCGGCATCTGGCAGCGGGACTGGGGCGACCTCAGGCTCGCCCTGCACCATCTGCGCCGCGGCCGCGATCTCGCGGCGCGCTCGGGGTCGGCCGACCGGGAGGCGGACGTGCTGGCCGCGCTGGGGGTGGCGCTGGTGCACGCGGGCCGCACCCGGCAGGGCCTGGAGGCGCTGGAGCGGGGCGTCGCGGTCAGCAGCGGGCACACACGCGCACGCGTGCTGTTCCGGCGGGCCTACGCGTCGTGGGTGCTGGGGCGCCACCGGGAGGCGCTGGAGGACGTGCGCCGGTCGATCTCCGTGCTGCGGCAGGCGGACGACGTCATCTGGACGGCGCGCGCGCTGACCCTGCGCGCCACCGTGCACCTCGCGGTCGGCGCGGTGGACCGGGCGGACGCCGACTTCACCGCCGCGGAGGCGCTGTGGGACACCACGGGCCAGGAACACGACAAGGCCGACGTGGTGGAGAGCCGGGGGCTGGCCGCGTTCCGGGCCGGCGACGTGCCGGCCGCGCTGCGGCTGTTCGACGAGGCCGAGGAGCGCTACGACAAGCTCGGCACGCCGAGTTTCATGCTCTACATCCGGCGCTGCGAGGTGCTGATGGCCGCGGGGCTCGCCTCGGAGGCGCTGGCCGAGGCGGACGCGGCCATCGGGATGCTCGACGGCATCGGCGGGCAGTCGACGCGCAAGGCGGAGCTGCTGCTGGTCGCGGCGCACGCGGCCCGTGTCGCGGGCGATCCGCACACCGCGATAGCGCGCGCGGCGCTGGCCGTGCGGCTGTTCGCGGGCCAGCGCCGCACCTGGTGGGAGACGCACGCCCGGCTGGTGATGCTGGAGGCGCGGGTGGCGGCCGGGCGCCGGTCGGGGCGGCTGGTCGGGGACGCCGCCGCGGTGGCCGAACGGCTCGCCTCCCTCGGCGCGCCGGCCGCGTCGGCGGCGTCGCTGCTGGCCGGGCGGATCGCGCTCGCCCTGGGCTGGACCGCCGACGCCGAGCGGCATCTGGCGGTCGCCGCCCGCAGCCGGTACAGCGGGCCGCCGCTCGCCCGGATCACCGGCTGGGCCGCGCAGGCGCTGCGCGCCCGTGCCGCCGGATCGGGCCGGGGCGTGCTGGAGGCGTGCCGGCGCGGCCTGGGCGTGCTCGACGACCACCGGATGACGCTGGGCGCCTCGGAGCTGCGCGCGCGTGCCACCGCGCAGGGCGCGGAGCTGGCCGCGCTGGCCCAGCAGGTCAGTCTGGAGTCCGGCGGGCCGCGGCGGCTGCTGACCTGGAGTGAGCGCTGGCGGGCCACCGTGCTGTCGGCGCCGCCCACCCGCCCGCCGGCCGACCCGGTGCTGCAGAGCAGGCTGACCGCGTTCCGGGAGATCGCCGCCCGCGCCGAGGCCGCCCGCACGGAGGGCCGTCCGGTGCCGGTCCTGGAGCGGGAGCAGCGCCGTCTGGAGCGGGAGATCCGGTCCCGGACGCTGCACATGCGCGGGGACGCGCCGGGCGCCGAGGAACGTTTCGACGTCGGCCGGCTGCTGCGGCGGCTGGGCGGGACGCGGCTGGTGGAGCTCGCCGTGCTCGACGGGCGGGTGCAGGTGCTGTTGTGCGGGGACGGGCGGGTCCGCAGGTTCGAGGCGGGGCTGATCGCCGACGCGGAGGTGGAGGCCGAGCATGTGCAGGCCGGGCTGCGGCGGCTCGCCCACCCCGGTGCTGATGCCCGGCTTCCGGTGGTGGAGGCCGCGGGCCGCCGTCTGGAGGAACTGCTGCTGGGGCCGGCCGCCGCGCGGCTGGGGTCCGGGCCGGTCGTGGTGGTGCCGCCGGGCCGACTGCACCGGGTGCCGTGGGCGCTGCTGCCGTCGCTGCGGGACCGGGTGCTCAGTGTGTCGCCGTCGGCGAGCAGCTGGCTGCGCGCCCGGGAGACCGAGCCGCCGCCGGGCGGCCGGCACGTGCTGGTGCGCGGGCCGGGCCTGGCCAGCGGCGGGGCGGAGGTGCCGGAGCTGGCCGACCGGTACGGCGGCGCGACGCTGCTGGAGCACGACGACGCGCGCGTGCCGCGGGTGCTGGAGGAGCTCGACGGCGCCGCCCTGGCCCACATCGCCGCGCACGGCACCTTCCGCGCCGACAGTCCGCTGTTCTCGTCGCTGCGGATGGCCGACGGCCCCATCGTCGTGCACGACTTCGAACGCCTGGACCGCAGCCCGTACCGGATCATCCTGTCCTGCTGCGACACCGCCCGGTTCGCCTCGGTGGGCGCGGACGAACTGCTCGGGCTGGTCACCGCGCTGCTGCCGCTGGGCACGGCGGGGGTGGTCGCGAGCAGCGCGCCCGTCAACGACGATGCGGTGGTGTCGTTGATGCTCGCCCTGCACAAGGGCGTGAGCGGCGGCCTGTCCCTGGCGGAGGCGCTGCGCGACGCGCGGGCCGCGCTGCCGGGGGACGCGCTGCACCAGGCGACGGGGTGGGCGTTCACCGCGTTCGGTGCGGCCTGAGCGGCTCGCGGCCGCCGGGCGGCGCCGGTTGTTGTGATCGCGGCGGCGCGGGTGGCGGCCTGACCCCTCCCCCGATCACGGGGGTCAGACCGCCTGCTCGGGGGCGGCTCAGGCGGACCGCGTGTCCGGCAGGTCCACCAGCCACGGCAGCGCTCCGCGGTCGCTGGCACCGAGCCGCGCGTAGGCGCTGTAGAGGTGGTTGCCGACCGTGCGGACCGACAGCGTCAGCCGTTCCGCGATCTGCCGGTTGCTCAGGCCCGCGGCGGCGAGGGCGACGATCTGCCGCTGCCGGGCGGTGAGTTCGCCCAGGACCAGGCCGGACAGGGCGGGGGTGCGGGCGCCCTGGCAGCGGCGGGCCAGGGCGACGGCGCGGGTGCGCGAGGTGCGGGCGGCCCGCGGGTCGCGGTGTGCCGCCACGGCCTGGGCGCGCGCCTCGGCGGCGAACAGCAGGAAGCCGGCCGCCTCCAGTTCCTCGGCGGCCCGGTCCAGGCCGGGCCCGTCGCCGCGCGTCAGGGCGTCGGCGTGGAGCGCGAACACGCTGTCCGCCGGAAGCCGGCCGCCGGCCTTCTCCGGTGCGCCGAGGCGGACGGCGTCGTACCGTACGGGTTCTCCACCGTCGTTCCGTACAGCGTCGTGGCGGACGGCGTCGTAGCGCGCGGGTGCTCCGCCCGCCGGACCGGCGCCGTACCCGCGTTCCCCGGCGTCGGCGGCGTCAGCGGTGTCGGGGAGGTCGGCGAGCGTCTTCAGCGCCCCGTCGACGTCACCGCGGGCCGCGGCCAGCCACACCGCGGCCGCGCCGAGCTCCGGCCGCCCGTCCACGGCCTCCTGGGCGGTGGCCGTGTCCCCGGTCTGCGCGACGGCCAGGGCGAGTTCGGCGCGGCACTCCGCGTCGTCCGGGGCCGTGCGCATCCCCTCCCGCGCCCAGGCCGCCGCCTCCCGCAGCTCGCCACGCAGCCGCGCGTACCGCGCGCGTACGGCCGCGTACCCGGCCGGCACCGGTGCGCCCTCCTGCGCCAGCCACTCCCCCACGGGTGTCGGCGTGCCCCGCACGTCGGCCCGCTCGATCCGCCGGACCAGCGCGGCCTCCTCGGTCTTGAGGGCCGGTCCGCAGTCGTCCGGGGTGCGGGCCAGCCGCCTCGCCCGCAGCCTGCCGGCCGCGGCCCGCAGCACCGGGCCGTGCAGGGGGTGGGCGAGGCGGACGGCGCCCCGGTCGTCGACGTGGATCAGGCCGTCGGTCTCCAGGGGTTCGAGGACCCGCGGGTCGAAGTCGTCGACGTGCGGGGCGAGCGGCTCGTCGAAGGCGAGGCGTTCCAGGGTCTCCCGCTCCTGCGGGCCGGGACGCTCCAGGACCCGCGCGGCGCGGGCGCGGACGGTCGCCGTCAGGGGCAGCGGGCCGCGCATCGCCCAGGCGTCGGCGTCGGCGTGCGGCAGCCGGCGCAGCAGTCCGCGCTCGCGCGCGGCGTCGACCAGGTCGCGCAGCAGCCGCAGGTCACCCCGGCACAGGCGGTGCAGCCGGTTCAGGGTGAGCGGTTCCAGTCCCCCGTCGACGGCCGAGGCGAGGAGTTGTTCGGTGTCCTGGCGGGGCAGCGGTTCGAGGGCGAGGCGGGGCAGCAGCTCGTCGGTCCACAACCGGGACACGGCGCCGGGCACCGGGGCGTCGTCGGCCGCGGCGACGACCAGCCGGGTGCGGCCGTGCACGGCGAGCTGGTGCACCAGGGCGGCCGAGGAGTCGTCGAGCAGATGGGCGTCGTCGACCAGCAGCAGCCGGGTGCCGGACAGCAGTTGGACCGCGCGGTGCAGGGAGACCTGCTCGGGCAGCAGGTGGGTGAACGCGGCGAAGGGGATGTGCCGGGTCCCGGGCGTGCCGGCCGCGCGGGCGCGGTCGCCGCCCCGTACGGCCTCGGTGATCAGGCGGGTCTTGCCGCAGCCCGTCGGGCCGGTCACCACGATGCCCGGCCGGCCGCCGGACAGGGACCGGCGGATCAGTTCGAGTTCGTCCTCACGTCCGGTGAACGGCCAGGGCAGTGCGAGTGTCTTCGCTTCGCGTTCGAAAGTCGTCACGGGAGTATGAGCACGTGTACTCATGCCTGATACAGGGTGACTTGAGTAGCCCCCGACTCAGGCGCCCGGGCGCCCGGCGGCGGCAGGCTGTGCGCATGGCCGGACGCTACTGCTCCCTCACGCGGCAGTCGGCCCCCGCATTCGCGCCGGGGCTGACCGCCGAGCGGCGTGGTGCGCTCGTCGGCGGCAGCCGGATGTGGGTCAACGGCACGGTTCTGCACTACTGCTTCTTCGACCGCGACACCGACGCCTCCGTCATCCCGGTTGCGGGGACCGGGCAGTCGCGGCGGGTGTCGTGGGTCGGCGCCGAGGAGCAGCGGGACGTGGTGCGCCAGTGCTTCGGGGAGTGGCAGGGCCTCGGGATCGGGGTGTCGTTCGTCGAGGTCGGCGACCGTTCGGAGGCGGAGCTGCGCATCGGGTTCCAGCCCGGTGACGGTTCCTGGTCGGCCGTGGGCAGGGACGCGCTGCGGGCCGGCGTGAACGACCGCACGATGAACTTCGGCTGGGACCTGACCGCGCCCGGGGAGCGCGGGACGGCCCTGCACGAGATCGGGCACGCGCTCGGGATGCTGCACGAGCACCAGAGTCCGTACGCCGGTCTGCTGTGGGACGACGAGGCGGTCTACGCCGACCTGGCGGGCCCGCCGAACCACTGGAGCCGGGACACCACGTTCTTCAACGTCCTGCGCAAGCTGGACCGGGACGAGGCCAACGCCGGTGTCTGGGATCCGCAGTCGGTCATGGAGTTCGGCTTCCCGTCCGGGCTGATCCTGGAGCCCGAGCAGTTCCGCGGCGGCCTGCACCCGCCCGGCACGCTCTCGCCGGCCGACAAGGAGTTCGTGCTGCGCTGGTACCCGCCGGCCGGCCCGGCCTCCGTGCCGCCGCCAGCGCTGGTGCCCTTCCGATCCGTGCCGCTCGGTCTCCAACCGGGTGAGCAGGCCGACTTCGTCGTCGAGCCGCCGGAGACCCGCGACTACACCGTGGGGACCTTCGGCGACAGCGACACGGTCGTCGTGGTCTTCGAGGAGCGGGACGGGGAGCCCCGTTACCTCGCCGGCCACGACGACGGGGGGACCCCGCACAACGCCACTATCAGGGCCCGGTTCGTCAAGGGCCGCCGCTACTTCGTCCGCGTGCGTCTGTACTCCGCCTGGGGACCGGGACAGACAGCGGTCATGTGCTGGTGACAGCACTGATCCGCGGCACGCGGGCGGCCGGACCACTGTCCGGCGCCGGGGGAGGGGCCCCGGACGCCACCTTCGGGGGAGGGTGACGTCCGGGGCCACGCCACGCCCCTCGCCGCGTTGTCAGTGGGGGCGGGTAGCTTCGGGGCATGGACGTGATCAGCGGATACCTCATCGGTGAGAGCCTGCGCCCCGGCGCCGCGTTCGAGCACCCCGGCCTGCGCCTGCGCAGGGTCGGCCGCCTCGACGTCTCGGAGAGCACCACTGCCGCCCAGCCCCGGCACTGGACGTTCGTGGAGTGGGAGTACCACCCCGAGAGCGCCGCGATCACGGGAACCGCCGAGATCACGGAGACCGCCGAGATCACGGACGGTGTCGACGGGCTCGCGCAGGCACTCGCCGCCGTGCTGGAGCCGGAGAACGGCTGGTACACCGACTTCGTCGCCGGGGACGAGCGCGTCGTCGTGTTCGCCGGGAAGGTCTTCCGCTACCGGCGCGGCGACGAGGCGGGCCGCGCCGAAGCGGTCGCGTACGGCAGGTCGGTCGGCACGCCCGCGCATCAGCTCGACTGGCGGGAGTGATCGCCTGACCGGTGGGGTCAGGAAGCGGCCCGCCGGCCCTCCCCCGGGTCGTCGGGGTGGGTGAGGCCGAGGTGGTGGCGGAGGGTCGGGCCCTCGTAGTCGGTGCGGTAGACGCCCTGTTCCTGCAGCAGCGGGACGACCGTGTCGGCGAAGCCGTCGAGGCCGCCGGGGGTGATGTGCGGGACCAGGATGAATCCGTCGGCAGCGTCGGCCTGGACGTAGTCGTTGATGGTCCGCGCGACGGTCTGCGGGGAGCCGATGAAGTTCTGGCGGTTGCCGGTGTTGATGACCAGCTCGCGGATGGACCAGTTGTTGGCGGCGGCGAGTTCGCGCCACTCGCGGGCGGTGGCGACCGGGTCGCGGTACATGCGGACCTGGGCGCGGCCCTCGGCGATGTGGGTGTCGCTCACGTCCGGGTCGATATCGGGCAGTGGGCCGTCCGGGTCGTAGGAGGACAGGTCCCGGTTCCAGACGAACTCCAGGTGCTTGATGGCGGTGGCCCCGCTGACCTGCTTGCGGCGCACCTCGCGGGCGAGTTCCTCGGCCTCGGCGTCGGTGTCGCCGAGCACGAAGGTGGCGGCGGGGAGGATGAGCAACTGCTCTGGGCGGCGACCGTACTTGGGCAGGCGGCTCTTGACGTCCGTGTAGAAGGCCTGGCCTGCCTCCAGGGTGGAGTGCCGGCTGAAGATGGCGTCGGCGCCGGACGCGGCGAACTCCCGGCCCTCGTCGGAGTCGCCGGCCTGGAAGATCACCGGGCGGCCCTGCGGGGAGCGGGGGACGTTGAACTGGCCGTGGATGTCGAAGTGCTGCCCGTGGTGGACGAACGCGCCGGCCTTCGCGTCCCGCAGGAAGGTGCCGGTGGCCTGGTCGGCGATGATCTCGTCGCCGTGCCAGGAGTCGAACAGTTCGTTCGCGGTGGCCAGGAACTCCTTCGCGCGGGAGTAGCGCTCCTCCTGCGGCAGGAAGCCGCCGCGCCGGAAGTTCTCGCCGGTGAACGCGTCCCAGGAAGTGACGACGTTCCAGGCGGAGCGGCCGCCGGAGAGGTGGTCGAGGGAGGCGAACTGGCGGGCGACCTCGTAGGGCTCGTTGAAGGTGGAGTTGATGGTGCCGGTCAGGCCCAGGCGCTCGGTGACGGCGGCGAGCGCGGCGAGGACGGTGAAGGTGTCGGGGCGGCCGACGACGTCCAAGTCGTAGATCTTGCCGCCCTGTTCGCGCAGCCGCAGGCCTTCGGCGAGGAACAGGAAGTCGAATTTGGCGCGTTCGGCGGTGCGCGCGAAGTGGACGAAGGAGCTGAACTCGATGTGGCTGCCGGCCTCGGGGTCGCTCCAGACGGTGGTGTTGTTGACGCCCGGGAAGTGCGCGGCCAGATGTATCTGCTTCAGCGGCTCGGTCATGGTCGTGAGGTCCTTCCGGCTCAGGCGGTGGCTGCGTAGCGGTTGGCGGGGCGGGCCAGGCCCAGGAGTCCGCGCAGGGTGCCGGCCTCGTAGGAGCGGCGGAAGACGCCGCGGCGCTGGAGTTCGGGGACCAGGCCGCGGGTGATGGCGGGCAGGTCGTGTCCGAGGACGGCGGGCCGGAGCCGGAAGCCGGTCAGTCCTGCGGACCGCAATTCCTGGAGCAAGTCGGCGAGTTGGGAGGGGGTGCCGGTGAAGATCGGGGCGTCGCCGGTGTACTCCTCGCCGTCGAGGGCGTCGAGGCGCTGCTTGCGGGCCGCGGCCTGGCCTGGGGTGTCGTCCAGGAAGACGACGAGGTCGCCGAAGACGTGCAGCGGCTCGTCGGCGCGGCCCGCCGTCTCCTGCTCGGCGCGGATCTCGGCGACGATCGCGCGGGCCTGGCCGGCGTCGTGCGGGGTGACGTAGCCGACGTCGGCCTGGCGGGCCAGCAGCCGGTAGGGGACGGTCCGGTGGGCGAGGGCGGTGACGAGCGGCTGGCCCTGCGGCGGGCGCGGGGTGATGGAGGGGCCCTTGACGCTGAAGAAGCGGCCCTCGAAGTCGATGTAGTGCAGCTTGTCGCGGTCGATGAAGCGGCCGGTGGCGACGTCCCGGATCTCCGCGTCGTCCTCCCAGCTGTCCCACAGCCGGCGCACGACCTCCACGTGGTCGGCGGCCTCGTCGAAGAGGTCGGTCACCGCCGGGCTGTCGTGGCCGTCGAGGTGGTCGACGGTGCGGCGGCCGAAGTGGTCGGCCTCGTGCTGCCGGGCGGTGATCTGCACCCGCAGACCGGCGCGGCCGGAGCTGACGTGGTCGAGGGTGGCGATCGCCTTGGAGATGTGGAACGGCTCGGTGTGGGTGGCGATCACGGTCGGCACCAGGCCGATGTGCCGGGTGAGCGGGGCGATGCGGGCGGCGGTCAGGACGGCGTCGAGGCGTCCGCGGACCTGGTCGGTGCGCCCGTCGAGGTCGAAGGGGTGCGAGGACTGCGGGCCGAGGCCGTCCTCGAAGGTCACGAAGTCGATGAGGCCGCGCTCGGCCTCGGCGACCAGGCCGGCCCAATAGGCGGCGGTGAACAGTTCCCTGGGCCGGGCCACCGGTTCGCGCCAGGAGGCGGGGTGCCAGCCGGTGCCGTCCAGGGCGACGGCGAGGTGGAGGGCGGCCGGGGAGGGTGCGGTGGACGATGTCACGGGGTGCCTTCCGGTGAGTCCGAAGTCCGTACGGAGCGCCGGCCCCCGCGCGGACGGGGGCACGGCGGCGGGCGTGCGCGGTGGGAGGGAGCGCCCCCGGCCGTGGGCCGGGGGCTGCCGGGTCCCGCCGGTCAGGAGTTGTCCAGCGGCAGTCCGGGCGGGTTGACCAGGGACTTGGCGACCGCCTCGTTGGAGAGGTTCCAGGCGGCCAGCCACTTGGCGTACTGGCCGCTGTCGATGAGGTGGTTGATCGCGTCGGCGAGGGGCTTGGCCAGACCGCTGTCCTTCTTGGCGGTGGCCGCGATCAGGCCCTGCAGGTCGGCGCCCGCGCCGGAGAACTTGCCCGCGTTGCGGGTCGGCTGCGGAGTCTTGGCGACCTGGGTGATGTGGTAGGCGATGCCGGGGTTGGGGCCGAAGTAGGCGTCGATCTTGCCGCTGCCCAGGGCCAGGTAGGTGCTGTTGCTGTCCTGGAAGTACTTGACGGTGAGCTTCTTGCCCTCGCTCTCCAGCTTCTTCTTCCACTCCAGCAGGATCTTCTCCTGGTTGGTGCCGGAGCCGACGGCCACGGTGAGGCCGGCCAGGTCGCGGTAGTCGCCGTCGAAGTTCCAGTTGCTCTTCTCGGGCACCTCGAAGGCGAGGTTGTCCTGCCGGTAGGAGGCGAACTCGTACTTCTTCTTGCGTTCCTCGGTGTCGGTGACGTTGGAGAAGGCGACGTCGACCTTGCCGCTGTCGATGCCGACGAAGAGGTTCTCCCAGGTGGAGTTCTTCAGTTCGGGCTTCAGGCCGAGGACCGCGGCGACCAGGCGGCCGAGGTCGGGCTCGGCGCCGGTGAGGGACTTCTGGTCGCTGCCGACGTACGCCAGCGGCGGGAAGCCGGACGGCAGCGCGCCGACGCCGATGACCAGCTTGCCGGACTTGCGCACATCGGCGGGCAGTTCGGCGCTGATGGACTTCACCTCGGCGACCTTGAGGGTGGTCTCCTTCGCGGCGCCGTTGGACAGCCGTCCCACGGTCACGGACCCGGCGGCGGCGCTGCCGGTGCCGGTGGCGGCGTCGCTGTCGCCGCCGCAGGCGGCGAGCCCGGCGGCGAGGGCGGTGACGGCGGTGGCCGCCGTGAGGCCGCGCAGCAGGTGGCGTCGGGAGATGCGGGAAGGCATGGCTGTTCCTTGTCGTTCGGTGAGGGTGCTCACTGGTGTTGCCGGTGTTATGTGTGGGAGGGGTCAGAGGACCTTGCTCAGGAAGTCCCGGGTCCGCTCGTGGCGGGGGTGGTCCAGGACCTGGCCGGGCGGGCCCTGCTCGACGACCCGGCCGCCGTCGAGGAAGACGATCCGGTCGGCGATCCGGCGGGCGAAGCCGATCTCGTGGGTGACGATGACGAGCGTGGTTCCGCCGCTCGCCAGGTCCTCGATGACGGCGAGGACTTCGCCGACGAGTTCGGGGTCGAGGGCGGAGGTGGGTTCGTCGAAGAGGATGACGCCGGGGCGCTGGGCAAGCGCGCGGGCGATGGCCACCCGCTGCTGCTGGCCGCCGGACAGCTGGCGCGGGTAGGCGCCGGTCCGGTCGGCGAGGCCGACCCTGCCGAGCAGTTCGCGGGCGAGTTCCCGCGCCTCGGTCCTGCCGAGGCGGCCGGTGGCGACGGGCGCGGCGGCCACGTTGTCCAGCACGGTCAGGTGCGGGAATAGGTTGAAGTTCTGGAAGACGAAGCCGATGCGGCCGCGCTGGGCCAGGATGGCCCGCTCGCTCAGCTCCTTCAGCTTCTCGCCGTGCCGGCGTACGCCGATCGGCTCGCCGCCCACGCTGACGTAGCCGATCTCCGGT
Source organism: Streptomyces sp. NPDC031340 (assembly GCF_055569945.1). NCBI lineage: Bacteria > Bacillati > Actinomycetota > Actinomycetes > Kitasatosporales > Streptomycetaceae > Streptomyces > Streptomyces sp. NPDC031340. Next base: position 17,942 of record NZ_JBVIIE010000005.1, read on the forward strand.
CTCTCCAGGTGGTTCATCACCCGCAGCAGGGTCGACTTGCCGGAGCCGGACGGGCCGAGGATCACCGTGACCTCGCCGGGTCGCACGGTCAGGTCGATGCCGTCCAGGACGCGGTGGGTGCCGTACCACTTGTGCACGTCGTGCACCTCGACCGCGGCGGGCCGGGTGCCGAGGGTCTCGGCGCTCATACGGCGGCCTCCCCGCGCGCACGGTCCCGCAGGTCGCGCAGGCCCGTGCGGAGCTTCTGCAGCGGCGTCGGCGGCAGGGAGCGGGTGGCGCCCCGGGCGTAGTACCGCTCGACGTAGAACTGGGCGACGGACACCAGGCTGGTCAGGATCAGGTACCAGACGGTGACCACCAGCAGCAGCGGCACGATGTCGCCGGGGTAGGTGCTGCCCATCGTCTGCGCGGAGCCGAACAGGTCGAGCAGGGACACGTAGAAGACCAGTGAGGTTCCCTTGATCAGGCCGATGAGCTGGTTGACATAGTTGGGGACGATCGACCGCAGCGCCTGCGGCAGGACGATCCTGGTGAACTGGTAGCCCTTGGGCAGGCCGAGCGCCGCGGCGGCCTCGTGCTGGCCCTGGTCGACGGAGAGGATGCCGCCGCGGACGACCTCGGCGGCGTAGGCGGCCTCGTTGAGGCTGAGGCCGACGACGGCGACCACCATGTCGGTGGCGAGCCTGGACTCGTCGAAGGTGAGGAAGGCGGGCCCGAAGGGGACGCCGAGGCTCAACGTCTCGTACAGGGCGCTGAAGTTGTAGAGGAACAGCAGCACCACGATCAGCGGGACGGAGCGCAGCGCCCAGACGTACGTCCAGCTGACCGCGCGCAGCACCGGGGACTTCGAGAGGCGGGCCAGGGCGAGCAGGACGCCCCCGACGAGGCCCAGCACGGCGCTGTAGGCGGTGACCTCCAGGGTGATGAGCAGCCCGTCCAGGATCGTCGGCCGCAGGAACCAGTAGCCGAACCGGTCCCACTGGTAGAAGGGGTTGGTCGCCAGGCCGTGCACAAACTGGGCCACCAGGACCAGGACGACCGCGGTGGCGATCCAGCGTCCGGGCCGCCGCAGCGGCTGGACGCGCTGTGCTGACAAGGGTTTTGACGGTGTGTCGGCGGGCGGCGCCCCGGCGAGGGACACGGCGGCGCCTGGGAGTTCGCTCATGGAGGGCTCCGGCTGGGTCGGACACCCCGGGCCGTGACGGCGTGTGCCGCTACGGCGTGCGGCGCATACGCGCAGGCGTACGGACCGGGGGCGGAAAGGACAACGGCACACCGCGCGGGCGGTGTTCGTCAGGGATGCGCGGGCCGGTCAGGCCGGTGGCCGGCCTGGGGGCAGAGTCTGCGGGGGCTGGTCGTCAGCCGTGGCAGCGGGCGCGGCCCGGTGCGGTACACAGTGCGCTGCTGACGCGCAGCAGATCGACGGCGCGGTCGGCGACGAGCGGCTTCGCGTACGGCGGTACGCAGCTCAGGGGACGGTGTGCCACCGTCCTGAAAGCTGCGTACATCTCGTCACCGTCACTGTTCCGGCCCTGCGGGCCTCGCGCTTACCGAAAAACGTCATCCGGTCCGGTCGTCACCTGGGGCACCCCACCGCGGAGCGAGGGTTGCCGGTCAGCCAGCCAGGGCTTGTCGCTGACGCTCATGACCGTTGTGAGCCGCAAGTCAATGCGCTCGGCACGGCCGATGTCAACACCGGTCCACCAGGTGGAACGCGGTCAGGGGGTGTGGGCGGCCCAGTCGAGGATCCGGACGGCGGCTCCGGCGTCCTCCAGGCCCCGGCAGCGGGCGTGGTGGCGGCGGGCGATGCCGTCCAGGTCGAGGTGCGGTCCGAAGGCGGGGTGGGCGGTCAGGCGGCGGGCATAGGCCCACAGGGCGGGGTGGGCGGCGACGCGGTGCACGGCGGAGACGTCCAGGTGGTCGCGGTGCACCGTGTCGAGCAGCACCAGCGCGGACCACAACTCGACGTCGGCTGCGGTGATCTGATCGCGAATCAGGTAAATCCGCCCGTCGAGCCACCGCTCCAGCGCGCCCAGCGTCGTGAGCAGCTCCTCCAGTGCGGCGGCGCGTTCGTCCGGCCCGGTGTCCGCAGCGCCGGCCCGCTGCGCGGCGCGTTCGATGCCCTGCGCGCACATCCGCTCGACGGCCTCGATCTCCGACTCCGCGCCTCGGGGATACGGCGAGGGACGGCCGGCGCCGAAGCCGCGGGCGAGGTCGCGCGTGATGTCGGGGGCGTGGGTGCTGACGATGCGCCCGGACCAGTCGTCGCCGAGCACGGGCGCGACGGCGGGGCCGCGGTAGCGGTGGACGCTGGCGTCGTACAGCGGGCGCAGGGCATGGTAGCCGCCGTCGGGCCGGTCGGGGACGGCGGGCAGGACGGTGACCGGACAGACGGCGTCCAGGCCGAGCAGGCTGTGGGTGACGGCGATGCGCAGGCCGTCGGGACACGCGGTCGACAGGTACAGCCGGTAGCGGAGCGGGACGGCGTAGTGGCCGCTGCGGGCGTCCCTGCCGATCCGGCCCCGGAAGGCGGGGCCGGGCTCGGCGGACGTGTGGGCGGCCGGTGGTGCGACGGACATGACTCTCCCCGGGAGCGGGCGCGGACGTGCGCGCGGCGGAAGCGATGTCGGGCGGCTCGGCCGTAGGCACCCCTGTGCGCCGGCGCGGCACGGCTCCGGGCCGTGTCGACGCGGATGGGTACGGCTCAGCGCAGGGGGCCGATCGCGCTGCACACACGCAGCAGATCGATGTGACGGCGGGAGGTCAGCAGAGGCGAACGGCCCGCGTGCGCGGTGACCCACTCGAGGCGCCTCATGCCATTCCCTACCCATTCACTAGGATTCCCTTCTGGAGTGTCGGTCCGGGTGCGTACGCCGTCAAGAGGGTGTCCACCAGGTGGCCGTCGCGGCGGAGCGCGGCCGCTCGCGGCAGGGTTCAGCAGGGCGTACGGCCCCGCGCGCCGCCGGGCGGCGACGGAAGAACGGGGAACGGAGAACGGGAAACGGGAAACGGGAAACGGAAAAAGGGGCCCCGCGAGCTTTCGCTCGCGAAGACCCCTTCGCGCCGTCGGGACGACAGGATTTGAACCTGCGACCCCTTGACCCCCAGTCAAGTGCGCTACCAAGCTGCGCCACGTCCCGGCGCGCGTCACCCGGCCGAAGCCGCGTGATCGTGCAGGTCAACCCTACCGCATGCGGGGGAGCGCCGAAGGCCGGGCCGCTCCCCCGCCGCCGGACGCCGGGGAAGAACCCTTGTCCGCGCGGCTCCGGCGGAGTGATCCCGGACTCGGCGGACCGCGGCGGCGCTCAGTGGGCGGCGGCCAGTTCCTGGCCGGCGCTGCCCTTCGCGCCGCTCCGGGAGCCGCGCAGTGCCGCGATCCCGATGAAGACCATGGAGGACACGCCGGCGAGCGCGAAGGCGGTGAAGCCCCAGTCGCCGTGGCCCGCGGCGAGCAGCTGGCCGCCGAGCCACGGGCCGAAGACGGCGCCGAAGCGGCCCATGCCGGAGGTCCAGCCGACGGCGGTGGCACGGCTGTCGGGCGTGGAGCCGATCGACACCGTGGCGTAGATCATCGTCTGGGCGCTGTTGAGGAAGACGCCGGTGAGGAAGACGACGGCCATGGTGACGCCGGTCGGCATGTGGACGCTCAGCAGGAAGACGCCGGCCGCGGTGAGCGCGAACCAGATCGCCGAGACGCGCGGGGCGCCGAAGCGGTCGGCGGCCCGGCCGGCCACCAGCATGCCCACGATGCCGCCGAGGTTGAAGACGACGACGAAGGTGAGGGCCGAGCCGAGCCGGTAGCCCTCGCCGCGCATCAGGGTGGGCAGCCAGGTGGCGACGCCGTAGACGAGCAGCAGACCGCCGAAGGAGGCCAGCCAGTACAGCAGGGTCTGGGTCCACCGGCCGTCGCGGAACAGGCCCAGCAGGGCGTCGAACCGGTCGGCGGCCGTCTTCCGGTCGGCCGTGGCGGGCAGTTCGACGTCGTAGCGGGCGGCCAGCGCGCGGGCCTCCTCCTCGCGGCCCTTGGCGACCAGGAAGCTCAGCGACTCGGGGAGCGTCCTCGCGAGCACCGGGGCGAACAGCAGCGGCGCCACGCAGACCCAGAAGGCGGCGCGCCAGCCGGCCGGGTCGATGAGCCACTTGGCCACGTAGGCGGAGAGGATGCCGCCCGCGTGGTGCGCGGTCATCAGCAGGCCGATGACGATGGCGGCGCGGCCGCGCGGGGCGTAGTCGGAGACCATGCTGATCGCGGTGGGCAGCAGGCCGCCGAGGCCGACGCCCGCCAGGGTCCGGCCGAGGCCGAAGACCTCGACGCTGCCCGAGATCGCGCAGACGCCGGAGGCCAGCGAGAACAGGGTGACGCAGGCGATCATCAGCTTCTTGCGGCCGATCCGGTCCGCGACGGTGCCGGCGGTCAGGGCGCCGACAAGCATGCCGAAGGTGGCGTAGCTGCCGAGGTCGCCGGCCTGGTCGGGGGTGAGGCCGAAGGTCTTCGTCTCGAGCAGGTGCGGCAGCACCGAGCCGTAGATGAACATGTCGAGGCCGTCGAAGAGGACGGCCAGCCAGCACAGGGCGACGACCAGGAGGGCCAGTCTGCTGCCGCGAGCGGACAGGGAGGGGGAGGAGGACATCTTCGTTTTCCTCTCGTCCAGGAGACGTTACCTGGAGGGGATCTGGGATGCGGGCCGACGCGGCTCGTGCGGCCGGCCCGTGCGCTAGACGCTAAGGAGCCACCCGAAGAGTGTCAACGCTTTTGTCAACAATCTCAGCGACGATCGGGAGACGGCAGGGGGGGGGGGGGGGGGGGGGGGGGTCCCCCCCCCCCCCCCCCCCCCCCCCCCCACCCCCGTGACCGTGACCGGTCCTGTGGCCGTGACCGTTCTAGGCGACCGGTGGCGTGCCGTGCGTGTGGAAGGACTCGATGGTCCTCAGCCCCCACGCCTGGCCCTTCCTGCGCTCTTCCTCGGTCCAGGTGATCAGCGGCCAGTCGGGCGCCAGCACCAGACGGGTCAGCGGGTTGCACAGTTCGACGCGGTTGCCGCCGGGCTCGTAGACGTAGAGGAAGAACGTCTGCTGGATGGCGTGCTTGTGCGGGCCGGTCTCGATGAACACGCCGGTGTCGATGGCGAGGTCGGCGGCGCGCAGGATGTCCTCGCGGGTGTCGGTCGCGAAGGCGATGTGGTGCAGCCGCCCCGAGGAACCGGTCCAGTCCGACGTGTAGACGACGTCGTACGACTTGTTCGTGAAGGTCAGCCAGCGTGCGGCGATCTTCCCCGAGTCGAGCCGGATCTGCTCCGTGGGCCTTGCGCCGAGGACGTGTTCCTGGAACTCGGCGTTGGCGAGCACGTCGGAGGCGAGGAAGTTGACGTGGTCCAGGCGGCGCACGCCCACACCCCGGTTGGGCTTGGCCTGCGGCTGGTTCTTCAGCGCCGGTTTGAGGTCGTCGGGGCAGGCGTAGTGCTCGCTCTCCCAGTACAGGGCGTGCTCGTGGCCGTCCGGGTCGGCCGTGACGTAGACCTTCCCCAGGCCGGGCTCGTCCTCGGCCCACCTGCCGGTGCCGCCCGCCTCCTCCACGGCCCGGACGCGGCGCTGGAGGGCCTCCTCGCTGGAGGTGCGCAGCGCGAGCCGGCCGAGGCCGGGCCGCTCGCGGGCGGTGAGCACCAGACTGTGGTGCTCGTAGTCGTCGAAGGTCCGCAGATAGACCGTGTCGCCCTGCTGACCGTTGACCGTCAGGCCCAGGTAGTCGGTGAAGAAGGCGACACTGGCGTCCAGGTCGGGCGTGTAGAGCTGGGCGTGACCGATGTGGGCGATGTCGCCGAGCGGCGGAGTCATCGTCGACCTCCGGGGGATGGTGCGGACATGGGGGCCGTCCCGGCGGGCCGGGGGAACACGACGCCGTCGAAGATCTTGCGGGCCGTGCGGACCACGGCCGTGCGGCGGGCTACGGGCCGGCCCGCGGAGTCGGTGCCGACGCTGCTGTCGATGTCGAGGAACCCGGTGGGGTGCTCGATGCGGACCCGGTCGCCGCCGGCGGGCAGCTCGGCGAGGTCCGCGCCGACGGCGCCTTCGATCCGAAGGCCTGCGGCGACGCTCGCGGCACCGAGTACACCGATTGAGGGGTGGCAGCGCACCGGAATGAAGGTGCGGGTGGTGACCGCGCCACCGTCGCGGGGCGAGGCGAGGAGCGTGAGCTTGGGCACGGTGGTGTCGGAGACGTCCCCGAGGCCCATCAGCCGGCCCGCCTCCAGACGGATCGCGCGCAGCCGGTCGGCGAGCGCGAGGTCTTCCTCCAGGTCCTTGGGCCGCTCGTAGCCGGTCACCTTCAGGGAGGAGGCGGCGACGAGCACGGTGGGCATGCCGTTGTCCACGCAGGTCACCGGGGTGCCGTCGATGTCGTCGCGGACGTTGCCGGTGGGCAGCAGCGGACCGGCGCCCGGCGGGAAGGCGATCACCACCGGGGCGGCCGTGCCCGGCACGCCGGAGATCTCGGCGTCGCCCGTGTAGCGCACCCGGCCGCCGGGGGTGGGGAAGGTCGCCGTGGCGTGGCCGCCGCTGTTGACCATCCTGATGCGTACGGCAGTCTCCTCCTCCCCCGCCGCGACCAGTCCGCGCTCGACGGCGAACGGGCCGACGCCGGCGAGGATGTTGCCGCAGTTCTGACGATCGCTCACCTCTGGCCGGTCGACCGCGACTTGGAGGAAGAGGTAGTCGACGTCCGCATCGGGGTCGGACGAGGGCGACACGACCGCCACCTTGCTGGTGAGCGGGTGGGCGCCGCCGAGTCCGTCGATCTGCCGCTCGTCCGGGCTGCCCATGACGCGCAGCAACAGCGCGTCGCGGGCGGCCGGTTCGGCGGGCAGGTCGCCGGCCAGGAAGTAGGCGCCCTTGGAGGTGCCGCCGCGCATCAGCAGGCAGGGCACCGCGTCGGTCACGGCCGGGCTCCGGTGTGCGCGGCGTACTCCTCGTACGTCCGGTACTCCACGCCGAGTTCCTTGAGCTTCTCGCGCAACCCGTAGCGGTCCAGGCCGAGTTGGCCGTCGAGGAACGCGGAGCGGGACTTGGCCTCCTTGGCCTCGCGGGCCTCCGAGCGCTCGGCGGTGTCGCGGGCCCGCTCGCGGGGCACGACCACCACGCCGTCGTCGTCGGCGACGATCACGTCACCGGGGCGGACTACCTGACCGTCGATGGCGACCGGCACGTTGACCGAGCCGCCGGTTGCCTTGACGGTGCCCTGCGCGGAGACCGCGCGGGACCAGGCGGCGAAGCCCATGTCGCGCAGTTCCTGCGTGTCGCGGACGCCCGCGTTGGTGACGATGCCGCGCACGCCGCGCCGCCGCAGCGCGGTGGCGAACAGTTCGCCGAACATGCCGTCCGTGGAGGGCGAGGTGGTGGTGACGACGAGGACGTCGCCCTCAGCGCACTGCTCCACGGCGGCGTGGATCATCAGGTTGTCGCCGGGCCAGCTCAGCACGGTCACGGCGGTGCCCGCGATCCGCACGCCCTGCTGGACGGGCCGGATCTCCGGGCCGAGCAGCCCGCTGCGGCCCATCGCCTCGCTCACCGTCGCCACGCCGAAGCGGGCCAGCGCCTCGACGTCCCGCGCGTCGGCCTTCGGAGGGTTGGTGACGATCACGCCGCTCATGCCAGCTCCTTCGCGATCTGCGGGTAGGGACGCATGTACGCCTCGGCCATGGTCTTGTGGGCGAGCCCCAGGTTGGGGCCGGCGTTGCGCTTGAGCTGGACGCCGCGGCGCACGGCGAGGTCGGTGTAGTAGTCCCACAGGTGCTGCTGGGCGCCGAGGCACTCCATCGCCTCGCGCTTGGTCTCCCACACCTCGGTGATGTCGAGCAGCACCTCGGGCCGGAAGCCGCTCATCTCGGGCTGGTGCGGCTCGAAGAAGAAGACCGGCGGGGCGCCGATGATCTCGCCCTCGCCCGGGTAGCCGATGGCCTGGGCCAGGATCCTGGCCTGCAGCGCCATGCGGCTCGCGGCCGGGTGGTCGCCGTTGTACGGGTCCTCCGCCGGATGGGTGAGGACGACGTCCGGCTGGGTCTCGCGGTACACGGCGACGAGCCGGTCGGTCAGCTCCTCGGTGGCCACCAGGGGGTAGTCGCCGGCGTCGAAGAAGCGGACCTCGGCGCCGAGGGCGGCGGCGGCGCGCTCGGCCTCGTCCCGGCGTATCGCCTTGATCTCCTCCAGCTTCCTGCCCTCACGCCACGCCTTGGCGGACTCGCCGCGCTCGCCGAAGGTGAGACAGGCGATGGTGACCTTCTCGCCACGGGACGCGGCCAGGGCGATGGCGCCGCCCGCCCGCCACACGAAGTCTCCGGCGTGCGCGGTGACGACGAGTGTGGATCGTGGGGTGGCGGGCGCGTTGGCCTGGGTCATTGCTCGGATCTCCTTGATGGACAGGTGGGCGCGCCCGCCCCGCGCGCGGTCGGCCGCACAGCGCGTCAGCCGCGCAGCGCCTCGATCACGCTGGTGAGGTGGGCGCGGACGGCCGCCTCGGCCGCCTGCGGGTCCCTGGCACTGATCGCCTCGATCATCGCCAGATGCTCGTTCAGGGATTGCTGGGGACGCCCCGGCCGCAGCGCCAACTGAAAGCGGTGGCGCACCAGTTGGGCGTTGAGCCGCTCCAGGAGGTCCACCGCCGTCCGCTGGCCGGAGAACTCGCGGACCTTGGCGTGCAGTTCCTGGTTGAGTTCGGAGTACGTCACCGGCTCGCCGTCGGCGACCGCCTTGGTCATCGCCGTGCCCAGCTCCGTCAGCTCGGCGAGCTGGTCGTCGTCGGCCAGCACGGCCGCCTTGGCCGCGCAGAGCCCTTCGAGGACCATGCGGCATTCGGTGATGGCGACCGCTTCCTCCACGGTCACCACCCGCACCCGCGACCCGCGGTTGCGGATCCGCTCGACCAGGCCCTGTGCCTCCAGATCGATGAGCGCGGCACGGATGCTGGCCCGTGTCACACCGAACTGCTCGGCGAGCTCGTTCTCCACCAGCCGCTGTGCCGGTGCCATCTCGCCGTGCAGGATCGCCTGCCGCAGCTGCGCGAACGCGTGCTGCTTGGCCTGCTCCCCGGTGCTCGGACGGGCTTCCTTCGGCATCGTTGCCCTCCCTGAGTGAGTGCCTGTCGAACCTAAATCTAGCCAGACAGAATTGTCAACAATTTTGTTCGCCGTATTGCGGGCAGCCCTCGGGGGCACTGACCCCGTCTGTCCTCCCCAGGTCCCCTGCGGCGATCGCCGTGACGAAGTGTCCTGCGGGCGGGGCCGAGACCCCACACTCTGTCGGCGTCGGCCGGGCCGGAGTGGTGGCTAGGGTCGCCGTATGACCCACAGCTTCGCTCTCCACATCCCCGACGCCGAGCTCGAGCCCGAGCCCCTCGACCCGACGCAGATCGTGTCCGGGACTCCGGAGGTGACCGGAAAGGTCGTCTGGGAGTCGGCGGACGGCCGGCAGATCCGCGGGATCTGGCAGATCACCCCCGGCGTCGTCACCGACACCGAGGCCGACGAGCTGTTCGTCGTGATCAGCGGGTCGGCGACCGTCCAGGTGGAGGGCGGGCCGACACTGGACGTCGGGCCGGGCGACATGGCGGTGCTGCGGGCGGGCGACCGCACGACGTGGACGGTCCACGAGACGCTGCGCAAGGCCTACGCCGTCAACCTCTGAGGAAACGGCGACCTCCGCGGAACACGTCAGCCTCCCCGAAACGCGTCAGGCCTTGAGGATCGCGTCAGGCACCGAGGGTCGCGTCACCCCCTGAGGGACAGCAGGCGCACTCCCTCGGCGAGGGCGTCGGCGACCGGCCTCGGCGGGGTGTCCGGCTCGCCCGCCCTCCGGCCCGGCCGCCGGGTGCGGGCGAGCAGCGGAAGCTCCACCTGGACGCCGCCCCCGCGGGTCAGGTTCACCGGGTTCCTCGGGTGCAGTCCGCGCAGCGCGCGCGGTATCTCCGCGAGGTCGGTGACCGCCTCGAACTCCGGCCGCAGCGCGCGCAGCGCGAAGGCGAGCAGCCGGGCCGCCGACCGGTTGCCGCCACCGAGGAAGACGGTGCGCGGCGCCGCCTCGCGCAGGTGACCGTGCAGTGAGACCGTCACCGAGACATGGGAGAGGAAGTCCCGCAGCAGCGCGCAGCGGTCCGTGGCCATGCGCGGCGAAGGGATGTGCACCGGCCGCCGCGTCCCCGGCTGGGTGAAGACCAGGCTGGTGGCGCCGCGGCGCGCGGCCACCGACTCGGCGAGTTCGGCCGTGCCCCCTTCATTGTCGGCGTGCAGCGCCAGCAGCCCGATGCGGCTGCCCGGCGTCAGCGTGGCGAGGAAGGCGACGCCCTCGATCTCGACGCGCTCGGTCAGCTGTGTCACCGGTGTCCCTCAACTCGTCGTCGGAGCGGGCATGTTGTACGGCGTCACCACCTGGGTGGCGGACGGCAGCGTGGGTCCCGCGGGCGGCAGCGCGCCGTGGAAGCGCATCACGAGGTGGCAGGCCTCGCGCATGTCCTGGCGCAGGTCGTGGTGGAGGACGGCGGACAGGCGGTGCTCACGCAGCAGGCGCGTGTTGTCGTGGTCGAGGTCATGCGCGACGAACACCGCGCACTCGCGATCCAGATCCTCGAAGGCGCGCAGGGTGGCGATGTTGCCGCCGCCGATCGAGTAGACGGCGCGGATGTCCGGATCCCGTTCCAGCGCGGCGCGCACCAGGTCGTACTGGGTGGTGTCCAGGCCCTGCCCCTCGGCGATCTCCACCAGCGTGCGGTCGGGGTGGTGGGTGCGCATCGCGCTGCGGAAGCCCATCTCGCGCTCCTCCTCGTTGCGGAAGAAGCCGCTGCTGAGGCTGGTGAGCACGTTGCCGGGGCGGTCGCCGAGCCACTGGCCCATGAGGTACGCCGCCGTCGCGCCCGCCGCCCGGTTGTCGATGCCGACGTAGGCCAGGCGCGGGGTCGCGGGCAGGTCGGTCACCAGGGTCACCACGGGGATGCCCGCGTCGGCGAGCCGGCCGACGGCGGCCGAGACCTCCGGGACGTCCGGCGCCTTGAGGATCACGCCCTGCGAGCCGCGCCGGGCGATGCGGTCCAGGGTGCGGGTCAGTTCGGCGGCCGGGCCGGTCTCGCGGAAATGGAATCGCGAGCGGACGACCGCCGGGTGCAGGGAGGGCAGTTCCGCCTCCAGGGCGGCGCGCACGGCGGTGGAGAACCGCTCCGGCGTCTGCATCACTATGTCGATCATGAAGGTGCGGCCGACCAGCCGGACCTGGGTGCGCTGCCGGTCCAGGTCGGCGATGGCCTGCCGGACCTCGCGGGCGGTGCTCTCCCGCACTCCGCCGCGCCCGTTGAGCACCCGGTCCACCGTGGCCTCGCTCAGGCCCGCCTGACGTGCGATCTCCCGGATCGGGAAGGGGTGGCCCACGGACGGCTCCTTGAGGGGTTTTTGATGGCTTCCTGCTGGTTGTTCGAGGGGTTTGTACTGACAAGAATGGCAGAGCCGTGTCGCTCCGCACCCCCGAAGGGACGACGATGTCCTCGATGTCCTCGATGTCTCCGGCGTCCTCGATATCTCCGGCGTCTCCCATGTCTCCGGCGTCCTCGACGGCCTTCCGTTCCGTGCAACGCCGCGTGTGGCTGTCCGAGCGGGACTGCGACCTCGACGCCTTCCGCGCTGTCGTCGAGACCTCCACCGACCGGGCCGGCTACCCGTACGCCTCCGCCGTGGAACGCGGCGTCCTGATCTACGACAGCGACCGGCTGCGCGGGGCCGCCGACCGCGCCGGCGTGCGGGCCGAGCTGGTCCGCGCGCTCGCCGACGGGCCCGGCATCGTGGTCCTCAAGGGCGCCTTCCCCGACCCGGCCGTCGTCGACCGGCTCGGCGCCGTCTTCGACGCCCTCATCGCCGGACAGCGGGCCTCGGGCGCGCGGGCCGGGGACCACTTCGCCGCCCCCGGCGCCAACGACCGGGTGTGGAACGCGCTGGAGAAGGCGGCCCTGCACGACCCGGAGGCGTTCGCCGACTACTACGCCAACGACATGCTGGCGCTGGCCGCCACCGCCTGGCTCGGCCCCGCCTACCAGGTCACCTCGCAGGTCAACGTGGTCAACCCGGGCGGCGCCGCGCAGACCGTGCACCGCGACTACCACCTCGGCTTCCTCTCCGGCGAGGCGGCGGCCGCCTACCCGGCGCACGTGCACGCCCTCTCCCCCGTCCTCACCCTCCAGGGCGCGGTCGCGCACTGCGACATGCCCGTCGAGTCCGGACCGACCATGTACCTGCCGCACTCGCAGAAGTACGAGCCCGGCTACCTGGCCTGGCGGCTGCCGGCCTTCCGGGAGTACTTCGAGGCCCACCACGTCCAACTCGCCCTCGCCAAGGGCGACGCGGTCTTCTTCAACCCCGCGCTGTTCCACGCGGCCGGCGCCAACAGCTCCGCGGACGTCCGGCGCACCGCCAACCTGCTGCAGGTGTCCTCCGCGTTCGGCCGGGCGATGGAGACGGTCGACCGCGAGGCCGTCGTCGACGCGGTCTTCCCGGTGCTGCTCAGGCGCCGGGCGGAGGGCGCCGGCGAGGAGTGGCTGGAGAACGTGATCGCGGCGAGCGCCGAGGGCTACCCCTTCCCCACCAACCTCGACAGCGACCCGCCCGTCGACGGCCTCGCCCCGCCCGCGCAGGCGGACGTCGTACGGCGCGCCCTGCGCGAGACCTGGACCCCCGAGACCCTGCGCGACGCGCTGCGGGCCGGCGCCGAGCGGCGCGAAAGCCGACCGCGTCACTTCTGAAAGGACCTGCCCTCATGGGACTTCTCGACGACAAGGTCGTCCTCGTCAACGGCGGCAGTCAGGGCGTCGGCGCCGCCGTCGCGCGGGCCGCGGTCCGTGAGGGCGCGGTGGTGGCCGTGACCGGGCGGCGCACCGCGCCGGGCGAGGCGCTGGTGACCGAGCTGACCGCGGCCGGCGGCAAGGCCACGTTCGTGCGGGCCGACCTGTCCGACGCCGAGCAGGCACGGTCCGCCGTCGGCGACGTGGTGGCGGTGTACGGCCGGGTCGACTGCCTGGTCAACTCCGCCGGCCTCACCTCCCGGGGCACCCTCCTGGACACCACGCCCGCCCTGTTCGACCAGCACATCGCGATCAATCTCCGGGCCCCGTTCTTCGCGATGCAGGCGGCGGTGGCGGACATGCTGAGCCGCAAGGCGCCGGGCACGATCGTCAACATCATCACCTCCTCGGCGCACGGCGGGCAGCCCTTCCTCGCGCCGTACGTCGCCGCCAAGGCCGGCCTGATCGGCCTGACCCGCAACGCGGCGCACGCCCACCGCTGGGACCGGATCCGCGTCAACGGCCTGAACATCGGCTGGACGGCGACCGAGGGCGAGGACGCGACGCAGAAGAGGTTCCACGGCGCCGGGGACGACTGGCGCGAGGAGGCCGCCACGAAGCTGCCGATGGGCAAGCTCGGCCAGCCGGACGAGATCGCCGACTTCGTCGTCCTCCTGCTGTCGGACCGGTCGGGCGTGGTCACCGGATCGGTGATCGACTGGGACCAGAACGTGCTCGGCGGACTCGACTGACTTCCCCCCTCCCCCGCTCTCTCCCCACGGCAACAACCCGCACCCAAGGAGCAACACCCCATGCGCATCGGAATCCTCGGCCTCGGCCGCATCGGCGCCTTCCACGCCGAGACCCTCTCCGGACTCGACGCGGTCGACTCCCTCGTCGTCTCCGACCCGTTCGCCCAGGCCGCCAAGTCCGCCGCCGAGCGGTTCGGCGCCGAGGTCGCGGACTCCCCCGAGGCGGTGCTGGCCGCCGGGGTGGACGGCGTGGTGGTCGCCGCGGCGACCGACGCCCACCCGGGCCTGATCCTGGCCGCCGTCGAGGCCGGCGTGCCCGTCTTCTGCGAGAAGCCCGTCGCGAAGACCATGGCCGAGGGCGTCGAGGTCCTCAAGGCCGTCGAGGGCTCCGACGTGCCGATCCAGATCGGCTACAACCGCCGCTTCGACGCCGGCTTCGTCGCGGCGCGGGCCGCCGTGCACAGCGGCGAGCTGGGCACGCTGCACACCGTGCGGTCGACCACCCTGGACCCGGCGCCGCCGCCGGCCGCCTACGTCGCCGCCTCCGGCGGCATCTTCCGCGACTGCTCGGTGCACGACTTCGACATCATCCGCTGGGTGACCGGCCGCGAGGTGACCGAGGTGTACGCCGTCGGCGGCAACCGGGGCGCCGACTACATCAAGCAGGCGGGCGACGCCGACACCACCGGCGCGATCCTCACCCTCGACGACGGCACCATCGCCGTGGTCTCCAACTCCCGCCACAACGGCCGGGGTTACGACGTCCGCATGGAGATCCACGGGTTCGCCGACTCCATCGCGGTCGGCCTGGAGGACAAGCTGCCGCTGCGTTCCGTCGAGCCCGGCGTGACCTTCCCCGCGGGCACCCCGCACGACTTCTTCATGGACCGCTTCACCGAGGCCTACCGCGCCGAACTCACCGCGTTCACCGAGGTCGTGGCCGGCACCCGGACCTCCCCCTGCACGATCGCGGACGCGCTGGAGGCCGGCTGGATCGCGGAGGCGTGCACCCTGTCGCTGCACGAGCACCGGCCGGTGACGATCGCCGAGGTGCGCGCCGGCCAGGGGGTGTCTGACAAATGAGCGTGGAAGAAGGAGCGGTGTCTGGTGCGTGCGATCGCAAGGCGCCGGAGCGTCCTCGTGGCGGAGCCACTAGGGCGTTTCGGCAACGCCGCGAGCGTGCGTGCCAGGCGCCGCGACGCCGCGGGCATTTGTCAGACACCCCCTAGGGCCCGTCGCGGGACAGGCAGGGCTTTCCGCGACAGGCCCGGGGCGGCGTGGTCGCGCTCCCGGGGTGCGTTTACGGTCTTGTGGTCCGCCCGAACGGCGGCCACCAGACCGTCCGCGCACCACCGACCGAGGAGCGACGACCATGAGCAGCGGCCACGCCGTCCACCGACCTGACCTGGTCCGCGACGAGTTACCCGGCCCCCGCCCCCGCAGGGTGGTGGTGATCGGCGCGGGTCCCGGCGGTCTGACCGCCGCCCGGGAACTGGAGCGCGCCGGACACCGGGTGACCGTGCTGGAGGAGCGGGACGAGGTGGCCGGCAAGTGCGGGAGCGTGCACGTCGACGGCCTGGCCTACGATCTGGGCGGCCACATCTGCACCAACCGGTACGCACGGGTGGCGGAGTTGGTGACCGAGCTGGGCGTGAAGACGGAGCGCACCACCCGGTACCGCGTGCTGAACGTCGCGCAGCGCACCGCCAGCCGGCAGACGATGCCGTTCCTGCGCGACGAGGCGTTCGCCCGCTACCGGGCGCTGCGCGAGCGGGAGTTCCCGCGCATCGCCGAACCCGGGCTCGCCCACTCCGCCAGGGCGCTCGCCGCTCCCGTGGGGCGGTGGCTCGACGAGCACCGCCTGCGGTCCATGGCCGACTCGTTCGGCACCGGGTACACGGCGGCCGGCTACGGCCATCTCGACGACGACGTGCCGGCGCTGTACTTCGTCAAGTACGCCGAGATGACGGGGCTGTTGTCGGAGGGGCCGGAACTGCTGGGCCACGCGGGCTCGTTCACGGTCGTCGGCGGGTTCGCCACGCTGTGGGACCGTGTCGCCGAGGGGCTGGAAGACGTGCGGTGCGGGGTGCGGGTCGAGGCGGTCGAGCGGCACGCGGACGGGGTGCGGGTGCACACCGGCGGCGGCCCGGTGGACGCCGACGACCTGGTGCTGGCCGTACCTCTGGACCGGATCCTGCCGGTCCTGGACGCCACCGAGGAGGAACGCGACCTCGCCGCGCGGATGCGCAGCAACGCCTACCACACCACCCTCGCCGCCGCCCCCGGCCTGCCGGAGGACGCCTTCTACTTCCTCGACCGCCACACGGCGACCCGCGAGACGGCCGGCCACTGCGTGTCGTACCACCACCGCTACCCCGGCAGCGACGTGCGGACCTTCTACTCCTACGGCCGTCCCGAGGACGTCGCCGCGCTGCTGCCGGGCGACATCGCGGAGCTGGGCGGCCGGCTGGAGCGGGTGCACCTGCGGCGCCGGTGGGCGTTCATGCCGCACTTCGGCGGCGACGACCTCGCGGCCGGCGCTCTGGACCGGCTCGATGCGCTGCAGGGCCGCAGCCGCACGTACCATGTCGGCGGCCTGCCCGCCTTCGAACTGGTCGAGTGCGTCGTCGCGCATGCCCAGGACCTCGTCCGCCGCCGCTTCCCGGCGGCGGACGGCACACCGACACGGCCGGAGGACGCTCCCGCCACGATCCAGGAGGAGCGCACGTCATGAGCGGACCGGACCGGGAGCCCCTGCGCATCGGAGTACTGGGAGCGGCCCGGATCACCGGACGCGCGCT
This sequence comes from Streptomyces sp. NPDC031340, assembly GCF_055569945.1. Classification (NCBI taxonomy): domain Bacteria; kingdom Bacillati; phylum Actinomycetota; class Actinomycetes; order Kitasatosporales; family Streptomycetaceae; genus Streptomyces; species Streptomyces sp. NPDC031340. The sequence continues at coordinate 34,297 of NZ_JBVIIE010000005.1, forward strand.
GGCCGAACCGGCCCGGGCCGGCGGCCACCGCCTCGTCGCGGTGGCGGCCCGGGACCGCTCCCGGGCCGAGTCGTTCGCCGCGGAGCACGGCGTGGAGCGGGTGCTCGGCTCGTACACCGACCTGCTCGCCGACCCCGAGGTCGAGGTGGTGTACAACCCGCTCCCCAACGGTCTGCACGGGCCGTGGAACCTCGCCGCCCTGGAGGCGGGCAAGCACGTCCTGACCGAGAAGCCGTCGGCGAGCAACGCGGAGGAGGCCGCCGAGGTACGGCAGGCCGCCGCGCAGTCCGGGACGGTCTTCCTGGAGGGCTTCCACTACCTCTTCCACCCGGTCACCCGCCGCCTGCACGAGATCCTGGCGAGCGGCGAACTGGGCGAACTCCGGCGGTTCGAGGCCCTGGTCGCGACCCCCGCGCCGCCGGACGGCGACCCGCGCTGGTCGCTGCCGCTGGCCGGCGGCGCCCTGATGGACCTGGGCTGCTACGGCCTGCACGCGGCGCGGATGCTCGCGCCCCTCGCGGGCGGCGCCCCGCGGCTCGTCTCCGCGCGCGGTGGCGAACGGAGCGGCGTGCCCAGCGTCGACGAGTGGCTGGACGCCGAACTGGCCTTCCCCGGCGGGGCCACCGCCTCCGCGCGCTGCCACATGGCCTACGGCGAGCTGGAGATGAGCTGCCGGATCGTCGGCACCCGCGGTGAGGCGACCGCCCCCAACTTCGTGCTGCCGCACCGGGACGACCGGGTGGTGGTGCGCACCGCGGACGGCGAGCGGACGGAACGGCTCGGCACCCGGTCGTCGTACGCCTACCAGCTGGACGCCTTCGCCGCCGCGGTACGCGACGGCGTGCCGCTGCCGCTGGACGCGGACGACGCGGTGGCGACGATGACGCTGATCGACGACTGCTACCGCGCCGCGGGCCTCGCGCCCCGGCCGCGCGCGGACGCCGGACGGACGGCCGGATGACCGACGGCACGGCCGCCGCGCGGATCGTCCCGGCCCGGGTCACCGACATCCAGCAGGCACTCGACGAGCACGCCCGCTACTGGGGCGACCGCGATCTGCGGGCGCTGCATCTGCTGCCGCTGGTGCACGAGTTCGGGCGGACCTGCCTGGTCGCCCGGTCGGACGACGGCGTCCTCGGCTACCTCATCGGCTTCGTCACCCCGGACGGCACCGGGTACGTGCATCTGGTCGCGACCCGCGACGACGCCCGCGGCGCCGGGCTGGGCCGCGCCCTGTACGAGGCGTTCACCGAGGCCGCCGGCCGGCAGGGCGCCGTCCGCCTGAAGGCGATCACCACGGTGGGCAACGAGGGCTCCGTGGCCTTCCACCGCAGCCTGGGCTTCGACGTCCGCGTCGCGGAGGACTACAACGGCCCCGGCCGGCCCCGGGTCGTCTTCACCCGCCCCCTCGCGGGCTTCCCCCCGGGCCGGTGACGAGCCGGGAGCGGCCGCCGGCGCGTCAGCGGTACAGCGGCGGCCGCTCCACGAGTTCCACCTCGGCCCGGCCGCCCTGCTCCAGGGCGCGCACGCCGGCCTCGCAGACCGCCGCCGCGGCGTAGCCGTCCCACACGCTGGGGCCGGTGACCTCGCCGCGGCGGGTGGCGTCCACCCACGCCTGGACCTCGCGGTCGTAGGCGTCGGCGAAGCGTTCCAGGTAGTCCTGGGCGATGGTGCCGCCCCAGCGGCCCGCCATGTTGGTGACCATGGCGTGGCCGTCGCCGATCCGGGCGGTGCCGCGTTCGCAGACCGCCTCGGCCTGGACCTGGTAGCCGAAGCCGCAGTTGACGAAGATCTCGACGTCGACGACCGCGCCGCCGTCGGTCTCGAACACCACGAACTGCGGGTCCTGCATCCCGTCCGGGGCGTTCACGGACGGCGCCGGGCGCAGCACCGTCACGGCCGTGATCTCGTGGCCGAGCAGCCAGCGCGTGATGTCCATCTCGTGCACGACGGAGTCGTTGACGAGCATCTCGCTGCGCCAGCCGGGCGGGGAGGCGACGTTGCGGTGCCGGTTGTGCAGCAGCAGCGGCCGGCCCAGCTGGCCGCTGTCCAGCAGGGCCTTGAGCTTCAGGTACTCGGCGTCGTAGCGCCGCATGAAGCCGACCTGGACGCGGCGCCGGCCCAGGGACTGCTCGGCTTCCAGCACGCGCAGGGCGGAGGCCGCGTCCGGGGTGAGCGGCTTCTCGCAGAGCACCGGCAGGTCGTGCGCGAACGCCGTCAGCAGGGCCGCCTCGTGAGCGGGTCCCGGAGAGGCGATGAGCACGGCGTCGACGTCGGCCGACGCCATCGCGGCGGCCGGGTCGGTGTACGGGGTGCAGCCGTCGACGCCGGCCGCGACGGCCTTGGCGCGTTCCGCGTCGACGTCGACGACGGCGGTCACCCGGGCGCCGCTGGTGACCTCCTGGATACGGCGGACGTGGTCGGCGCCCATCCTGCCGGCGCCGACGACGGCGACGCGCAGTGTGCCGGGCCGGTCCATGGTCGTCCCCCTTCGGACGGTCGGGCGGTCGGGCGGTGAGGCGGTCAGGCGCCGCAGGACCTCAGGAACTTGCGGGTGCGCACCGCGATGGGCAGCGGCTTGTCCGGCTCGCACGGGTACATGTCCTGCTCGACGATCGCGAACAGGTCCACGCCGAGCCGCTGCGCCGCCTCCAGCACCGGGCCCAGCTCCGGTACGCCGGACGGCGGTTCGCACATCACACCGCGCTGCACGGCCGGGCCGAACGGCACCTCGTTCGCGCGCACGTCGGCGAGGATCTCCGGGTCGACCTGCTTGAGGTGCAGGTAGCCGATGCGTTCGCCGTAGGTCTCGATCAGCTTGACGCTGTCGCCGCCGCAGTAGGCGTAGTGCCCGGTGTCGAGGCAGAGGTTGACCAGGCCGGAGTCGGTCGAGTCGAGGAAGCGCTCGACGTGCGCCTCGGTGTCGATGTGGGTGTCGGCGTGCGGGTGCACGACGATGTCGAGGCCGTAGGTCTCCTTCACCTCGTGGCCGAGCCGTTCCATGCCCTTGGTGAGGTGGGCCCACTGCTCGCCGGTCAGCTCCGGGGGCTCCAGGATCTCGGCGGTCTTGTCGTCCCGCCAGAAGGACGGGATGACGACCAGGTGTTCGGCGCCCATGGCCTGGGTCAGCGCCGCGACCCGGCTGACCTGCTCCCAGGTGCCGTCCCATTCGGCGGGGCCGCGGTGCAGTCCGCAGAAGATGGTGCCGGCGGAGACCTTCAGGTTCCGCTTGTTCACCTCGTCGGTGAGCCGGGCCGGGTCGGTCGGCAGGTAGCCGTACGGGCCGAGCTCGATCCAGGAGTAGCCGGCCTCGGCGACCTCGTCCAGGAAGCGTTCCCAGGGCACCTGCACGGGGTCGTCGGCGAACCAGACGCCCCAGGAGTCGGGTGCGGAGCCGACCCGGATGCGATCCAGCGCAGCGGACATGTCAGGACTTCCCTTCGGATGCGGCCGCGCCGGGTGCGGCGAGGGCGTCCTCTTCGGGGAGTTCCTCGACGTCGACTCCGCGGACCTGCGCGAGTTCGTGCTTGAGCGCGGCGAGTTCGGCGCCGCCGGCCATGTGGTTGGTGAGTTCCTCGAGGCTGACCTGGTCGCGGGAGGCGGACATCTCCAGGGTGCCCAGGCGCAGCACGCTGAAGTGGTCGCCGACCATGTAGGCGTGGTGGGGGTTGTGGGTGATGAAGATGACGCCGAGGCCGCGGTCGCGGGCGGCGGCGATGTACTTCAGCACCACGCCGGACTGCTTGACGCCGAGGGCGGCGGTCGGCTCGTCCAGGATGAGCACGCGGGCGCCGAAGTAGACGGCGCGGGCGATGGCCACGCACTGGCGCTGGCCGCCGGAGAGGGTGCCGATGGGCTGTTCCAGGTCGTCCAGGACGATGCCCATCTCGCGCAGCTCGTGGTCGGCCGTCTGCTTCATCTTCTCGATGTCGAGGCGGCGCAGGGGCCAGGGGCCCTTGGTCATCTCCGAGCCGAGGAAGAAGTTGCGCCACACCGGCATCAGCGGGACGACCGCGAGGTCCTGGTAGACGGTGGCGATGCCCTTGTCGAGCGCCTCGCGCGGGGTGGAGAAGCGCACCGGTGCGCCGTCGACGAGGAACTCGCCCTCGGTGTGCTGGTGCAGACCCGAGATGATCTTGATGAGGGTGGACTTGCCGGCGCCGTTGTCGCCGAGCACGCAGGTGACCTGGCCGGGGTACACCTTCAGGTCGACGCCGTGCAGGGCGCGGATGTTGCCGTAGGACTTGCCCGCGCCGCGCAGTTCGACGATCGCCCCGTCCCCGCCGGCGGTGGGGGTGTCGGGGATGATGGCGCCGTGGGTGCCGGCCTCGTCGGCTGTCGTCATGTCGGTCACCTCCGGGTCGCCGTGCGCTGGATGTACAGGTTGATCAGCACCGCGCCGAGCAGCATCGCGCCGAGGAACGCCTTGAACCAGTCGGGGTTCCAGCCGGCGTAGACGATGCCCTGCTGCACCATGCCGAACATGAAGGCGCCGAAGACCGGGCCGATCGCCGAGCCGGCGCCGCCGGTCAGCAGGCAGCCGCCGATCACGGCCGCGGAGATGAAGATCAGCTCCTGGCCCACGCCCTCGCCGGACTGCACGGTGTTGAAGGTGAACAGCTGGTGCATGCCGACGAACCAGGCGCCGAAGCCGACCAGCATGAACAGCGAGATCTTGGTGAAGTTCACCGGCACGCCGACGGCCCGCGCGGACTCCTTGTTGCCGCCGACGGCGAAGATCCAGTTGCCGTACCTGGTGCGCAGCAGCACCCAGGTGGCCAGCGCGGCGAAGACCAGCCAGTACACCACGGTGATCTTCACCTGGACACCGCCGACGTCGAAGGACGAGGCGAAGACCTTCTTCGCCTGGTCGAAGCCGTCCATGTCGCTGATGTCGTCGGTGGCCACGTTGCCGGTGACCAGCTTGGTGACGGCGAGGTTGACGCCCTGCAGGATCAGGAAGCTGCCCAGGGTGATCAGGAAGCTGGGCAGGCCGGTCTTGACCACCATCCAGCCGTTGAAGAAGCCGACCGCGAGGGACACGGCGAGCGCGAGGACCACGCCGGCCCAGACGTTCATGGTCAGCTGGTAGCTCAGCATGCTCGCGGTCAGCGCCGAGGTGATCACGGCGACACCGGACGACAGGTCGAACTCCCCGCCGATCATCAGCAGCGCCACCGGAAGCGCCATGATGCCGATGGTCGACGACTGGTAGAGCACGTTCGCCATCGAGGAGCCGTCACGCACCGGCGGGGCGGTGACGAGGAAGAACACGTACACGGCGACGGCGCCGAGGAAGACGCCCACCTCGGGACGGGCCAGCAGCCTGAGCGCCAGGGGGCGCCGGGCCGTGCGCCCGTCGGTTTCCTTGCCGGGGCCGGAGGCCGGCGGTGTGGTCACCGCCGGCTCGGCGTCCTGCGTCATACTCATCACCGAGTGCCCTTCGCGGCGTACTTCGCGACCGCGTCGACGTTGGACTTGTCCACGAAGGCAGGGCCGGTCAGCACGGGCTGCTCGCCGCCGCCCATGTAGTTGCCGTTGTTCTTGTACAGCCACAGCGAGTCGATCGCCAGGTAGCCCTGGAGCCAGGGCTGCTGGTCCACGGCGAACTGGATGGTGCCCTTGCTGATGGCGCTCGTGAGGTCCTTGTTCAGGTCGAAGGTCGCGATCTTGGCCTTGCTGCCGGCGTCGGACACCGACTGCACCGCGGTCAGCGCGAACGGGGCGCCGAGGGTGGCGACGTAGTCGATGGACTTGTCCTGCTTGAGCTTGGCGGTGATGGTCGACTTCACGGACGGCATGTCGGTGCCGTTGACGTACAGCACGTCGGTCTTGCCGGAGAAGGTCTTCTTCAGGCCGTCGCAGCGCTGGGTCAGGCCGATGTTGCCCTGCTCCTGGACGACGCAGACGGCGTGCTTGGCCTTGAGCTCGCTGAGCTTCTTGCCGAACGCCTCGCCGGCCACCGTCTCGTCCTGGCCGAAGAACTCCATCAGGCCGAGCTTCTTCCAGTCGCTGACCCCGGAGTTGAGGCCGACGACGGGTATGTTCGCCTGGGTCGCCTTGGACACGACGTCCTTCATGGCGTCCGGCTTTGCGAGGGTGACGGCGATGCCGTCGACCTTCTGGTCGATCGCGTTCTGCACCAGGGTGGCCTGGGCGCCGGCGCTCGGGTCCGCGGAGTAGACCAGCTTGATGTTGTCCTTGGCGGCGGCGGCCTCGGCGCCCTTGCGGACGATGTCCCAGAAGGTGTCGCCGGGCGACTGGTGGGTCACCAGGGCGACCGTCATGCGGGGCGTCGTGGCCTTGCCCGCGGAGGCGCCGTCCGCGCTCTCCTCGGCCTTCTTGCCGCCGGAGCTGCTGGAGCAGCCCGCGACGGTCAGTGCCGCCGCGGCTGCCAGGGCCACTGCGGGGGCCAGTCTGCGGGAGAGAGAAGAGCGTTCCATCTGTCCTGCACCTCACTGTGCGACGGGGGGAGACGGGGAACCGGCGGATCGTCGGGATCCAGAACCCGGACCTGCGGTTCAGGTCCGGGCCGTGTGCCGCGGAAGCGGCTGTCGTGCTGGGACGGGATCAAATCCCTTGGCGCGCTCGCTGTCAATACTTTGTTAAGACATCATTTCACTTGCAGGTCCGAATGTAAGTACAAACTATTGACAGCGTCGGCCATGGCGGCCTACACCTGGGAGGCGGGAGGCGCACGGGCCCCCGCTTCCCCAGCACAGGTCGAGGAGCGTCGCGCATGGCTGAGCCCTTGGAGTCCGTCGTCCAGTCCTTCGACTTGATCACTATGGGCCGTCTCGGAGTCGATCTCTATCCTATGCAGTCGGGTGTTCCCCTCACGCACGTGGAGACCTTCGGCAAGTTCCTCGGCGGCTCGGCCGCGAACGTGGCGGTCGCCGCGGCCCGGCTCGGCCGGAACACCGCGCTGGTCAGCCGTACCGGGAACGACCCCTTCGGCGCCTATTTGCACCGGGCGCTGCGGGACTTCGGCGTCGACGACCGCTGGGTGACGCCCGTGGACGCCTACCCGACACCGGTGACGTTCTGCGAGATCTTCCCGCCGGACGACTTCCCGCTGTACTTCTACCGGCAGCCCAAGGCCCCCGACCTGGAGATACACGCCGACGAACTGGACCTCCCCGCCATCCGCGCGGCACGCGTCCTGTGGTTCACCGGCACCGGGCTGAGCGAGGAGCCCAGCCGCTCCGCCACGCTCGCCGCGCTCGAAGCCCGCGGCAGGACCGGCACCACCGTCTTCGACCTGGACTGGCGCCCCATGTTCTGGCGCGACGCCGAGGAGGCCCGCCCGTACTACGCGCAGGCCCTGCGCCACGCCACGGTCGCGGTCGGCAACCTCGACGAGTGCGAGATCGCCACCGGCGTCCGCGAGCCGCACGCCTGCGCGGCGGCGCTGCTCGCGGCGGGCGTGGAACTCGCGGTGGTGAAGCAGGGGCCCGAGGGGGTGCTCGCCGTGCACCGCGACGGCACCACCGCCGAGGTCCCGCCGGTGCCCGTCGAGGTCGCCAACGGCCTCGGCGCGGGCGACGCGTTCGGCGGCTCGCTGGTGCACGGGCTGCTGTCCGGCTGGTCGCTGGAGAAGACCATGCGGTACGCCAACGCCGCCGGCGCCCTCGTCGCCTCCCGGTTGGCCTGTTCCTCCGCGATGCCGACCCCGGCGGAGGTCGACGACCTGCTCGCCCGCGCCGCCGCCTGAACTCCCCGAACGGAGCTTTCGTCTTGACCATCAGCATCCCCGACCTCGTCTCGGTCAGGGCCCGGAACCCCGAGGCCGTCGCCGAGGCCGCCGCCCGCCGGGTGCGCCGACCCCTGCTCGGCGACAGCGGCCGTCTCATGATCGTGGCCGCCGATCACCCGGCTCGCGGCGCCCTCGGCGTGGGCGGCCGGCGCCTGGCCATGGCCAACCGGGCGGATCTGCTGGAACGTCTCTGCACGGCGCTGTCCCGGCCCGGCGTCGACGGGGTGCTGGCCACCGCCGACATACTGGAGGACCTGCTCCTGCTCGGCGTGCTGGAGAACAAGGTCGTCATGGGCTCCATGAACCGCGGCGGTCTCGCGGGCGCGGCCTTCGAGATGGACGACCGCTTCACCGGCCACCGCGCCGAGGACATCGCCCGGCTCCGCTTCGACGCCGGCAAGCTGCTGCTGCGCATCGACTACGACGACCCGGGGTCGCTGACCACCCTGGAGTCGACCGCCCGCGCCGTCGACGCGATGGCCGCGCACCGGCTCCCGCTGTTCGTGGAGCCGTTCGTCTCCCGCCGCGTCGAGGGCCGGGTGCGCAACGACCTGTCCGCCGAGGCCGTCACCCGGTCCATCGCCATCGCCTCCGGGCTGGGCGGCACCTCCGCCTACACCTGGCTGAAACTGCCCGTCACCGACGACCCCGACGACATGGGCGAGGTGCTGGAGACGTCGACCCTGCCGGCCGTCCTGCTCGGCGGCGAGGTCGGCGACGACCAGGAAGGCGCCTACGAGCGCTGGCGCAAGGCCCTGCGGCTGCCCACCGTCATGGGCATGGTCGTCGGCCGCTCGCTGCTGTACCCGGCCGAGGGCAGCGTGGAGAGCGCGGTCGACACGGCCGTGGGGCTGCTGTGACGCGCCGCCGCGCCACGCCCTGCGCGGTGCGCCGTGACGAGTCGCGTGCCGTGTCCTGTGCTGTGACCTCTGACGGGCTCGCCGACCCGCCCGCCGACCCGCCCGTCGTGACCCGGAGGAACCGATGACGTATCACCTTCCCGCCGGAAAGGCCGAAAATGGCCCGTACGCCGTGGACGTCTCCCCCGAGAAGGCCGGCTGGGGCTACTCCAGCCTGCGTGTGCTCCGGCTGCCGCCGGGCGGCACGCACACCTTCGACACGGGCGACAGCGAGTGGATCGTGCTGCCGCTGTCCGGCGGCTGCACCGTCGCCGCCGACGACGACTTCGGCCACGACACCTTCGAACTCACCGGCCGCGAAAGCGTGTTCACGGCCGTCAGCGACTTCGCGTATGTGCCGCGGGACGCCCGGGTGACCGTCTCGTCCGCCGGCGGCGGGCGGTTCGCGCTCACCGGGGCGCGCTGCAGCCGCAGGCTGCCCGCCCGTTACGGGCCCGCCTCCTCGGTGCCGGTCGAACTGCGCGGCACCGGCAACAGCAGCCGCCAGGTCAACAACTTCGGCGCGGCCGGCGTCTTCGAGTGCGACAAGCTGATCGCGGTGGAGGTGATCACCCCGGGCGGCAACTGGTCGTCGTTCCCGCCGCACAAGCACGACGAGCACCGCCCCGGCGAGGAGTCGGTGCTCGAGGAGATCTACTACTTCGAGTTCGCCGCCCACGACGCCGTTCCCGGCCTCGGCTACCAGCGCGTCTCGCCCTCCGGCCACGGCCGGGGCACCGACGTCCTGGCCGAGGTGCGCGACGGCGACGTCGTCCTCATCCCGGACGGCTGGCACGGGCCGTCGATGGCCGTGCCCGGCCACCACATGTACTACCTCAACGTCATGGCGGGCCCCGAGGCCGAGCGCGCCTGGCTGATCTGCGACCACCCCGATCACGCCTGGATCCGCGGCACCTGGCCCGACCAGCCCGTCGACCCCCGTCTCCCCCTCTACACGGCACCGGAGAAGTCCTGATGAGCACCCCCACCCGCCGCCTGACCGTCGCGCAGGCCCTGGTGCGTTTCCTGTCCGTCCAGTACACCGAGCGCGACGGCGTACGGCACCGGCTGATCGCCGGCACCTGGGGCATCTTCGGGCACGGCAACGTGGCGGGCATCGGCCAGGCCCTCCTGGAGGCGGGCATCGGACCGGACGCGGCGATGCCGTACCACCAGGGCCGCAACGAGCAGGCCATGGTGCACGCGGCCGTCGGTCACGCCCGGCAGCTCAACCGCCTGTCCGCGCAGGCCGTGACCACCTCCATCGGGCCCGGCGCCACCAACCTGGTCACCGGCGCCGCCCTGGCCACCGTCAACCGGTTGCCGGTCCTGCTGCTGCCCGGCGACTACTTCGCCACCCGCGCCGCCGACCCGTTGCTGCAGCAGCTGGAGCACCCCACCGAGGCCGACGTCTCCGTCAACGACACCCTGCGCCCGGTCTCCCGGTACTTCGACCGCGTCACGCGCCCCGAGGCGCTGATCCCCTCGGCGCTGAACGCCGTGCGGGTCCTCGCCGACCCGGCCGAGACCGGCGCGGTGACGCTGGCCCTCCCCCAGGACGTGCAGGCCGAGGCGTACGACTGGCCGGAGGAGTTCTTCGCCGAGCGGGTGTGGCACGTGCGGCGGCCCGCGCCGGACCCGGCCGAGCTGGCCGCGGCCGTCGACGCGATCCGCGCGGCGCGCCGCCCGCTGATCGTCGCGGGCGGCGGCGTCCACCACAGCGAGGCCGAGGAGGCGCTGAGGGCGTTCGTGGACGCCACCGGTATCCCGGTCGCCTCCACCCAGGCGGGCAAGGGCTCGCTGCGCCACGACCACCCCGCCGACCTGGGCGGCATCGGCCACACCGGCACGGCAGTCTGCGACGACATCGCCCGCACCGCCGACCTGGTGATCGGCGTCGGCACCCGGTACACGGACTTCACCACCGCCTCCGGCACCCTCTTCCAGAACCCGGACGTGCGGTTCGTCAACCTCAACATCGCCGCGTTCGACGCGCACAAGCTGGCCGCGCGGACGGTGGTGTGCGACGCGCGGGCCGGTCTGGAGCGGCTGACCGAGGCGCTCACCGGCCACCGCGTCGACGCCGGGTACGAGGCGGAGTACGGCGCGGGCAAGGAGCGCTGGGAGCAGGTCGTGGAGGCCGCCTACCGCGCAGCCGACGACAGTGCCGTGCCCACCCAGACGCAGGTGCTCGGCGCGCTGGACGCGGTCGTCGGCGACGACGACGTGGTGATCAACGCGGCCGGTTCGCTCCCTGGCGACCTGCACAAGCTGTGGCGGGCGCGGAGTCCGCGCCAGTACCACCTGGAGTACGGCTTCTCCTGCATGGGCTACGAGATCCCGGCCGCGCTCGGCGTCCAGCAGGCCGCGCCCGGCACCCCGGTGTGGGCGCTGGTCGGCGACGGCACCTACCTGATGATGCCGACCGAGATCGTCACGGCCGTGCAGGAGGGCCTGCCGGTCAACCTGCTGCTCATCCAGAACCACGGCTACGCCTCCATCGGCGGCCTGTCGGAGAGCGTCGGCGGCGAGCGGTTCGGCACCGCCTACCGCTACCGCGCCGCCGACGGCACCTTCACCGGCGACCCGCTCCCCGTCGACCTGGCCGCCAACGCGGGCAGCCTCGGCATGGACGTGCTGCGCGCCAAGACGGTCGGCGAGCTGCGCTCGGCGCTCGCCGCGGCCCGCGCCTCCGACCGGCCGACGTGTGTGTACGTCGAGACCGACACCGCCGGCCCGGCCGCTCCCCCGGCCGAGGCCTGGTGGGACGTGCCGGTCGCCGAGACCGCCTCCCGCGAGGCCGCGGTGCGGGCCCGGGAGGAGTACGACCGCCAGGTCGCCGACCGCCGCCGCCACCTGTGAACTCCACGCTCACGTAAGGCCCTTCGGTTTCCCAGCCACTCCTGACACACCATCACAGGGAGGTACGGCCATGGCGAGGACCAGTGGCTCCGCACGTGCCACGAACGCCGCCGCGCTCGACTCGCTGGACTTCGCCCTGGACCGGGGCAGTCCCGTACCGCTGTACTACCAGCTGGCGCAGCAGCTGGAGGCGGCGATCGAGCACGGGGCCCTCGCCCCGGGCAACCTGCTGGGCAACGAGGTCGACCTGTCCAGCCGGCTGGGCCTGTCCCGGCCCACCGTCCGCCAGGCCATCCAGTCCCTGGTCGACAAGGGGCTTCTGGTGCGCCGCCGCGGCGTCGGCACCCAGGTGGTGCACAGCCAGGTCAAGCGCCCGCTGGAACTCAGCAGCCTGTACGACGACCTGGAGGCGGCCGGGCAGGGGCCGACCACCGAGGTGCTGCGCCACGAGCACCGGCCGGCGTCCGCCGACGTGGCGGCCGCGCTCGGCGTCGCGGAGGGCAGCGAGGTCGTCGCCCTGGAGCGGCTGCGCAGCACGCACGGCCATCCGGTGGCGTTCCTGTGCAACTACCTGCCCGCCGCCCTGCTCGAACTCGACACCGCCCGGCTGGAGTCGACGGGCCTGTACCGGCTGATGCGCACCGCCGGCATCACCCTGCACAGCGCCCGGCAGACCGTCGGCGCCCGCTGCGCCACCGCCGAGGAGGCCGCCCGCCTCGACGAGAAGGAGGGCGCCGCCCTGCTGACCATGCAGCGCACCGCGTACGACGACACCGGCCGGCCGGTCGAGTACGGGTCGCACGTCTACCGCGCCTCCCGGTACGCGTTCGAGTTCCAGCTGCTGGTCAGACCGTGACGGACGCGCCGGGGCTGTCGTCGAGGAAGCCGCCCGACTGGTGCTGCCACAGTCTCGCGTAGGCGCCGTCCCGCGCGAGCAGCTCCTGGTGGGTGCCCTGTTCCACGATCCGTCCGCGGTCGAGGACGACGAGCCGGTCCATGGCGGCGACCGTGCTGAGCCGGTGCGCCACCACGAGCGCCGTCCGCCCCTCCATCAGCCGCCACAGCGCCTCCTGGACCAGCACTTCGCTCTCCGAGTCCAGGGCGCTGGTCGCCTCGTCCAGCAGCAGGATCGGCGCGTCGCGCAGGATCGCCCTGGCGAGCGCGACGCGCTGGCGCTGACCGCCGGACAGCTTGACGCCGCGTTCGCCGACCATGGTCTCCAGGCCCTCCGGCAGCGCGTCGGCGAACTCCGTGACGTGCGCCGCCTCGGCCGCGGCGCGGATCTCGGCGTCGGTGGCGTCCGGGCGGGCGAAGGCGATGTTCTCCCGCAGGGTGCGGTGGAACATCGCCGGCTCCTGCGGGACGTAGGCGATCAGACCGCGCAGGTCGGCCTGGCGGAGCCGGCTGATGTCCCGGCCCCCGATCAGGATCCGGCCGCCGTCGATGTCCGTCATCCGCAGCAGCAGCCGGGTCAGGGTGGACTTGCCGCCGCCGGACCTGCCGACCAGGCCGATCCGCGCCCCGCCGGACACGTCCAGGTCCAGGCCCTCGAAGAGCGGTTCGGCGCCCGTGTGGGCGAAGGTGACGCGCTCGAAGCGGATGTCGGCGGCGCTGGTGGGCGGGGGCTGCGGCGACGGCGGGTCGAGGACGGTCGGCGGGGTGTGCAGCAGCTCGGTGAACTGGGCGGCCTCCGTCATGGCGCTCTCCAGGCGCCGGTAGATCTGGTTGAACTCGAACATGATGCGCGTCGCGTTGGTGTAGTAGGTGAAGGCGACCACAACCGCCTCCACGCTGTGGCCGCCCCCGCCGAGCGCGATCGCGAGCAGCAGGCCCAGCGCGTTGGTCAGCACGGACAGCGGCGCGACCAGTGTGTCGATGCGCAGGTTGCCGTAGTCCCATGACCTGAGCGTCAGGCGCCGGGAGTGCGCGACGCGGGAGCGGTGCTCGGCGGCCTCGCGTTCCTCGGCGGCGAACGCCCGGACGGTGTCCATGTTCATCAGGCTGTCGGCGACGTGGCCCGACACCCGCGCGATCGCCTCCTCGCGCTGTCGCACCAGCGACTGACGGCGCCGGATGAGGGGCGCCACGCACAGCGCCGTGACGCCGATCATCACCAGCAGCCCGACGACGAGCCACGGTTCGTAGCGCCACAGCACCACCGAGCCGAACATCAGCGGCACCAGGCTGCCCACGATCTGGAAGGTGAGGGTGTCGACGAACGCCTCGAAGCGGGAGGCGAAGCTCAGCACCCGCTTGGTCAGCGACCCGGCGAAGTTGTCGTGGAAGAACGCGGCGTCCTTCGCGAACAGCTCGTCCATGCCGATCACGTACAGGTGCTCGATGCCGAGGGCGTCGAGACGGTTGAGGCAGTGCAGGCCTATGCGCCACAGCGCCTCGGCGAGCAGCAGCACGCCGGCGAAGGCGAGGACGTAGGGCAGCGCCGCGTCGAGTGCGAGGCCCGCGCCGCCGGCGATGCGTCCGGCGAGCTTCGCGACGGCCAGCGGCGCGAGGTAGTTGATGCCGATGTTGCCGAGCGCGGGTAACAGCATCGCCGGCAGCGTGAGCCACCTCAGCCGGGTCAGCTCCCGTCCGTAGTACCGCAGTGCGAGCAGCACCGAGCCCTTGCCCGGCACGACGCGTGATTCAGCCGATCCCATGACCACCCCGAGACGTCGTACGGCAGCCCGCCACGTGCTGCCGCAAGGCCTCGAAGTGTCCCGCCACGGCGCTGACGCGGTCCATGCGTTTTTCTCGGCCGACGTGGCCTGTCCCGCACCCGCCCGTCCGTCCTTGACCTGCGGTTTCGTGGATTTCGTGGGCTCAGTCCAGGGTGACCCAGGTCCCCCGTTCGGCGGAGCGCGTCATGGCGTCGAGTGCTACCGCGCTCGCCACCGCGTCGCCCAGTGTCGCGCCGTGTGCGCCGCCCCCGGCGATGGACCGCAGGAAGTGGCGGGCCTCCACGACCTTCAGGTCGTCGTAGCCCATGGCGTTGGCCGAGCCGGGCTGGAACGCGGCGTACTCGCCGTCGCCCGGGCCGACGTAGCGGGTGGTGACGGGCTGGTCCTGGTAGTCGGTGCCGCGGCTGACGCCGAGTTCGCCCATGCGGCGGAAGTCCCAGAAGAGGGCTCCGGTGGTGCCGTGGATCTCGAAGCCGTAGTTGTTCTGCTCGCCGACCGAGACCCGGCACGCCTCCAGGACGCCGCGGGCGCCGGAGGCGAAGCGCAGCAGGCAGCTGACGTAGTCGTCGTTCTCGACCGGGCCGAGCTCGCCGCCGGCCGCCCTGGTGTGCCCGGCGGTGGCGCCGGCCGGACGCGCCCGCTCGGGGACGAAGACGGCCGTGTCGGCGGTCAGGGACGCGATGTCGCCGAGCAGGTACCGGGCCAGGTCCACACCGTGCGAGGCGAGGTCGCCCAGCACCCCGCTGCCGCCGCGCAGGCGCTCGTAGCGCCAGGTCAGGGCGCCTTCGGGGTGGGCTGCGTAGTCGCTGAACAGCCGGATGCGGACATGGGTGACGGCGCCGATCGCGCCGGCGGCGATCAGCTCGCGGGCCGCTTCGACGGCGGGCGCGTTGCGGTAGTTGAAGCCGACCGTGCCGTGCACGCCCGCCGCGGCGGCGGCGTCGGCGACGGCGCGGGCGTCCTCGGCGGTCAGGCCCACCGGCTTCTCGATCCAGATGTGCTTGCCCGCCGCGGCCATCGCCACGCCGATCTCGCGGTGCAGGAAGTTCGGGGCGGTGATGCTCACCGCGGCCACCCGCGGATCGGCGGCGATCTCGCGCCAGTCGTGGAACGCGGAAGCGAAGCCGTAGCGCCGCGCGGCCTCCTCGGCGCGGCCCGGCACCTCGTCGGCGACGGCGACCAGTTCCGGCCGCAGCGGCAGCTCGGGGAAGTGGTGCGGCAGGCGGCTGTACGCCTGCGTGTGCACCCGCCCCATCCAGCCGAACCCCACGACGGCGACGCCGAGCGTATTCACCATGACAGCCCCTCTTTGGACCGATCCAAAAGCCTGCGCTCACCATGGTTGCCGCTTCCATGAGGTGTCAAGGCCCTGCTTCGGGGGCTTTACAACTCGGAGGCGCCTATGGAACGGTCCACACCATGAGCGCTCCGACCATCCGGGACGTCGCCGCGCGGGCCGGCGTCTCCAAGTCCCTGGTGTCTCTGGTGCTGCGCGGCGCCCAGGGGGTGCGGCCGGAGAAGCGGGCGGCGGTGCTGGCCGCGGTCGAGGAGCTCGGCTACCGGCCCAACGCGGCCGCGCGCAGCCTCAGCGAACGGCGCACCCGCACCGTCGGCGTGCTCCTGAACGACCTGCGCAACCCCTGGTTCGTGGAACTGCTCGACGGCCTCAACTCCCGCCTGTACGACAGCGGTCTGCACACGCTGCTGGCCGACGGCCACCTCAACCGGCGACTCGGGGAGGACCTCACCCGGACCTTCGCCGAACTGCGCGTCGACGGCCTGGTCGCGGTCGGCACCCTGCACGACCCGGGGGCGCTGCGCGCCGCCGCCGGGCGGGTCCCCACCGTCGTGGCGGGCACCCGCGAACCGATGCTGCCCGGCGTGGACCTCGTCGCGGGCGACGACGAACTCGGTGCCCGGCTGGCCACCGAGCACCTGATCGCCCTCGGCCACCGGCACATCGCCCACATCGCCGGCCGGGGCGCGGTCGGCGACCTGCGCCGCCGCAGCTTCGAGGCCACCATGCGCGAGCACGGGCTGGCCGCCACGGCGATCGTGGAGCGGGGCGACCTCACCGAGGAGGGCGGCTACCGGGCCACCGTCCGGCTGCTGAGCCGCCCGCGCCGGCCCACCGCCGTCTTCGCGGTGAACGACATGACCTGCGTCGGCGCCCTGTCCGCCGCCGAGGAGAGCGGCCTGCGGGTCCCCCGCGACCTCTCCCTCGTCGGGTACGACAACACCTATCTCTCCCGCCTGCGGCACCTGTGGCTGACCACCGTCGACAACGCCGGCCACGAGGTGGGCCGACGTGCCGCCCAGCGCCTCCTGGAACGCATCGAAGCCCCGGACCGCCCCGCACGGGTCGACCTCGCCGTACCGGCGCTGGAGGTCCGCGGCACCACGGCCGCGCCGGCGAGCGCCGCCTGACGACGGCTGCCGCGGCCGCGGGACCTGCGGTCGGCACGACGGGCGGCCCGCTGCAAGGTTTCCGCAAGGTCCCGGCAGGTCTTCCGTCCACCGGCGGGGGCAGAGGCTCGCCGAACGGGCCGAGCCGGGCCCGCACGGACAACGGGGGACATCATGTCCGCACTGCGGAAAGGCACGGAAGCGTCGGTCGAGGGACGCGAGTGGCTGACGCTCGTCGAGCGCAAGACGGTACTGGTCGTCGTGCACACCCTCACCTACGGAAAGCGTCTGGTCGACGTCCTGTCGCTGCTGGAGGCCGACTTCAGGCTGCAGGTGGTGTTCACCGCCCCGCCGCACGTCTTCGGGGACGAGGTGCCTCGCTTCCTGCAACTGCTGGGCGGCGCGGTGCTGCCCTGGGAGGAGGCCGTGCGGATGAGGTTCGACCTGGCCCTGGCGGCCGGGCCGCGCGGCGTCGAGAGGATCTCCGCCCCGCTGATCACGCTGCCGCACGGGGCCGGTTACCTCAAGCGTCTGGACTCGGGGCCGCACACCGGTGTGGCCGGGCTGCGGCGGCAGGATCTCGCCCCCGGCGGCCGGCTGCCCGCCGCCGTCGTGGTGCCCCACCACGGCGAACTGGCCGTCCTGGCACGGCACTGCCCGGAGGCGCTCCCGCTCGCCCACGTCGTCGGGGACCCGGTGCACGACCGGATCGCGGCGAGCCTGCCGCTGCGCGCGGACTACCGCCGGGCCCTGGGCGTCACGGACGACGAGAAGCTGGTGGTCGTCGTCTCGACGTGGGGCACTCGCTCGGCCTTCGGCCGGCTCGAGGCCCTGCTGCCCCGGCTCGTGGCGGAACTGCCCCCAGGCCGGTTCCGGTCCGTCGTCCTGGTGCATCCCAACGTGTGGTCGGGGCACGGTCACTGGCAGGTCAGGGCGTGGCTGGCGCGCTGCGCCGGGCGGGGCGTCACGCTCGTGCCCCCGGAGGCGGACTGGCGCAGTGTCCTGATCGCGGCGGACTGGATCATCGGGGACCACGGTTCCGTGACGCTGTACGGCACGCTCACCGGCGCGCCCATCCTGCTGGCGAGCGCGCCGGAGCGGGAGATCAACCCCGCGTCGCCCGCCGCCGCGCTCGCGGTGACCGCGCCGTTCCTGTCCCCCGCCCATCCGCTCCTCGGCCAGCTGCGCTACGCGGCTGACGAATACCGTCGGGAGGAGTACGCGGCGATCGCCACGCGCATCACCTCGGAGCCCGGCCGCTTCAACCGCAACATGCGGCGGCTCATGTACCGCCTGCTGGGACTGGGCCGGCCCGCTCACGAACCGGAGACGGCCGCCTTGCCGGAGCCGCCGTCGCTGACGGCGTGGGAGCGCGGACACCGCGGGGTTCCGGCGTGATGCGCATCGTCTCGGTCCGGCTGGAGACGCCGCGGCCGCACGCCGGGGTCGTCCGCCCCGGCGCCGTGCCGGACCTGTGGCTCGGCGTGCGGTCGGCCGGGCGCCTACGCCTCCATCACCTGCTGGCCCGCGTCGGCCGCCCGGCACCCGCTGCCGACGGCCCGCGGTACGACACGCACGACACGCACGACACGGATGACATCTACGACACGGACGAGCACGTCGCCGCGGAGGTGGCTCCCGGGAGCCGGTGGCCCGCCGTCTGTGCCGACGTGCTGCACGATCGGCACCCGCACGCGTTCGCCGACGCGGCGCGCCGGCTGGACGACATCGCGGCCGCTCATCCGGGTTGCCGGCTGGTGGCGGCGCCGCTGGCCGCGGGCGGCTGGGCGGTCGCCGGGGGAAGGAGCCGGACGGTGGTGCCGCTGGCCCACCGGGTACGGCCGGACGAGCCGCTGCTCGCGTCCTGCCTGCACGCCTGGCTGGCGACGGGACACACGCTGGAGGAGATCCAGGACATCCGGGTGCTGCACGGCACGTGAGGAGGCGGCTCCTACGAGCCCCGCATCCGGCGTGCGTCCGCCGGGCTCGTGGTCTCGTACAGGGCGAGGGCTCGGCCGTGGAAGTCGGCGGCGGCCGTGTCCGCGCCCTGTTCACGCGCGGTGTCGCCGAGCATCTCCAGCGTGCGGGCCTGCCAGTGGACGGCTCCGGAGGCCGTGAACACCGCCAGCGCCTCCTCCAGCTGCGCGGCGCCCGTCCGGTAATCGCCGGTCCGGGCCCGGGCCCGGCCGAGGAAGGCGAGGGCGCGGGCCGCGTCGTGCGGGTCGGACACGGCGAGGAGCTCGGTCCGGGCCCGGGCGAAGCAGGCGACGGCCCGCTCGGGATCCTGCTGGGCGAGGGCGACCTCGCCGAGCAGGACTCGGGCCAGGGCGACTCCGCGCCGGTAGCCGCATTCCTCCCAGGTCGCCACCGCGCGGTTCAGATACGGCACGGCTTCGGCGGGGCGTCCCGCCTCGTAGTGGCAGCCACCGAGGCCGAGCAGTGCCTGCCCCTCGTCTCGTGCGTCACCGGCGTCCCGGGCCGCCCGCAGGGACGCCGCGTACCAATCGGCGGCGTCGTCGAGCCGGCGGGCGGCGCTCAGACCGATGGCCCCGGAGTTGAGCATCTGCCGTTCGGCCTCCCGGTGTCCGTCCCTGCGGGCGGCTTCCAGGCCGATGCGGTGGGCCTCGATCCACAGGTCGTAGTGGCGCAGCCGGAGGAACAACGGCCACATGGCGTCGACGAGTTGCCAGGCCGTGGCGTGCCAGTCCCGCTCGGCGGCCAGCCGCAGGACCGCCATGAGGTGGGCGCGCCGGTCGTTCAGCCAGCGCAGCGCCCCGGCCTCGTCCGTGAAGGGGACGGGCAGCCGGGAGGGGTGGGCGTAGTCCCGGTCCAGCGTCAACTGGGCCGGTGTGATCTGGCGTTGGGCCTCGGTGGCGGTCCGGAGGTACCAGTCGGCGACCCGCCGGAGCACGCGCTCGCGGTCCGCGTCGGTGTCGGTCGCGGTTGCCCGGTCATGGGCGTGGACGCGGACCAGGTCGTGGAAGCGCACCGTGTCCGGGCCGGTCTCCTCGAGCACGTTGGCCTCGACGAGTTCGTCCAGCCGGCGTTCCGCCCATTCCAGGGACTCCGCGCAGGCCGCGGCGACCGTCCGGACGTCGAAGTCGGGCAGGGGCAGCAGACCGAGTGCCCGGTACGTCCGGGCCGCCTCGGCGCCCAGCACGGCGTACGACGCGTCCAGGGCCTTGCGCACGGTGGCCTCCCCCTCGACTTCCAGCGCGGCCAGGCGGCCGGCGTCCGGCGTGAGCGCGTCCGCGAGTGCGGCGACCGGCTGTCTCGGGCGGGCGGCGAGCCGGGCGGAGGCGAGGCACACGGCGAGGGGCAGGCCCGCGCAGAGGTCCACGACCTGGCGGACGGCCGGCAGTTGACCCGATACGCGGCTCTCGCCCGCACCCCGGATGAACAACTCCAGCCCCGCCGCGGGCCCGAGCGCCTGCAACCGGTGGAACTCCGCTCCGTCCAGCCGCAATCCGGTCAGCCGATGCCGACTGGTCACCACGACGAGGCCACCGGGTCCGGCGGGCAACAACGGCCGGATCTGCGCCGCGGAGAAGGCGTTGTCCAGCATGACCGCCAACCGCAGGTCCGCGGTGACGGTCCGCCACAGGGACGCTCTTTCCGCCAGTTCCATGGGCACGGCCCAGCCGCCGAGCGCCCGCAGGAACCGCCCGAGCACGTCCCCGGGGTCCGCCGGCCCGTCCGCGCGCCCGTCGGCCGGTCCGTCCGCCCGTCCGTCGGCCGGTCCGTCCGCCACGTGTCCGCGCAGGTCGGCGTACAACTGCCCGTCGGGAAAGTCGGACCGGTGCCGTCGCAGCCACCGCGAGACCAGGGTGGTCTTGCCGATGCCGGCCGGGCCGTTGACCACGATCAGCGGCTGGGTGGAGCCGGTGTCCAGGTGTCGTGCGAGGAGCCGGTCCAGGGCGGCCAGTTCGTCCTGGCGGTTCGTGAAGTGCGCTGGCACGGGGAGGAGTTGGCGGGGCGTCGGCGGGGGTGGGGGTGGAGGCGGGGCGCTCTGGATCCGGATGCCGCCTTGGACGTCGCGTGCCTGGATGGTGGGCCCGTTGAGCTGGGCCGATCCGCTGATGGAATTCCGGCTCCGGCTCCCTCCGCCGTCCTGCCCCGCCGCGCTCATGGTGTCCGCCCCCCGGCCGGTCGCCCGTTCCCTCGGTCCAGTCGGTCCTACCCGCGCCGCACCCCGGACGATGCGGACCGCGCGGGCCGGCCGCGCCGCGGAGCCACCTTTCGGCCAGCCCGCGGCCGTACCTGGAAACACCCTCCGCCGCCTGTCATGCTCGTCGCTCCATGACATGCCCGATTTCCTCTGCACAGTTCGTCGATGTGGTCGGACCAGCCGGAGGCACTGGTGACTCCACCCACGCGTAAACGCGCGGGCTTCCTACGTCGGTGGCTAAGCCGCCGCGCAGAGGACCAGCCCGGCCCTGTTGAGGACGTTCGTCGCGCCGACGTGGTCCGCGTTCGCCGCGAACCCGCACGCCGTGCATTCGAACCTCGCTTGGGTGACGCGGTTCCCCTTCGCGACGTGCTCGCACTCGGGGCACGTGCGGGAAGTGTTGCGCGCGTCCACCGGGACCACGAGGCGACCGGCACTCTCAGCCTTGTTCGCCAGGATTCCGAGGAACTGCGCCCAACCCGCGTCGAGGATGCTGCGGTTGAGGCCGGCCTTCGCGGCAGCCCCGTTCGGCAGGAACACGCCGGGCTGCTCGGGATCGGCCTTGGGCGCGGGGCTTTTGATCATGCCCGCCGTGTTGAGCCGCTCGTGCGCGATCACGTCGTGGCCGGTGATGAGCGTGCGGGCGGTCTTGTGGTGGAAGTCGGCGCGCTGCCGCCGGATCTTGGCGTGCAGCTTGGCGACCTTTCGGGCCGCCGCGCGGTGGTGCTTGGTGCGCTGCCGGGTCCGCTTCGGGAACCTGGCGAGGTTGCGTTGTGCCACGGCCAGCTCCTCAGCCATCGCGGTGAGGAATCGCGGGTTGGCGACGTGTTCGCCGTCCGAGGTGGTGAGGAAGTGGGCGACACCCATGTCGATGCCGACAGTCGCCCCGGTGGGCGGCAGTTCCTCTGCGGGCACGTTGCCGCAGGACAGGACGATGTACCAGCGGGCTCCCTCCCGCTTCACCGCGATCGTCTTGACCCGGCCGCGCACGGGCCGGTGCTGGTGCACACGGACGTGTCCGACACCCTGGATGCGGACGCGGGTGACGGGATCGTGGGGGGTGGAGTCCCATCGGCAGCCATCGCCGTCCTTGGGGAAGGTGACGGTGTCGAAGTGCCCTGCGCCCTTGAACCGGGGGTAGCCCGGGGCCTGCCCGGCCTTGACCCGGCGGAAGAACGCCTGGAACGCCTTGTCCAAGCGGCGCAGGGTGGCTTGCTGGGAGGAGAACGACCAGCGGCCCTGCCGCTCCGGATCGAACGCCCGGATCTCCTTGAGCTGGGCGGACTGTTCCCCGTAGCGGACGGTGGTCTTGGAGGTGTGCCGGTAGGCGTCCCGGCGTTCCTGGAGGGCGCCGTTGTACAGGGAGCAGTGGTCCCGCAGCATCTCGCCGAGCGCGGCCGTCTGACGGGACGTGGGGCGCAGGAGGAACTTGTACGCGCGGATCACGAGCCGTCCCCGCTCTTCGACGGGCGTTCCCACTGGGTGTCGATGTACTTCTCGACCGTGGCCGCCGACACGGCGCCGACGGAGGCGGCGAAGTACGACGACGACCACAGGGTGGGCATCCGTGACTTCAGGTGCGGGAACTCCTCGCGCAGCACGCGGGATGTGAAGCCCTTGAACTGGTTCGCCACGTACGAGGCCGACGACTTCGGGTCGTGCTTCACGAACAGGTGCACGTGGTCGGGCATCACCTCAAGTGCGATGACCTCCCACCCGCGTTCGTCGGCCTTCTGCCGGATCAGCTCCTCCAGCCGTTCCCCGACCCGTCCGCCGAGGACCGGACGGCGGTACTTCGGGCACCACACCACGTGGAGCCCGAGGTCATACACACCGCCGGAGAATCGGCGAACCTTCCTGGTCACAGCCACACGACGACTATACACACACCGCATGTCTAGCGCGGCAGAAAGGCCGGCTCAGGTGAACAGTGCAGATCCGTACACCCAGTTGCGGTCAGAGCAGGACTCAGAGGCCATTCCCCACCCCGCTGAAGCGGGGCGTCCCCTGGCTAGGTCCTGATGGATTTCCAGCTACTCGGCCCGGTGGGGCTCCGGGTGGACGGTCGGCGGGTGGAACTCGGCTCGGACAAGGAGCGCGCCCTGCTGGCCCTGCTGGCGTTGGACGTGGGCCGGCCGGTGGCGCTGGACGTGCTCGTGGACCGGCTCTGGGACGGTGAGCCTCCGCCGCGCGCCCGCGAGAGCGTGCACAGCTACGTCTCGCGACTGCGCAGGCGGCTGCGGCCGTCCGGCCCGTCGTCCGGTCCGTCGTCCGGCGCCGCGCCCCGCATCGTCAGCCGGGCCCACACCTACACGCTGGAGACCGCCCACGAATGCGTCGACTGGCACCGGTTCCGTCATCTCGTGACCCGGGCCGGCGCCCTCGCCGCGAGCGGTGACGACGAACGGACGGCCGCCGTGCTGGAGCGCGCCGAACGCCTGTGGCGGGGCGAGGCTCTGGCGGGGCTGCCCGGCCAGTGGCCCGGGACCGTGCGCCGGACGCTGGCGGAACGGCGGCTGGCCGCCACCGTCTCCCGGATCGCCGCCGCCCTGCGGCTGGGCCGGTTCGCGGAGGTGAGCGCGGAGCTGCGGGCGCTCGTCGACCGGCATCCGGGCGACGAGACCCTGGCGGGTCAGCTGATGCTGGCGTACTACGGCGGCAACCGCTACACCGACGCGCTGCGGGTGCACCAGGAGACCCGCCATCTGCTGATGACGCAGTACGGCTCCCGTCCCGGTGCCGAGCTGAACCGGATCCACCGCGGCATCCTCGACCGCTCCCCGGTCGCCGACCTGGTCCGGGGCAGACAACCACCCGCATCCCGGCGGACCACGCCCCCGGCTCCGCCCCTGCCTCCGTCCGCGCCCGAGCCCGCGTCTCCGCCCGAGCCCGCGTCTCCGCCTGCCTCCGCGCCCGCGTCTCCACCGGCGCCGAGGAACCTGCCGCACCAGCCGCCGCTGGTCGGCCGTCACACGGAACTGCGGGCGCTGAGCGCGGCGGTCGAGGCGGCGGCCGAGGACGGCTCGGTGATCACCCTGGAGTGCGTCAGCACCATCAGCGGCATGGCCGGGATCGGCAAGACCGCCGTGGCCGTGCACGGCGCGCACCGGCTGGCGGAACGGTTCCCCGACGCCCAGCTGTACCTGGACCTGCGCGGCCACTCCCCCGCCGGCGATCCGCTGGGGCCCGGCGCGGCCCTGGCCACGCTGCTCAGGCTGCTGGGCGCCCCGGCGGACACCATCCCCGTCGAGTTGGAGGCTCGTACCGCGCTGTGGCGGACCATGCTGGCCGGGCGCCGGGCCGTGATCGTCCTGGACGACGCGGTGAGCGCCGCGCAGATCCGCCCGCTGCTGCCGGGCGGCTCGCCGTCGTTGACGATCATCACGAGCCGGCGCCATCTGCCCGGCCTGCCGCACGCCCGGCACATCCCGCTGGACGTGCTGCCGACCGACGACGCCATCGCCCTGTTCCGCACGTTCGCCGGCCGGGAACGCACCCAGGACGCCGGACAGACCGCCCTTATCGTGCGATTATGCGGCCGTCTCCCGCTCGCCATCGAGCTGGTGGCGGGCCGTTTCCGCGCTCATCCGGCCTGGACGCTCAGCACCCTCGCCGACCGCCTGACCCGCACCGAGGGCAGGCTGGGCGAGATCCGGGACACCGAGAAGGAGATGGTCCGCGCCTTCGATCTGACGTACCAGACCCTCACGGAGGAGCAGCGCGCCGCGTTCCGCCGGCTCAGCCTGCACCCCGGTCCGGACCTCACGACGGAGTCGGCGGCCGCCGCACTGGGGCTCGGCCCGACCGCGGCGGAACGCATGCTGGAGTCGCTGCTGGCCTGCCATCTGCTGCGCGAACCGGTCCCGGACCGGTACCAGTTCCACGACCTGCTGCGCGAGTACGGCCACTCCAGGTCCCGGGCCGACGACACCGGCCAGGAGCGCGCCGACGTCCTGCGGCGTCTGCTGGACTTCTACGTCGACGCCGCCGACCGTGCCGACCGCGTCGCCTACCCCCGCCGCACCAGGACCGCCCCGCCGCGAGACCGCGTCCACGACCGGCCGCCGCACTGGCCGGACGCCGAGGCGGCGCGGTCCTGGCTGACCGCCGAGCGGGCGAACCTGCTGGCCGCCGAGCACCACGCGCGCAGCCAGGGCGACCCCGGCGCCGCCGCCCGGCTCGCCTACGCCATGGCCGGTCACCTCGACGAGGAGTGCCACTGGCACGATGCCCGGATCGTGCTGGAGAACGCCGTCGACCACTGGTCCCGGACGGGCGAGCAGGCCGCGCTGTGCCGCGCCCTGCTCCACCTCAGCGCGGTCCACGCGCATACCGCCCGCTACCAGGAGGCCGCCGACAGCGGGGACCGGGCCCTGCGCATCGCCCGCGCGACGGGGGACGCGGAGGCGGAGGCCGAGGTACTGCGCACGCTCGGCACCCTGCACTGGCACCTGGGCGACCACCGGGCGGCACTCGCCCGCTTCCAGAAGTCGTACGCCATCGTCGCGGTGTCCGGAGATTCCCTGGCCCGCGCCCGCCTGCACAACAACATGGCGGTCACCCTGCTGTTCCTCGGGGACCACGACCGCGCACTGGAACATTTCGAGAAGGCGCTGCGCGGCTTCCGCGAGATGGGCGATCACGCGGCTGTGGGCAAGACGCTCAACAACATGGGCGACCTGCACATGCGCCGCGGGGACCTGCGGTCCGCCCGGGGCGCACTGGAGGAGGCACTTTCCATTCTCGAACACGGCGGAAACCGCTACGACCGCGCCACGGTACGCGGCAGCCTGGCCGACGTCCTCACGGAAATGGGGGACATCGCCACGGCTCTCCCCCTTTACCAGGAGACGCTCCTGGAATTCCGTGCGCTCGGCGACCGCAAGAGCCAGGCCGACACCCTGATCGGTCTGGGCGAGGCACACCGGAAGGCAGGCGACGCCGAGAGCGCCGTGGGGCACCTCACGCAAGCCCTTGAGGCCGCGCGCGTGATCGGTGCGGCGCACCAGGAGATACAGGCGCTGAGGCGCATAGGACAGGCGCAGTTCGACGCGGGCCGCCCCGGCCCGGCGAGGGAGCACCTCCAAGCCGCGATCGCCCTGGCCGAACGCACCCACGACCTCGACGAGAAGGCACAGGCGGAAAGCGTTCTGGCAGGCGCCCTGCCCGACAGTAATTCAATGCACAACAAGTGACCTGGTCTCGATTTCTCATCCGAGACGATCATCCGATAAGTTCCTCCGCATTGTTGATCGACATGGAAAGGTGCTGTTCGTGAGCACGATGCGGAGGTGGACCGTCGGTGCCAGCCTGTTCGTCACCGTCGGCGTTCTCGGTGCGGCGGCGCCGAGTGCTTCGGCGGCGGAGCTCGTCTCCGTCACCACGGTCGCCCCGGACAGGTGCATCATGATGCGGACCCTCTGAGGGCCGGCTGACGCACCGGGGTGGCGGCACACGCCGTCACCCCACCCAGCTTCAAGGACTGTTGCGGACGGAAGCCGTACCGACCCAGCGGTGACAGGCGCCCACGTCGACGTTGCCGCCGCACACGACGGTGACCACGTGTCGGCCGGCGCAGGTCGTCCAGGACGGCCGGGATCCTCAAGCTCGGGCACGGCCTCTGGCCGTCGTTCGAATCGCTTGCGCTTGCGCGGGGCGTGAGCACAATCGGCGGGTGCAGATCTTGTCGTTCCCAGAAGCAGCCACTCCCGCCGACTTGCGTGTCCAGGTGAGAGAGATCCAAGAGCAGGCATGGCCGTCCGGGTCCGGGCCGGTCGCTGCTGTTGACACCCCGACCCACGATCCTGCACTGCGCCCGTTGTCGATGCTGCTTGTGGACGAGGGGACCGTGCTGGCCGCGCTGGACATCCTGTGCAAAGAGATCGTCCATGCCGGTCGGCGCTTTTCGGCCGGCGGGCTGAGCACGGTGGTGACGAGCAAGCAGGCACGTGGCCGTGGGCATGGCCGGCAGCTGGTGGCAGCGGCGCGGGAGAGGATGCTCGCCCAGAGCCTGGACCTGGGCCTGTTCACGTGTGATCGCCCGCTGCAGGCGTTCTATGAGAGCGCCGGCTGGCATGTGCTTCCGGGAGCCGTACTCATCGGGGGAACACCGCAGGCTCCCTTCCCCAGCGATCAGCCCGGTTTCGACAAGGTCACGATGTCGGACTTCTTCTCGGCTGCGGGCCGTCAGGCGCAGGCGTCGTTCCATCATTCCCGGATCGAGCTGTATTCAGGGGAGATTGACAAGCTCTGGTGATGTCCGGGCGGAACATGATCGAAGGGCCCCACTAGAACCCAAGTTGCGTGGGGTGGGACCCTTCGATCTGCGACTACGGAGCGGAGCTCCAGTCGGGACGACAGGATTTGAACCTGCGACCCCTTGACCCCCAGTCAAGTGCGCTACCAAGCTGCGCCACGTCCCGGTGCGCCGCACACGGTCGGCCGTGTGATCGCGCGGTCAGTACTTTACCCCACGCGCGGGCCCGGGCCGAAGCGGGCGCGGGGGCGCGGGGGCATAGGGGCGTGGGGGCGCGGGACAATCGGCGTATGGATGACACAGGCTCCAGGCGGCAGGCGGGCGTGCGGGACCGGGACGGTGCGGGGCGGGCGCGCAGCGCGCGGCCCCGGGACGGGCTCGGGCGGCCCCTGCCGTACGGGGCGCGGGGCGTGGCCCGGCAGCCCGAGGGGGTCGTGCGCACGCCGGAACGGACCGTCGCCGAGGCCCAGGAACTGCTGGACGCGGGCAGACCCTTCCACGCGCACGAGGTGTTCGAGGACGCCTGGAAGTCGGGGCCCGAGCAGGAGCGGGGATTGTGGCGGGGCTTGGCCCAGCTCGCCGTGGGGCTCACGCACGCCGCACGGGGGAACGTCACGGGCGGCGCCCGGCTGCTGCGGCGGGGCGCCGGGAACGTCGCGGAGTGGGCGGCGCGCTCGGGGGTGCGGCGGCCGTACGGGATGGATCTCGCGGGGCTGGATGCATGGGCGCGGGAGCTGGCCGATGTGGTGGAGCGGGACGGCGGGGCGGTGGATCCGGCGGCGCGGGCGCCCAGGCTGCGGTGAGGCGGCCCGCCGGGGCGGACGCGATGCGGGTGCCGGCCGGGGCGGACGCGATGCGGGTGCCGGCCGGGGCGGACGCGGTGCGGGCGTTGTCAGTGGCGTGCGGCAGACTCGGGGCGTGCGAAAGATTCATGTCATCGGTATCGGCGCGGGCGACCCCGACCAGCTGACCCTGCAGGCGGTCAAGGCGCTGCGCGGCACGGACGTCTTCTTCGTCCTGGACAAGGGCGAGGTGAAGGACGACCTGACCCGGCTGCGCCGGGACATGCTGGACGCGCACCTGCCGCAGGGGTCGTACCGGGTGGTCGAGGCGCGGGATCCGGAGCGGGACCGCAGCGCGGGCGGGGCGGCCTACTCCCCCGCCGTCGGGGACTGGCGCAGCGCCCGCGCCGGAATCTACGAGCGGCTGATCGCCGAGGAACTGGGCGAGGACGAGAGCGGGGCGTTCCTGGTGTGGGGGGATCCCGCGCTGTACGACAGCACGCTCGGGATCCTGGAGGAGGTGCTGGCGCGGGGCGCGGTCGACTTCGAGTACGACGTCGTGCCGGGCATCAGCAGCGTCTCGGCGCTCGTCGCCCGGCACCGCGTCGGCCTGAACCGGGTAGCCCGCCCGGTCCAGATCACCACCGGCCGGCGGCTCGCGGAGGGGTTCCCGGAGGACGTGGACGACGTGGTCGTGATGCTGGACGCCCACCGGACTTTCCGGAAGTACGCCGACCAGGACATCGACATCTACTGGGGGGCGTACATAGGCACGCCGGACGAGATCCTCGTCTCCGGTCCGATCGCGGAGGCCGCCGACCGCATCGAGCGGCTGCGGGCCGAGGCCCGCGAGCGCAAGGGCTGGATCATGGACACGTATCTGCTGCGGCGGCACCGCGGACAGTAGTGCGGTGCGGGCGGGCGCCGGTCACGGCGCGGTGAGGCCGAGGCGGGCGAGCACCCCGGCCACGTCGGGCACCGCGGTCACACCGGACGGCAGCGGCGGACGCCGTACGACCACGACCGGCAGGGCGAGTTCGCGCGCGGCCGTCAGCTTGGCGGCAGTCGCCTCTCCCCCGCTGTCCTTGGTCACCACCACGTCGGCCAGGAACTCCCGCAGCAGCGCCCTCTCGTCGGCCACCGTGAACGGCCCACGCGCGAGCAGCACCTCGGTGTGCGGCGGCACGGGCGGCTCAGGCGGTTCCACCGACCGCACGACGAAGTGGAGTTCCGTCAGGTGGGCGAAGGCGGCGAGGCCCAGACGCCCGGTGGTGAGGAACACCCGGCGGCCGAGCGAGGGCAGCAGGCCGGCCGCCGCGGTGAGCGACGGGACCGGGTACCAGCGGTCGCCGGGGCCGGGCTGCCAGCCGGGGCGGCGCAGCACCACCGCCGGCACGCCGGTCTCCGCCGCGGCCAGTGCCGCGTTCGCGGTGATCGACTCGGCGAACGGGTGGGTGGCGTCGACGAGGGCGTCCACGCGCTGTTCGCGCAGCCAGCCGGCCAGGCCCGGCGCGCCGCCGAACCCGCCGACGCGCACCTCTCCCGCCAGCGCGCCCGGCCGTTTCACGCGCCCCGCGAGGGATGTGGTGACGCGCGTGCCGGGGCGTGCGGTGAGGACGGCGGCCAGTTCGCGGGCCTCGGCGGTGCCGCCGAGGATCAGGACGTGCGGGGACATGCCAGGAGCGTACGAGGTCCGCGGGCGGACCAGGGCAACGGCCCGCCCGAGGGTGCCGCCGACACGGGCGGGCGGCCGCCCGGGATGGACGGCCGCCCGCGATCACGCTGTCGTCAGCCCTGGCGGGCCTTGAAGCGCGGGTCCTTCTTGTTCAGCACGTAGGTGACGCCCCGCCGGCGGACCACCTGGGCGCCGGGACGGGACTTCAGCGCGCGCAGGGACTTGCGCACCTTCATGGGTGGACTCTCCTCGTTCTCCGGGCCCCCCGGGGGTCTTCCGGGGAGCCCCAGGGGTTCCCCCGGGGTTTCCTGGCGGTTCCCCGGGGTTCCCATCTGTTCTCCCGGGCGCCGGGCGGCGTCAGTGCCGGGCCGTGGCCGTGGCCGGGCGGCGGCCGTAGCGGCGCTCGAAGCGCTCCACACGGCCGGCGGTGTCCAGGACCCGCTGGTTCCCGGTGTAGAAGGGATGGCTCGCCGACGAGATCTCGACGTCGATGACCGGGTAGGTGTTGCCGTCCTCCCACTCGATCGTCCGGGACGAGCCGGCGGTGGAGCGGGTCAGGAAGGCGACGTCCGCGGCGCGGTCTCGGAAGACCACCGGACGGGTGACGGGATGAATGCGGGGCTTCACGGTGTTTCCTTCCTCGTGGCCGTCCGCCGGATGGCGGAGGTTCGTCAGCGCGTCTCCCGGAACGGGACGTGCGCCGCGGCCACCGGGTCGTACTTGCGCAGGACCAGCCGGTCGGGGTGGTTCTGCCGGTTCTTGCGGGTCACGTAGGTGACGCCGGTTCCGGCCGTCGACCTCAGCGTGACGACGGGGCGCGCCTTGCTGCGTGCCATGCGGGTCATCTCCTTTCACCCACGCCACGGACCAGGAACCGATCTTCTTGATCCGAGCATGTCAATCACAGCCGGTCCAACAACGCCCCCCGCCGTCGCATTCCCTCCCCGAACGTCTCCTCACGGCTGTCGTCCCGGCGGTGATGATCGGGGACGACGTCGAGTCGGACGTGCCGGCGGCGCAGGCGGCCGGG
The DNA here is from genome assembly GCF_055569945.1 of Streptomyces sp. NPDC031340. Classification (NCBI taxonomy): domain Bacteria; kingdom Bacillati; phylum Actinomycetota; class Actinomycetes; order Kitasatosporales; family Streptomycetaceae; genus Streptomyces; species Streptomyces sp. NPDC031340. Next base: position 64,809 of record NZ_JBVIIE010000005.1, read on the forward strand.
ATCACCGGGGTGCTGGTGCGGACCGGCAAGTACCGGCCGGACACGCTCCGGGCGGCCGACGGCACCCCGGACCACGTGATCGACTCCTTCGCGGAGCTGCCCGCGCTGCCGCGCGGGTCAGTGCAGCAGTAGCTGCACACCGCCGACCACGGTCGCCGCGATGACGAGCTGCTCGAAGAGCCGCTGGTTGATGCGGGTCACGGCCCATTTGCCGAGGAACGCGCCGGGTACGACGAACACCGCGAGCGCGGCGTCGAGGAGCAGCGAGCGGCCGTCGATCAGGCCGAGACCGGCGCTGAAGGGCAGCTTGGAGACGTTGACGATGAGGAAGAAGAAGGCCGACGTGCCGAGGAAGCCGAGCTTGCGGAAGCCCGCGGACAGCAGGTACAGCGACATCACCGGGCCGCCCGCGTTGGCGACCATCGTGGTGAAGCCGCCGAGGACGCCGTAGGAGCGGGCCTTGAGGCGGCCGACCCGGGCGGTGACCGGGTCGGGCTCCCGGTCGGCGTCGGCCGTGCGCCGCCGCCACACCGTCACCCCCGCCATCAGCAGCAGGATCGCGCCGATGGAGGTCCGCACGACGGCGTCGTCGGCCCACACCAGGAACAGGGTGCCGACGACCACGCCCACGGCGACGGCCGGGAACAGCCGCCACAGCGTGGGCCAGTGGGCGTGCCGCCGGTAGGTGAGGACGGCGAGCACGTCCCCGGCGATCAGGAGCGGCAGCAGTACGCCGGTGGAGGCGCGGGCGGGAAGCACCGCCGCGAAGACGGCGAGGCTCACCGTGTTGGCCCCGCTCACGGCGGTCTTCGAGAAGCCGACCAGAAGGGCCGCGAAGGCGAGGGCGGCGAATCCCCAGCCGGATATGTGCCACAGCGTCATCGTGTCCATGCGGGCACCGATGCTATGCGCAGGCGTCCGGTGCGGTCAGCACCGTCTCGCCAGTCGGCCCGGTCCGCCGCGTCCACCAGGCCGCCCCGCTCAGTGCCGCTCCACGAGTACCGCGCTGCCCTGGCCGACGCCCACGCACATGGTCGCCAGCCCGCGCCGCGCCCGGGTGCGCCGCATCCGGTGCAGCAGGGTCGTCAGGATGCGGGCGCCGGAACAGCCGAGCGGGTGGCCGAGGGCGATCGCGCCGCCGCTCGGGTTGACGAGGTCCGGGTCGATGCCGAGCTGGTCGACGCAGGCGACGGCCTGGGCGGCGAAGGCCTCGTTGAACTCGGCCTCCTCGATGTCGCCGATGCCCCAGCCGACGCGGGCCAGCGCCCGGCGGGTGGCGGGGACCGGCCCGATGCCCATCACGTCGGGGTGGACGCCGGCCGAGGCGCCGGCGACGTACCGGCCCAGCGACTCCAGGCCCAGCTCGTTCAGGGCCTCCTCGCTGACCAGCAGCAGGCCGGCCGCGCCGTCGTTCATCGGCGAGGCGTTGCCCGCGGTGACCGTGCCGCCCGGGCGGAAGACCGGCTTGAGGCGGGCCAGTTTCTCGGGGGAGGTGTCCTCCCGGATGCACTCGTCGGCGTCGACGACGACCCCGTCCGGGCGCCGCACCGGCAGCAGTTCGTCGTCGAAGTGGCCGTTCCCGCGCGCCGCGGCGGCCAGCCGGTGGCTGCGCAGGGCGAAGCCGTCCTGCCGCTCACGGGACACGCCGTACCGCTCGGCGACCTCCTCGGCGGTCTCCCCCATCGACAGCAGGCCGTGCAGCTCCTTCATCGCGGGGTTGACGAGCCGCCAGCCGAGGCGGGTGTCGGCGGTCTCCATGCGGTGCGGGAGGGCCTCGTCCGGGCGGGGCAGCACGAAGGGGGCGCGGCTCATCGACTCGGAGCCGCCCGCGAGCACGATGTCGGCCTCCCCCGCGGCGATGGTGCGGGCGGCGGCGGTGACCGCCTCCAGGCCGGAGGCGCACAGGCGGTTGACGGTGGCGCCGGGGACGGACTCGGGCAGGCCGGCGAGGAGGGCGGCCATCCGGGCGACGTTGCGGTTGTCCTCGCCGGCCTGGTTGGCGGCGCCCCAGTAGACGTCGTCGACGCGCGCCGGGTCGAGGGCGGGCACGTCGGCGACGAGACCGCGGATCACGGCCGCGGCGAGGTCGTCGGGCCGCACGCCGGAGAGGGCTCCGCGCAGTCTGCCGATGGGGGTGCGGCGGGCGGCCGCGAAGTGGACGGGACGCACGAACGGGACTCCTGACCGACAGCACACGGCGACAATTAATTAGCGATGCTAGTTTTGGACTATAGAACGCCGCCTCGCCCGCTGGGAAGATTCCCGGCAGGGACCTGGCCGACACAGCCGGAGGACCGGATGAGACGAGGAGACATGGCCGACTCCCACGTGCGCGTCCTGCCGGGACGCCGCGGCTCGCTCGCCGTGCGCCTGTGGCCGCGGGAAGGGCCCCGGTACGTGGCGCTGGTGGCGCACGGCTACGGGGAACACGCCGGCCGGTACGAGGAACTGGCCGGCGTCCTGGCCGGGCACGGGGCGGCCGTGTTCGCGCCCGACCACATGGGCCACGGCAGGTCGGCGGGCGAGCGGGTGCTGATCGACGACTTCGAGGACGTGGTCGCCGATCTGCGCACGGTGGCGGAACTGGCGCGGGCCGGCTGCCCGGACGTGCCGGTGGTCCTGGTCGGGCACTCCATGGGCGGGCTGATCGCGGCCCGCTACGCCCAGCGGTACGGCGGCGAGCTGGCCGCGCTGGTGCTGTCCGGGCCGGTGATCGGCGCCTGGGAGCTGCCGGGACGGCTGCTCGCCCTCGACGAGATCCCGGACACGCCCGTCAGCCCGGCCGCGCTCTCCCGTGACCCGCGGGTGGGCGCGGCGTACGCGGCGGACCCGCTGGTCTGGCACGGTCCGATGAAGCGGCCGACCGTGGAGGCGTTCGCCCGTGCCCTGCGGGCCGTGGCCGAGGGCGGCGATGTCGGCTCGCTCCCGCTGCTGTGGCTGCACGGCGAGGACGACCGGCTCGTCCCGCTCGCCGGCAGCCGGATCGGTGTCGAGCGGCTCAGCGGCGGCCGGCTCACCGAGCGGATCCGTCCCGGCGCCCGGCACGAGGTCTTCCACGAGACGGACCGGGCGGAGGCCTTCGCGGAACTCACCCGCTTCCTGGACGGCGTCCTCCCCGGCTGAAGGCGGGCTGCGGGCGAGCTTCATCAGGCGGGCTTCAGGCGGCCCAGGGAGCCGCGTTTGCGCCACTTCGCCCAGGGCACCCGCGCCCTCATGGAGTGGTTGCGGAGCGCCGCCTGCGTGGGCGAGGACCCCGAGTTGTTCTTCCCGGTGAGCACGACGGGACCGTCCCGGCGGGACACCGCGGCCGCGAAACGCGTCTGCACCCGCTGCCCGGTGATCACCGAGTGTCTGGCGTTCGCCCTGGGCAGCGGCCGGACGTCGGGCGTGTGGGGCGGAACGTGCGAGGAGGAGCGCGTGACGATGCTCCGCACCTCCGGACGGCAGACGTCCCCGGACGACGCGAGGAAGAAGGCCCCGCTATGACCGTCGTGAAGAGCACCCTGCCCGAAGAGGCCCGGCAGGTGGTCTGCACCGCGCTCCAGGACACGCTCGTCGACCTGCTCGGGCTGTCGCTGACCGGCAAGCAGGCGCACTGGAACGTCGTGGGACCGAGGTTCCGCTCGATCCACCTCCAGCTCGACGAGATCGTCGCCACGGCACGCGCCCACGCCGACACGGTGGCGGAGCGGGCCGCGGCGCTCGGCGCGCCGCCGGACGGCCGGCCGGAGACCGTGGCCAAGGACCTCGGCCTTCCCGTGCCGGCGCCGGGCTGGCTGCGGGACTCCGACGTCGTCCAGCTGATGGTGGACTCGCTGGAGACCGCGATCGGACGGCTGCGCGAGCGCATCGACGCGACCGAGAAGGCCGACCTGGTCACCCAGGACCTGCTGATCACCGTCACCGCCGACCTGGAGAAGCAGCGCTGGATGTTCGCCGCGGAGAACGTGCCGCGCGGCGACTGACCGCGGTCCGGGCCGGAAGCGCAACGGCGACCGGCAACCACAACGGCCCTCGAACGCGTACGACCCACGCCCACGGGAGGGGCACCCGATGACCGACGCCCTCGAACTCGACGCGCTGTGGGAGGACTTCCACCGCGTGGTGAACATGACCTCGCAGGAGCTCGCCGCCTGGCTGCGGGTCCGCGACGCCGCGGAGGACACGGAACCGCTGCCGGACCGGGCGGGCACCGACACCGGGCGGCACGTCCTGGCGATCCTGCAGAAGCGGCGCACCGACCTCACCGAGCACGATCTCGCGGTGATGCGGAAGGTCGTCGACACGGTGACGTCGGGGACGGACCTCGAGAACGAGCCCCACGCCGAGGACACCCGCGGCCGAAACCGGCTGATGACGCTGGGCCACGACCCGCTGAAGCCATGACCGCGCAGCAGAACGTCGTACGGGAGCTCGTCCGCGCCCACGGGACGACGCTCGCCGAGGAGGCGGGCATCACCCTGAAGGACACCCCGCAGCCGCTGTACCGGCTGCTGGTCCTCGCGGTCCTGCTCAGCGCGCGCATCCGCGCCTCCGTCGCCGTCGCCACCGCCCGTGAGCTGCACCGGGCCGGGCTGCGCGACCCGCGCCGGATGGCGGAGGCCGACTGGCAGGAGCGCGTCGACGCGCTGGGCCGGGGCGGCTACCGGCGCTACGACGAGCGGACGGCCACCCAACTCGGCGACGGGGCGGAGCTGTTGATCGAGCGGTGGGGCGGCGATCTGCGCCGGATGCGCGAGGAGGCGCACGGCGAGGTCGCCGGACTGCGCCGACTGCTCCAGAAGGTCCCCGGCATGGGGCCCACGGGCGCGGACATCTTCCTGCGCGAGGTCCAGGACGTGTGGCCGGAGACCGCGCCGTACCTGGACCGCAAAGCGCTGGCCGGGGCGGAGCGGCTCGGGCTGCCGGCCGACCCCGGCCGGCTGGTGGAGCTGGCCGGTGACGTCCGGCCGGCCGCGCTGGCGGCCGGGCTGGTGCGGGCGGCGCTGGACAAGGAAGTGGCCGAGGACAGTCTCCGCCGCGCCGCGTGAGACACCGGCGCCCCATGAGACGCCTGCGCCACTGAGACGCGCGCCGCATGAGACGCCTGCGCCAGATGAGACGCGCGCCGCGTGAGACACAAGTGCCAGGTGAGACGCTGGCGCCGGCCTGCCGCCGGTGCCGCCCGACGCCGACGCCGCCCGGGAACCCGGCGTCGGCGGATCAGAGCCGCACGGGCAGGTCCAGGACGCGCGTGATGGTGCGCAGGACGCCGTTGTCGTTGTTGGAGGGGGCCAGGTGGCGGGCGCGCGCGACGACGTCCGGGTGGGCGCCCGCCACCGCGAAGGACCACTCGGCGGCGTCCAGCATCCCCAGGTCGTTGAGGTAGTCGCCGAACACCATGGTCTGCGCCGGTGTGATGCCCAGCTCCCGCTGGAGCCGGCGCACCGCGGTGCCCTTGTCGGCGGTGCGGTTCATCACGTCGACCCAGTGCTCGCCGGAGACGACGACCCGGTGGGTCGCGGCGAGGTCCGCCAGCGCCGGGGCGGTGTTCCGGGCGGCCGCGCCGAAGTCGAAGAGGGCCACCTTGACGACGTCGTCGCCGACCTCCGTGGCGTCCTCGACGACGCGGTGCTCGACGTAGTACCTGCGCACCTCGGCAAGGAACGCCTCGTCGGCGCGCTCGACGTAGGCGGACCGCTTTCCGCAGACGACGGCGCCCACGTCCACGCCCCGCGCCGCCAGCCGCCGTACGGCGTGCACAACGCGGGCGGCGACGCCGGGGTCCAGCGGGTCGGAGCTCAGTTCCACGCCGTCCCGCACCACGTGCGCGCCGTTCTCCGCGATGAACACCATGCCCTCGGCGACGTCGGCGAAGTCCCGCGCCAGGGTGGCGTACTGGCGGCCGCTCGCCGGGCTGAACACCACTCCGCGCCGGCGCAGTTCGGTCAGGGTGTCCCACAGCCCGGGCGGGATCCGCTTGGCGTCGTCCAGCAGCGTGCCGTCCATGTCGGTGACGACCAGCCGGATGCCGGCGGCGCCGGCGCCGGCGCGGGGGCCGGGCGCGCCGAGGAGGGGCGAGGGGACGGAGGACATGACCTGCTTCCGGTAGGGGACGGCGTCGGTCTCCTCACCCTATGCGAGGGCTCCGCGGCCCAGGTCAGCCGCCCGGGCGGATCAGTCCGGCCAGGTACCGCCACAGCGACGACCGCCGCCTGGCCGCCTGACCGCCCTCGGCGGGCACCGCAAGCGCCCCGGAGGCCGCAGGCGCCGCGGAGGCGGGCGCCGCGGAGGCGGGCGGCGCGGCCTCCTCCGCCGCGGAGGCGGTCGCTCCGTCCCCGTCGTCGACCAGGTGGATGTCCATGTCCGTCCGCCGCCCCCTTCCACACCGACCGCGAATCGGGGGGACCCTGTCCCAGCGTCCGGGCGGGCCGGATCGCGGGGTACTCACCGGTAGCAAGGAGGGCGGACAGGTGACCGTGGCGAATCCCGGGACAGGCTGATCACCGTCACGGCACAATGACGGCGACGGCGAGAGCGGCGCGAGAAGGAGCGAGAACGTGACGGACAGCCACACCCCGTCGGGCAGGTCGGCCAGGCTGAACACCGGTGTGGCGCACAACGCGCGGGTGTGGAACTACTGGATCGGCGGCAAGGACAACTACGAGGTCGACCGGCAGGTCGGCGAGCAGGTCGCCGGGATGATCCCGGTCATCCGGGACATCGCCCGCGCGGACCGCTGGTTCCTGGGCCGGACCGTGCGGTTCCTCGCCGGGGACAGCGGGGTGCGGCAGTTCCTGGACATCGGCACCGGGCTGCCGACGGCCGACAACACCCACGAGATCGCCCAGCGGATCGCGCCGGAGTCACGGATCGTCTACGTCGACAACGACCCCATCGTGCTCGCCCACGCCCGCACCCTGCTCACCGGCAGCCGGGAGGGCGGCACCGACTACATCGACGCCGACGTGCGCGACCCGGACGCCATCCTCCAACACGCCGCCGCCACCCTGGACTTCACCCGTCCCGTCGCGGTCATGATGCTCGGCATCCTCAACTTCGTGCTCGACGAGGACGCGGCGCGGGACATCGTGCGGCGGATCATGGCCGCCGTCCCCTCCGGCAGCTTCCTGGTCCTCACCCACCCCACCTCCGATCCCGAGGTCGGCGGCGAGGGCCAGGTCGCGGCGATGAAGTTCTGGAACGAGAACGCCACTCCCCCGATCACCGCCCGCAGCGGCGCGGACATCGCCGCGTTCTTCGAGGGACTGCGGCTGCTCGACCCGGGGCTGGTGTCGTGCTCACGGTGGCGCGCCGAGCCCGACTCCCCCGTCGTCGTACCGCAGTACGGAGCGGTGGCCGTGAAACCCTGACGCACGACGCCGGTCCGGCCGAGCCCGTCGAGGAGGACGCATGACCACTCTTGCCGACCCCGTCCCCGGAGGGCGCCCCGGTGACGTCGAGCGGGCCACCGCCCTGAGCGCCGAGCTGACCGGCCGGGGAGTGCACGGTGTCGTGCTGTCCTACGTCGACACCGCCGGCATCGGCCGGATCAAGACGGTCCCCACGGCGAAGCTGGCCGCCGCCGCGGCCTGGGGCGTCGGCATGTCCCCGGTGTTCGACACGTTCCTGGCGGACGACTCCATCGTCACCACCGACGTCCTCGGCTCCCCGGACGGGGATCTGCGGCTGTACCCGGACCTCGACCGGCTCACCGTCCTGGCGGCGCAGCCCGGCTGGGCGTGGGCGCCGGTCGACCGGATCACCCAGGAGGGCGAGCCGCATCCCGGTTGCGGCCGCACGGCGCTGCGCCGGATCGTCGCCGGCGCCGCCGAGCGGCACGGCGTCACCTTCAAGGCCGCCATCGAGATCGAGTGGGCCGTCGGACGGGGAGACCGGCCCGGCGGGGCGTTCGTGCCGGCGGTCACGGGTCCGGCGTACGGCGCCGTGCGTCAGGTCGAGTCGAGCGACTACGCGGCCGACCTGCTGGCGGCGCTCGCGGCGCAGGGCGTGGACGTGGAGCAGTTGCACCCCGAGTACGCGGCCGGACAGTTCGAGGTCTCGGTGGGCGCGCTCGATCCGGTCGCGGCGGCCGACCGCAGTGTGCTGGTGCGGCAGACGATCCGGGCGGTGGCCCGCCGGCACGGTCTCGTCGTCTCCTTCTCCCCGGCCGTCCTGGGGCAGGGCGTCGGCAACGGCGGCCACATCCACCTCTCCGCCTGGCGCGACGGCGTCAACCTGCACAGCGGGGGCGGGCGCCGCTACGGCATGACGGCCGAGGCCGAGTCCTTCACCGCCGGGGTGCTGGCCAGGCTGCCGGCCCTGCTGGCCGTCACCGCGCCCAGTCCCGCCAGCTACCTGCGGCTGAGGCCCTCGCAATGGGCGGGGGTGTTCACCGTCTGGGGCCGCGAGACCCGCGAGGCGGCGGTGCGGATCGTCACCGGCACCACCGGGCAGCGTGAGCGGGCGGCGAACCTGGAGGTGAAGCCGGTCGACCTGGCCGCCAACCCCTACCTCGCGCTGGCCTGCGTGATCGCGGCAGGCCTGGACGGCCTGACGTCGTCCGCCGCCCTGCCCGACGAGGTCACCGGCGATCCGGTCCGGCTGGCCGCCGCGGAGGCGGCGGCCCGCGGTGTGCGCCGACTGCCCGCCTCGCTCGCCGAGTCGGTCGCGGAGTTCCGCGAGGACGAGGTGGTGCGCGCCGCCCTGGGCCCGGTCCTCGCGGACGCCGTGATCGCCGTACGGGAGGGCGAGATCGCGGCGGCCGACGGGCTGGACGACGACGGCGTGGCGGCGGCCTACCGCTGGAAGTACTGACGTGGGCGCGGTGCGGGAGGCGCTGGACGCGTTGGCGTTGACGGATCACCACTGCCACGGCGTGGTCGCCGCCGACCTGTCCCGCGAGGAGTTCGAGCCGCTGCTGACCGAGGGCGGGGTGTGGCCCGGCGTCTCCCCGTTCGACAGCCCCGTGGGGGTGGCCGTGCGCCGCCACTGCGCTCCCCTGCTGGATCTGCCGCCGCACGCCCCGGCCGACGCGTACCTGGCCCGGCGGGGCGAACTGGGCGCGCCCGAGGTCGGCCGGCGTTTCCTGACCGCCGCAGGGACGGACGTGTTCTGCGTCGACACCGGGTTCGCCGCGGACCGCCTGACCACGCCCGCGCAGCTCGCGGCGGCCTGCGGCGGGCGGGCCTACGAGGTGGTGCGGCTGGAGAACGTCGCCGAGGCGGTGGCGGCGCGGGGCGTCGAGCCCGGTGAGTACGGCGCCGCGTTCGTCGCGGCCGCGCGGGAGGCCGTGCGGCGGCCGGGCGTGGTCGCGGTGAAGTCGGTGGCCGCCTACCGCACCGGGTTCGACCTGGACCCGGCCCGCCCGGCGGACGCGGAGGTCACGCGGGCGGCGGGGCGTTGGCTGGCGCGCGGCGGCCGGCTGGCCGATCCGGTCCTGACCCGGCACCTGCTGTGGACCGCGGTCGACCTGGGGCTGCCGCTGCAACTGCACACCGGCTTCGGTGACAACGACCTCCGCATGCACCGGGCCGACCCCACCCACCTCACCGACTGGCTGCACCTGACCGCCGGCACGGTCCCGGTGCTGCTGCTGCACTGCTGGCCCTACCAGCGCCAGGCCGGCTACCTCTCGGCGGTGTTCGAGCAGGTGTACCTGGACGTCGGCCTCACCCTGCACCACGTCGGCCCCGTCCGGGCCCGGGCGGTCCTGGAGGAGGCCCTGGAGATCACCCCGTTCCGCAAGCTGCTGTACAGCTCCGACGCCTGCGGTCTGGCCGAGTTCTACTGGCTGGGCGCGCTGGCCTTCCGCCGGGGGCTCGCGGGTCTGCTGCAGGACCGGGTGGACGCCGATGAGCTGAGCCTGCCCGACGCGCTGCGGATCGCCCGGTGGGCGGCAGCGGACAATGCCCGCCGGATCTACCGTCTGTCCGACCCGTCCTGAAAGTATGATCAAGCAATGTCTGATATGACCGACACCACGCCGGGCTGGCTGAGCCCCGACGACCTCGAGATGGCGCGCGCCCGCATGCCGATCCTGTACGTCGAGGCCGTGCCCGTACGCGTCGACGACAGCGGCGAAGTCACCAGCGTCGGCCTCCTGCTGCGGATCGGACCGGACGGCACGGTCAGCCGGACCGTGGTCTCCGGCCGGGTACTGCACCACGAACGCGTCCGGGACGCCCTGCTGCGCCATCTGGAGAAGGACCTCGGGCCGGTGGCGCTGCCCCGCGTCCCGGCCTCGCTGCAGCCCTTCACGGTCGCGGAGTACTTCCCGACGCAGGGCGTCACGCCCTACCACGACCCGCGCCAGCACGCGGTGTCGCTGGCCTACGTCGTCCCGGTCACCGGCGACTGCCGGCCGCGCCAGGACGCTCTGGACCTGGTCTGGTTCAGCCCGCAGGAGGCCCTGTCGCCGGCGGTGCAGAGCGAGATGCCGGGCGGCCAGGGGGTGCTGCTGAAGCAGGCGCTGGCCCACGTGGGCTGCGCGCTCTGACGGTCAGGCGGTGTCCTCCGCCTTGCGCTGGGTGGTGCCGGCCTCGCCGGTGTCGCGGTGCCATTCGACGACCAGTTCGTCCTTGGCGCCGAAGCGGACGAGGTGACGGCCGACGACGTCCTCCAGCCGGGCGAGGTGCTCGGCGTCGGCCTCCACCGCCAGCAGCAGCGCGTCGTCGGCCGCGGTGAGGGAGCCGGTGCCGTCCTGGAAGACCAGGCTGCCCACGCCCGTCTCCTCGTCCCAGCTCGTGGTGGCGCGCCGGCCCAGGTGGGAGGCGAGCTGTTTGGCGTAGCGGTGCGGACGGTCGGTGCGGACGCGGGCTTCGGAACGGGCCATCGGGGACTCCCTGGTGAGGGCGAACGGTACGCACCGATGGTGCCGGACGGCGGGGCCCGGCAGGCCCCCGCCTCGCCCGTCACATGCGGCAACGCATGGATGCCCGCCGCGTCGCGGTGAGTGCGCCGTGTCGAGCCTGGCCCGCCTGCCGCGCGTCGCGGTCAGTGCGCCACGTCGAGTCTGGCTCGCTGGTCCGCGGTCAGTTCCAGGTCGACGGCGGCCAGGTTCTCCTCCAGCTGGGTCACGGAGGACGCGCCGGCCAGCGGGACGATCGGCAGGTCGCCGCCCGTCTGCCAGGCCAGCACGACCTGGTTGGGGGTCGCCCCGGTTTCCCGGGCCACCTCCCGCAGGGCCGCGAGGCGGGCCGGGGTGCCGGGGTGGTCGTACTCGGGCGGCAGCCGGTCCGGGCGGACGTAGCTGCCCTTGAGGAGGGGCGAGTAGGCGACCAGGGTCAGCGCGGGCTCGGCCCGCAGGTAGCTCAGCGTCTCCGGGCCCACCGCGCCGAGGCTGCCGTCGGGGAAGAGGTCGCCGGGCACGTCGGTGCGGGGCCGCAGGTAGCTGTGCTCGTACTGGAGCACCTCGTAGCCGGGCAGTCCGGCCGCGGCGGCCAGCGCGCGGGCCCGTTCGACGCGCCACACGGCGTGGTTGCTGACGCCGAGGAGGCCGACGGTGCCCTCGGCGACCAGTTCCGCGAAGCCCTCGACGGTCTCGCGCAGCGGGACGGTGGTGTCCTCGATGTGGGCGTAGAGCAGGTCCAGCCGGTCCACGCCGAGGCGTTCGCGGCTGCGCTCGGCGGCCTCGCGGATCACCTTGGCGGACAGGCCCTCGGGGTTGTCGACGTAGCCGGTGCCGGGGGCGAGGGGGCGGGCGCCGAGCTTGGTGGCGATGACGATCTCGTCGCCGACGCCGCGGCTGCGCCGCCACCGGCCGAGAAGTTCCTCGCTGTGGCCGCCCTGGCTGCCGTCGGTCCAGAAGGCGTAGTTGTCGGACGTGTCGATGAAGTTCCCGCCGGCCTCGACGTACCGGTCGAGCACGGCGAAGGACGTCTGCTCGTCCGTCCGGGACCCGAACAGCATCGCGCCGAGCGCGAGGACGCTCACCTCGCGGCGGGTGCGCGGGTCGGTTCCGATGGTGCGGTACCTCATGGTGTTCCCTCCCGTACGTGCCCGGGGCTCCGGGCACGCGGGGGAGTCTTCAGCTTGAAGTGCACGCGAAGTCAAGCCGCTTCGCGGTCACTTGCTGAACGGGCCCTCCAGCGCGGCCCATTGGAGCAGCATGATGGTCTTGGCGTCGTTGATCTCGCCGGTACGGATCATCTCCAGGGCCCGGCGGAAGGGAAGTTCGACGATCTCGATGTCCTCGCCCTCCTCGTCGAGGCCGCCGCCCCGGTGGGTGCGGGTGGCGGGGCCGTAGGCGGCGGCGTAGAAGCTGACGCGCTCGGTGACCGAGCCGGGGCTCATGTAGACGTCGAAGACGTGCCGGACCTCGCCGATGGTGTGCCCGGTCTCCTCCACCACCTCGCGTCGGACGGCGAGTTCGGGGTGCTCGTCCTCGTCGTCGAGGAGACCGCCCGGGGTCTCGATCAGCATGCCGTCGGGGTGTCCGTTGACGTACACCGGGAACCGGAACTGCCGGGTGAGCAGCACGGTTTCGCGTTCGGCGTCGTACAGCAGCATGGTGGCGCCGTTGCCGCGGTCGTGGGTCTCGCGCTCCTGGGTGATCCAGGTGCCGTCGGCGCGCCGGAAGTCGAAGGTGGTGGTGCGCTCCACGTACCAGTGGCTGGACAGCAGTTTCACGTCCCGCACCTTCACGCGCGGGTTGCCGGTCAGGTCGCGGCCGGTCCGGTCGAGGCCGGTGCGGCCGCGGCGGTCGGGGGTGTCGATGCCGGCGGTCATCGGACACCGGTCGCACGGGATGCGGGGCGGGAGTTGCTCATGGTCCGCTTCTATCACGACCGGCCCGGCGGGCTCGCCCGACGACGTCAGGGCGTGGGCAGCGGGAAGAGCATGCAGGTGCTGGTGGCGTGCGCGAGCAGGCGGTCCGATCCGTCGAGCAGGCGCGCCTCGGCGAGTGCCGTGCGCCGGCCGCCGCTGAGGACGCTGCCGACGGCGCGCACCTTGCCGGTGTCGACGGTGACCGGGCGCAGGAACTTCACCGCGATGTCGACCGAGGTGTACCCGGTGCCCGGCGGGAGGGTGGACTGCACGGCGCAGCCGGCCGCCGAGTCGAGCATCGTCGCGTACATCCCGCCGTGGACGCTGCCGATGGGGTTGTAGTGCTCCTCGCCCGGCACCAGGGAGAACACCGCGTGCCCGTGGTCCACCTCTTCGAGGGCCATGCCCAGGGTGGCGGCGACCGGCGGCGCGGGCAGCCGCCCGGCGAGGATGTCCCGCAGGAACTCCAGGCCCGAGGCCCGGCCCACGGCGGCCGCCGTGACCGCCGGGTCCTGCCAGTCGTACGTACGAGACCGCTCCATGTCTCCGCCCTTGCCTTCCCCTGATACCTGACTCTGTTCGACGAAGCTAGCCCCGCCCGGAGCTGGCTGTCAATGACAAAGCCAGGCCGCCTGCCTACGATGACTGCCATGGAGTGGCTGGAGATGAGCACGGAGAACTGCACGGTTCAGCGCACGCTCGACCTGATCGGCGAGAAGTGGACCCTGCTCATCCTGCGCGACGCGTTCAACGGGGTCCGCCGCTTCGACGACTTCCGGCGCCATGTCGGGCTCTCCGACGCGGTCCTCTCCGCCCGGCTGCGCAAGCTGGTCGCGGCCGGGATCCTCCGGACCGCGCCCTACCAGGAGCGCGGCAGCCGCACCCGGCACGAGTACCGGCTGACCGCCAAGGGCCGCGACCTGTGGCCCGTCCTGGTCGCCCTGCGGCAGTGGGGCGAGACGCACGTGGCGAACCCGGAGGGGCCGGTGCTGGACATCAGGCACGACGACTGCGGCGCCCCCGTGCGCGTGGTCGTGGAGTGCGCCGACGAGCGCACGGCGCTGTCCCCGGCCGACGTCACGGTCTCGCCGGGGCCCGCCGCGCGGCCCCAACTCTGAGGCGCTGTACAACCGTTGGGGCCCGGCGGGGGTCTCATGGACGGGACCGCGGTTCGCCCGCGGTTCCTCCGACCGCCGCCGACGCTTCACCAGGGGACCCCATGTTCCGTTCCGCCTCCGGCCGCCGCACGCTCCGCCGGTGCACGGGAGCGATGGGGGCGGTCGCCCTCGTCGCGCTGACCGCAGGACCCGCCGTCGCCGACGATCCCGCGCCCGGCCTGGTGCTGGACGGGATCGCCCCGATCGACGGGGTACGGCCGGGCGACACCGTGCCGGTGCCCGCGAGTTTCACGAACACGGGCGCCGAGGCGCTGGAGAAGGTCTACCTGTCGTACTCCGTCACCCGCGGGCTGAGCCACACCGAGCTGCCCTCCAACTGCCTCCGCTACGAGGTCTCCTCCTTCGACGAGGCGCCGAGCAAGTCGGTCGCGGTGTGCGAGTTCGACCAGCGGGTGGAGCCCGGCACCGTCTACGCGCCCGAGAAGGCGCTGACCCTGAAGGTGCTCGGCCACGCGCTGTACGACGACCTCCGCGTCGTCGTCGCCGCCGACGACCCCGCTCCCGGGGACGGCGCCGCCGCGCCCGTGCCCGGGACCGGCCCGGCGGTACGGCTGACCGAGCGGCCGGACGCCACGCCGGCGCCGGGCGGCTCGGCGGAGCACGCCGACTGGGACGCGGCCGACGTGAAGGTGACCTCGGTGAACACGGCGGACTTCCGGGTGACGGGGGCGAAGCTGACGGGGCGGGTCGGGGAGACGGTGGCCCTGGAGGTGAAGTTCACCAACGACGGTCCGGGCTGGGTGCTGCGGGACCTGGGCACGCCCGCGACCGAGGTGCGCGTCACGATGCCCGCCGGCACGACGGTGACGAAGACCCCCGGCTTCTGCGACAAGGTACGGGCCGGCACGTACAGCTGCGGCACCGCGCAGTCCTGGGTCGACGAGGGCGACGGCGAGACGTACGCCTTCAGGCTGCGGATCGACAAGGCGGTGCCCGGGGCCGAGGGATCGGTGAAACTCGCCGGCGCGGCCCGGCCGTTCGACAAGAACAAGGCCGACGACTCGGCCGGCATCACGCTCGACGTCAGCGGGGGCGGCAGCACAGGTGGTTCCACCGGCGGCTCCACGGGTGGCTCCACGGATGGTTCCACGGGTGGTTCCACCGGCGGCTCCGGGTCCACCGGGTCCACGGGCTCGTCCGGCTCCACCGGCTCGACGGGATCCTCCGGCGGCTCCGGCACGGGCAGCTCTTCGGTGGGCGGCGCCCAGGGCGGCGGTCTGGCGAGCACCGGTGCGGGTTCGGCGCTGCCCCTGGCCGGCGCGGCCGCCGGGGCCGTGGCGGTCGGCGCGGGCGCCGTGCTGGTGGCACGCCGCCGCGCGAACCGGCGGTGAGGCCCGGGCCCGGCGACCAGCCGACCCGGCGGAACAGCCGACCCGGCGGAACAGCCGACCCGGCGGAACAGCCGACCCGGCGGAACAGCCGACCCGGCGGAACAGCCGACCCGGCGGAACAGGGGCTGTCGCCCCGTTCCGCCGGCGGGCGGTCAGGCGCCCGGTACGCGGTCCAGGTCGATGTCCGTGCCGGTGACCCAGTCCGGCTCGGTGACCAGGAGGCCGAGCTCCTGCCGTCCGAGGTCGACGTCGACGACGTACCGGAACCCCGCCGCCTCGGCCGCCGTGCGCGCGGCCTGGTCGCCCGCGGGCACGCCGTGCACGACACGGCGGCACTCCGGGTCCGCGCGCAGCACGGCGTCCGCGAGGACACGCAGCAGGCCGGGCAGCAGCGCGCGGGGGCAGTCGTCGCCGACCCGCACCTCCACGTCGTGCGCGCTGACGGGGTAGCTGTCGCGCAGCCGTCCCGCGGCGCAGCGCTCCAGCCGTACCTCGACGCGCACGCCTTCGCCGGCCACCAGGAGGTCGGCCGAGTGGCGTCTGCGGGACTCCCGCAACACCTCCCAGCCCTCCCCGAGCGCCGGTCCTGCGGGAAGCGCGGGCACCGTGATCATGTCAGTTCTCCTCGGTCGCCAGACGTCGGATGACGGTCTTGTCGAGCTTGCCGGAGGCGTTCCTGGGCACCGCGGGAACGAGCTTGAGACGCCTGGGCAGCTTGTAGCGGGCCAGCTGGTCGCCCGCGTAGGCGCGGATGTCCTCCAGGGTGATCGAGGTGTCCCCGGCGACGGTGATCACCGCGGCGACCGCCTCGCCCCACTGGTCGTCGGCGACCCCGACCACGGCGACGTCCACGACGCCCGGCATGGACGACACGACGCGCTCCACCTCCGCCGGGTAGACGTTCTCGCCGCCGCTGATGATCATGTCCTTGAGCCGGTCGACGATGAAGAGGTAGTCGTCCTCGTCGAGGTAGCCGATGTCGCCGGAGTGGAACCAGCCCTCGTCGTCGAAGGCGGCGCGGGTGGCGTCGGGGTCGTTCCAGTAGCCGGCGGTGACGTTGGGGCCGCGGACCACGACCTCGCCGGGTTCGAAGGGCTTGACCGGCTCGTTGGTGACGCTGTCGACGACCCGCACCTCGGTGTAGGGCATGGGGATGCCCGCGGAGCCCAGCTTGTCGAGGGTGTGCTCGGCCGGCAGGTGGGTGGCGAACGGCGCGGTCTCCGTCAGGCCCCAGGCCTGCTGGAGCGAGATGCCGTGGTCGGCGTACTGCTGGACCAGCGAGGGGGGAACCGGCGCGCCCGCGACGACCACGGCGCGCAGCTCGCTGAGGTCCCGGTCGAACGCGCCGGGGACGCGGGCCAGCGCGGTGAACATCTGCGGGACGCCGAACATGGAGTTGACGCGGTGGGTGACCAGGTCGTCCAGGCACTGCTCCGGGTCGAAGGCGCGCCGCACGACGACGGTGCCGCCGCGTACCAGGGTGCGCAGCACGAAGCTGTTCAGGGCGCCGATGTGGAACAGCGGGGCGGCGGCGTAGGTGACGTCGCCGCGCCGGGTGTCCAGCCGCATCTCGACGTTGACGGAGTTCCACCAGGCGTTGCCGTGGGTGAGGACGACGCCCTTGGGGGTTCCCGTGGTGCCGGAGGTGAACATCAGGATCGCCGGGTCGTCGGCGCCCTTCGGCACCAGCACGGTGCTCGGCGGCGCGGCCTCGATCAGCGGGGACCACGGCTCCCAGCCCTCCGCCTCGCCGGCCGGGACCTCGGAGTCGTCGTCGATCAGCAGGAAACGCGTCAGCCCGGTCGCCTCGCGCACGGCTTCGACGCCGGCGCGGTGGCCCTCCTCGCAGACCACGACCCGGGCCCCGCTCTTGGCCAGGACGCGCTCCAGCTCCGGCTCGGCGAGCCGGAAGTTGACCGGGACGTACACGGCGCCGATCCGGAAGACGGCCAGCATCGTGACGAGGAACGACGTGCTGTTGAGCCCGAGGTAGGCGACGCGGTCGCCCTCCCCGACGCCGCCGGAGGCCAGCACGCTCGCCAGGCGCGCCGCCCGGTCGTCGAGTTCGGCGTAGGTGAGGTCTCCCCCCGCGTAGCGGACGACCACGCTGTCGCCCTGGTGGCGTGCGTTGCGGGCGACCGCGGCGGCCGGGTTGAGGTCGACCCGCAGGCCGGAGTTGCGGGGGTGGGGTCTGGTCACGGTCGGCTCCTGGTTGAGCTTCGTCGAGTCGGAGGATCGTCGGGGCCTCGACGGCATCGGGTCATCAGGGGATCGAGGGGTCAGCAGGTCAGGGGTCGGCAGGTCATGTCGACGGGGATCGCGTCGACGGGGATCGGCGGGACGCGTCGTGCGGGGACGCGTCCGCCGGGGTGGGCCGTCAGCCGCTCGTCCGGGCGGCCGGGGCCGTCACAGGTGGTCGCCGCCGGCCGCGGCGGCGAATCCGCGGACGCCGATACCGCCGTCGACGGAGATCGCGTGGCCGGTGATGGGGCCGCTCTGGTCGCGCGCCGCGAGCAGCACGTACGGGCCGGTGAAGTCCCGCGGGTCCGTGCTGGAGTCGTGCAGCGGAATGGGCGGGGGCGGGGTGTCGGGGCCGCGCTTGGCGAAGGACGCGCCGATCGAACGCCCGTCCAGGGACAAGGACTCCGGGCCGCGCAGGTCGGTGTTCATGCCCCCGCAGGCGACGCCGTTGACGCGCACCTTGGGGGCCAGCTCGTAGGCGAGTTCCCGCATCAGGCCCAGGCACGCGTGCTTGCTGGCGGTGTACAGGGGCCCGCCGCCGTTGACGTAGAAGGAGGCGTTGGACAGCGTCATGACGATGCTGCCGCGGGTCTTGACCAGCTCCGGCCAGGCCGCCTCGGCGGCCAGCAGGTAGCCCTTGACGTTGATGGAGAAGATCTCGTCGAACGCCGTGTCGAGCTCCTTGGCGCCGAGCCTGGTCAGCTGGCGCTGGTAGTCCCACACTCCGGCGTTGGCGACGAGCGTGTCCAGCTTGCCGAACCGGTCGACCGTCTCGGCCACGGCCCGGTGCAGCGCGTCGGAGTCGCGCACGTCGGCGGTGACCGGGTGGACGCGGGACGGGTCGGCGGCGCCGCGTACGACGTCGTCGAGCTGGTCGGCGTCCCGGCCGAGGACCGTGACGGACGCCCCCTCGTCAAGGAAGCGCTCGGCGACGGCGCGGCCGATACCGGAACCGCCGCCGGTGATCAGGACGGCGTACCCGTCCAGCCAGCCGCCGCTCATCGCTGCTCCGCCAGGAAGCCGGTGACCAGTTCCTCGAACTCCCGCTGCCGCTCCAGCTGCACCCAGTGGCCGCAGCGGCCGAAGACGTGCAGTTGCACGTCGCGGATCTGCTTCAGCATGAGCTGGGCGCCGTCGAGGGTGATGGTGCGGTCGTCGCGGCCCCACAGCAGCAGCGTGGGCGCCTTGATCTTGTGCAGGTCGCGCCACAGCGGGTCCATGCCGCCGCGCTTGGCGAAGGCCGCGTTGTAGAGGTGATAGAAGGCGATGTGGCTGTCGTCGAGGGACGCCTCGTAGCGGGCGCGCACCACGTCCTCGCCGAACTGCTTGTGGTCGAAGACCATGGTGCGGATGAACGCGGCCATCTTCTTCTCGCTGGGCCCGCCGCCGTTGTAGTAGCGGAACATCTCCTTCTGCCCCTCGGTGGGGGTGGGGCCGAAGGGCAGCCAGCCGCCGCCGGGGGCCATCAGCACCAGGCGCGTGACGCGCTCCGGGCGCTGCTGCGCCATGGCGATCGCGGCCGCGCCGCCGAGGCTGTTGCCGAGGAGGTGGAAGGTGTCGATACCGAGGGAGTCGAGGGCCTGGTACAGGGCGTCGACGGTGATCTGCGTGATCGACCGTTCGGCCAGGTCCTCCTCGGTCGGGCGGTAGCTGGCGCCGAAGCCGGGCTGGTCGGGCAGGACGACGCGGAAGTGCCGGGCCAGCGCGGGGAGGTTCTGGTGGTAGTTGCTGACGCCGGACGCTCCCGGTCCGCCGCCGTGCAGCATCACCAGCACCGGGCCTTCACCGGTCTCGGCCACGGCGATCTCGCCCAGCGAGGTCGCCACGCGGTGGTGCTTGAGTTCGAGGTCGGTCACGACATTTCCCATCGGAGGATTCAGGGGATTCGGAGGAGGGCGGGAGCGGGGCGGGGGCGGCGGCGGGGGTGGCTCAGAAGAACGTGGAGATGTTCTTCGCCTGCAGGATGTTCTGGTCGAGCAGGATCGTCCGGCGCGCCACCCGCAGGCCGTCCCCGACCCGGCGCAGCACGTCGGTGCGGCTGCCGGCGAAGACGTTCTCCTCGCGCTCCAGACGGTTGCGGTAGACCAGGAACGCGGAGCGCACCTGAAGGTCGTCCTCGGTGAAGTGGGGGTGCTCGGCCGGGTCGACGTGCTGGACCATCACGTTCGTCACCAGGTGGCGGGTGCGCGACGGCGGGTCCTCGGACCAGGCCATGCCCGAGTCGAACCGGCGGATGCGCCAGGCCAGGCTGTCCTTGGTCTCGTCGTAGAAGGCCGTGCCGCCGCGCGGGGACACCGACAGCGACTGCTGGCGCCGGAGCCGGTTGGTGCGGGTGGGCGCCCAGTACTCGAGGTCCTCGGCGAGCAGGCCGAGCCAGTCGGCGTAGCGGCCGTCGTCGAGGAGGGCGGCCTCCTCGTAGTAGAACTGCTCGACCTCGAAGTGCGTGTCGCGGTCGGCGCGCCTCCCGGCACGCGACCCGGTCTGCTCGGGGGTTGCGGTGCTCACGGTGTCGTTCGGTCCCTTCTCCACTCGGTGCGGCGCGTCAGCCGCGCATCAGGGCGCGCAGGTTCACGGCGGGGTCGGCCAGCTTCCCGGCGTCCACCGGCACGCGGCGGTCGATCATGCGGCGGGCGGCCCGTACGGCCGTGGAGTCGTCCACGGCGGCGGCCGCGACGACGAATCCGTCGCGCAGGCCGAAGACCGCGAAGGACGGGTCGTCGAAGCCGCCGCGGACGACGGTCGACTCGGCCGCGTCCATGTGGCCGACCGCTTCGACGTGGCGGCCGTGCCGGTCCGTCCAGAACCAGGGGGCCGTCGGTGCGGGCGGCGCGGCGCCCAGCAGGGTGGCGGCGGCGCGGGCTCCGTCGTGCCGGGCGGCCTCCCAGTGCTCGGTGCGGGGCAGCAGGACACCGTCGTGGCGGGTGCGGGCGGGGTCGCCGACCGCGAGTACCGCCGGGTTGGAGGTGACCTGTCCGGCATCGACCACGATGCCCCGGTCGACCTCCAGGCCGGCCCGCTCGGCAAGTTCGGTGTGCGGGACCATGCCGACGCCGAGGACGACGGCGTCGTACGACCGGGCCTCGGACTCGCCCGCCAGGCGGGCCTCGATGCGCTCGCCGCGGTCCGCGAAGGCCTCGACGCCCGCCTGGAGGGCGGTGATCCCGTTCCGGGCGTGCAGGCCGTGCAGCCAGCCGGCCAGGTCAGGGCCGAGCGCGACCGCCAGCGGTACGGCCACCGGGTCGACCAGGGTGACCTCGCAGCCCAGGCGGAGGGCGGTGGAGGCGACCTCGGCGCCGATCAGGCCGGCGCCGACGACCAGGATGCCGGCGCCGGGCGCCAGCGCGGGGCGCAGCCGGTCGGCGTCCTCGGCGGTGCGCAGCACATGGACGCGGTCGCTGCCGATGCCGGGGATGGGCGGGCGGGCGGCGGCGCCTCCGGTGGCGAGGACGACCCGGTCGGCCGGCAGCACGGTGCCGTCCGAGAGTTCGACCTTGCCCTCGGCCGGGTGCAGGGCGGTGACGGCGGTCCTGTTGACGAGGCGGACGCGCTGGTCGTCGTACCACTGCGGGGGCTGGAGGGCGATCTGCTCGGTGTTCTTGACGCCGAGCAGGAAGTCCTTCGACAGCGGCGGCCGGTCGTAGGGGAACTCGCCGGGGTCGACGATCGTGATGTCGCCGTCGAAGCCGCCGGCGCGCAGCGCGCCGGCCGTGCTGACGCCGGCGATGCCGCCGCCCGCGATCACCACGCGTTCGGTCACGGGGTCTCTCCCGGGAAGAGCCAGACCTCGCCGTCGCGGACCTCGACGCGGTGCGGGCAGGCGTTCTTGGTCGCGGGCAGCCCCTGCACCTCGCCACTCTTGAGGCAGAACTTGCTGGAGTGCAGCGGGCACTCGACGTACCCGTCCTCCACCCAGCCCTCGGCGAGCGAGGCGGTCTCGTGGGTGCAGGTGTCGTCCAGCGCGTACACGCTGTCGTCGGTGTCGCGCAGCAGGGCGATGTTGTCGGCCGTGCCGGTCACCGACTTGTCGATCGCGATGCCTTCGCCCTGGGGGATGTCGTCCAGGGCCGCGACGCGGATGCCGTCGCTCATTTCTGCTCCTCGTCGCGGTTCTCGTGCCAGGCGGGGGTGTTCATCAGTTCGCGCCAGCGCCCGTAGAAGTTGCGGCCCGCCGCGTCGCTGTACAGCTCGCTGGTGGTGCCGGGGTAACGGCCGTCCTCACGCTCGGTGCCCATCCCCATCTGGTAGTTGAGGGCCACGTTGTTGGTGATGAAGCCGTGCGAGATCGCCTGGACCTCGCTCCAGTTCTCGCCGTCGTCCTGCTCGAAGATGCCGCTGGGTCCGAAGGTGCGCAGGTTGTACAGGCGCTGCGCCTCCCGCACCTCCTCGGGCATCGACTTGTCGACGATGGTCCAGGCCCAGACCTCCATCTTGTCGGGGCCCTTGGGGTGCCAGACCCGGATGGAGCCGTTGACCGGCAGGTAGGAGAAGTTGGGGAAGACCGTGGCGTGGCCGTTGGTCAGCGGGCCCTCGACCCGGGCGTCGCCGAGCCGCTCGCGCAGCGCGTCGTAGTCCATCCACTTGTGCACGGTCTGGGCGTCGAAGCGGTTCTTCGGGTGCACGGGGAAGCCGGCGCCGTTGCCGTTGGCGTCGGAGTACTGGCGGCCGGTGCGGTGCACGACCTCGTCCTTGGGCTTCTTGCCGGCGGGCGCGAGGACCATGAGCGCGGAGGCGTGGCTCATGATCACGTGGTACCAGTCGGTGGCGAACTGCTCGGCCGCCAGCTTCCAGTTGCCCTCCAGGACCCACTTGTGGACCCCGCCGACGACGACGGTTCCCTGGTCGTCGTGGTCGAGCATGGCGTCCATGTACCAGGCCATGTCGCCGAGCGACTCGCGCAGCGGCACCGGCTCGGGGTTCCACGTGCCGAAGATCAGGCCGTGGTACGTCTCCACGTGCGGCACCTCGACCAGGCCCCACTTGCCGGAGTCGAAGGACTCCCCGTAGGCGTCCTGGTTGGGGACGCTCACCAGCGCGCCGTCCAGGTTGAAGGACCAGCCGTGGTAGGTGCAGGTGAAGTTGCGGGTGGTGCCGGCGTCGGCGCGGCAGACGCGGGCGCCGCGGTGGCGGCAGGAGTTCAGGTAGGCGCGGATCCTGCCCTCGCGGTCGAGGGTGACGATGACCGGGTCCTCGCCCATGTACGTGGTGAAGAAGTCGCCGGGCTTGTGGAACTGGTCGGTGTGCGCGAGGAACAGCCAGCTCGGGGCGAAGACGCGGCGCAGCTCCTGCTTGTACAGGTCCTGGTCGGTGAAGACGACGCGGTCCAGCAGTCCGCCCTCGTTGTCGACGAGGCCGGAGACGTCGATGTTCCGTGCCAGGTCTGCCGGGCGCCGCAGGGCGCCGCTCGGGGCCGTGGTGGCCGCGCCCCGGGGTTCGATCGTCGAGGTCATGGCCCCAGGGAACAGCAGCCTCCCGGCGGTGAGCCATGCGTCGTTCCGCAGGACGGCACGCGCGCTTACGCGGGGTGGGTGACGCGGGGGAGCGTGGCCGCATGCTTGCCGCCACCGCCGTATCCCAGAGCGCGACCGACCCGCTGGCCGGGCTGGTGCTGGGCGACGTTCCCCCGCCCGGGCCCCGGCCCGGCTGGTCGGTCGTCCGGGTCGCCGCCTCCTCGCTGAACATGCACGACCTGTGGACGCTGCGCGGCGTCGGTCACCCGCCGGACCGGCTGCCCATCATCCTCGGCTGCGACGCCGCCGGCTGGGACGAGGACGGCAACGAGGTGCTCGTGTATCCCGTCATCGCCGACCCGGACGCCGGGATGGGCGACGAGACCCTGGACCCGGGGCGGGCGCTGCTGTCGGAACAGCACGACGGCGCCTTCGCGGAGTTCCTGTCCGTCCCCACCCGCAACCTGATCCCCAAGCCGTCCTGGCTGTCCTTCGACGAGGCCGCCTGTCTGCCGGTCGCCTGGGGCACCGCGTACCGGATGCTGTTCACCCAGGCGCGGATCCGGGCCGGCGACCGGGTGCTGGTGCAGGGCGCGGGCGGCGGTGTCGCCTCGGCCGCCATCAGGCTGGCCGTGGCCGCGGGCGCCGTCGTGTACGCCACCAGCCGCAGCGAGGAGAAGCGGGCCGAGGCGCTGTCGTGGGGCGCGCGGGCCGCCGTAGCGACCGGCGAACGGCTGCCGGAGCGCGTGGACGTGGTGATCGAGACCGTCGGCGAGGCGACCTGGTCGCACTCGCTGAAGTCCCTGCGCCCCGGTGGCACCGTGGTGATCGCGGGCGCCACCAGCGGCATGAACCCGCCCGCCGACCTGGGCCGCGTCTTCTACCTCCAGCAGCGCGTCCTCGGTTCCACCGGCTGCACGCGCAGCGAGCTGGTGGCCCTGCTGAAGATGATGGACGCCACCGGCGTCCGTCCGGTCATCGACCGCACGCTGCCGCTGGCCGAGATCCACAAGGGCTTCCAGCTCATGATCGACGGCCGGCTCACCGGAAAACTCGTCGTCCACCCCTCCCCCTCGGCCCCCTGAGGAGCACCGTCATGACCGCCGCCGTTGTCGGCCTGTCCCACTCCCCCCTCATCGGCAAGAACGACCCGGCCCCCGACGTCGTCGCGGCCGTGGACGCCGCCGTCGAAGAGGCGCGCGCCTTCGTCCGCGCGTTCGACCCGGAGCTGGTCGTCCTGTACGCCCCGGACCACTACAACGGCTTCTTCTACAAGGAGATGCCGCCCTTCTGCCTGGCCACCGAGGCGCACGCCGTCGGCGACTTCGGCTCGTCCGCCGGTCCGCTGTCCGTGGACGCCAAGGCCGCGCAGGCCCTGGCGCGCGGTGTGCTGGACCGGGGTGTCGACCTGACCGTGTCGGCGCGGATGACCGTCGACCACGGCTTCACCCAGCCGCTGGAGGTGCTGTTCGGCGGCATCGCCGAGGTCCCCGTCGTGCCCGTCTTCGTCAACGGCGTCGCCACCCCGCTCGGCCCGGTGAGCCGTATCCGCGCCCTGGGCACGGCCGTCGGCGAGGCCGCGGCCGACCTGGACCGGCGGGTGCTGTTCATCGCCTCCGGCGGTCTGTCCCACGACCCGCCGGTACCGGTGCTGGAGGGCGCCCCGCCGCGGGTCGCCGACGCCCTCATCGAGGGGCACCCGCCGACGCCGGAGCAGCGGGCCCGCGGCGAGGAGCGCGTCATCCAGGCCGGCCGGGACTACGCGGCGGGCTCCACGCGGATGATCCCGCTCAGCCCGGAGTGGGACAACCTGGTGCTGGACACGCTGGCCGACCGCGGACGGCTGCCGGAGGTGGACTCCTGGACCGTGGACTGGATGGCCGCCGAGGGCGGCGGCTCCGCGCACGAGGTGCGTACCTGGGTCGCCGCGTTCGCCTCCCTCGCGGCCACCGGCGCCTACCGGATGACCTCGCGCTTCTACACGCCCGTCCCCGAGTGGATCGCGGGCTTCGCGGTGGCGACGGCGCAGCAGGAAGCGAGCTGACGACCACGGACGCCGGAGTGACCGAGGAGGCCGTGCGCCGGCTGGAGGCCGCGGCCGCCGAGCGCCGGCCCTGCGCGCCGGTCCGCGACCTCCTCGGGCGCGAGGACGTCGCGGCCGCGTACGCGGTGCGGCGCCAACTCGGCGTGAAGGGGCGGACTTCGGCGTCCTGTTCGCCGGACATGGACGTGTCCGGCGTCGCCGGGCGGGCGCCCGTGTCGCGTCTGCTGCAGCCGAAGGCGGAGGCGGAGATCACCTTCGTGCTCGGCGCGGAACTCGGGGGGCGCTCGGCCCGATGGCCGTCGTCGCCCCCGGCGTGACCGTGCGCGCCGAGATCTCCGGTCTCCGGACTCGGCACGGTGACCGCCGCTTTCACGGACTCCGGGGACCCCGCGGACCGGTAACGGTCATGGCAGGGGGTCCTGTCCCGGTGGTGGCGTCAACTTGGCGGGACGATTTCCGCCCGGTGAACGGGTAGCGGACGGCATCGGCCGACTGAGAGACCGGTCACATCGGCCGGGCGGACCGCCGCCCGGCCGGGTTCGGGCTGGGTTCCGTCGGGGGTTCCGGCAGGGTTCGGGCGGGGTTCCGTCGGGCTGGGCTTCGGACGGAGCGGCCGGGATTCCGATGGAGTTCCGGCCGGAGTTCCAAGGGGGACTCGGACGGCCGACGCGGCGGAAACGGCGCAGCGCCCGGCCGCCGGGCGCGAAGCGGCCCCGGCGGCCGGGCGGAGTACGCACGTCAGTCGGAGTACGCACGTCAGTCCTGGTCAGCCTTCGTCAGTCCACGTCGGTCCACGTCGGTCCACGTCGGTCGATGGCTGGGGCCGCGGGGTGCGGGTGCCGGCGCGCGGGATCATCCCGTCGGCAGGGCGGTGCGCAGGCCGGTCGGGTGGGCGGCGCGGGGGCGAGGGCCGCGGACCGTCCAGGCGCGGGAGGCCGCCGCGGCGATGCGGCGCATGTCGGAGCTGAGGCGGCGCGGGTCGAACTCGCCGACGCGGCCCGCCACCGACAGTCCCGCGACCGCGCGGCCGCCGTGCCCCAGGACGGGGACGGCCACGCAGTTCAGACCGTGCTGGCTCTCCTGGTCGTCATAGCTCACGCCGGTGCGGCGGATCCGCTCCAGTTCGGCGGCGAGCGCGTCCGGGTCGGTGATCGTGTGCTCGGTGAACCGCTGCAGGGGCGTGGAGGTCACCTGGGCCGCCGCGCGGGAGTCGTAGGCCAGCAGCACCTTGCCGACGGCCGTGGCGTGGGCGGGCAGCCGGCCGCCGATGCGGGAGGGGACCGGCGCCGGCCGGTGACCGTAGAGCTTGGCCAGGTAGACCACGTCGGTGCCGTGCAGGACGGAGAGGTGGACGGTCTGCCGGCTCAGTTCGTACAGGTCGGTCAGGAAGGGCAGGAGCACGTCGCGGATGCCCTCGTACCCCGGGGCGTACACCGCGCGCCCCAGGTCGTGCAGGCGTTCGCCGAGCCGGTAGTCGGTGCCGACCCGCTCCACGACCCCGTTGCGCTCCAGCATGCCGAGCACCCGGTGCGCGGTCGACTTGCTCAGCTGCGCCCGCCGGGCGAGCTCGCTCACGCCTACCCCGCTGCTGGCCCGGTCGCCGAAGGCGATGAGGAGACTGATCGCCTTGTCGACGGCGGCCCGGTCGTCCCGGGACGTGCTGGCGACGGGGGAGGTCATGGTTGGCTCACCTCAGTTTCGAGGGGTCCGCGTCAATTTGAGTACACGGTGTGGAAACATTTACGTGACACAGGATGCGAGCCGGGCGGCGGTTCGTCAACAATGACAACATGCACATTAAAAGTGACGCCCTGGCCCGCGAGAACGAGCTGGTGGCCCGCAACGTCCGGCGCTTCCGGCTGGAGCGGGCCATGTCCCTGGGTGACCTCGCCCGCCGCTCGGGCCTGTCGAAGCAGACCCTGTCGAAGATCGAGCAGGGGTCCGGCAACCCCACCGTGGAGACGCTCTCCCTGCTGGGCGCGGCCCTCGACATGCCCGCCCGGCGCCTGCTCACCGAGTGGGGCACCCCGGTCTACGTCCAGCGGCACACGGAGGGCGAGTGGAGCGACGCCCGCGGCTGGTCGGAGCGCCTGCTCGACGAGACGTACGGCTCCGGTTACGTGCGCACCCTGTCCCTGCGCATCGAGCGCACGGCCGGCGAGCCGGCGGTCGTCGAGCCGCACTCGCCGGGCACGCTGCACCACATCTACGTGATCACGGGCAAGGTGCGCACGGGCCCGGTCGTCGAGCCCGTGGACCTGGTCGCCGGGGACTTCGCCCGCTTCCCCGGCGACGTCCCGCACCGGCTCGCGTGCCTCAGCGACCGGGCCACCCTGCACATGGTCACCACGGTGCCGCAGATCCGCCGCGCCAGGCCCACCGTCGTGAAGGGCGCCGCTCCCGGGCAGGACGGATAGCGACGCTCTCACATGAGGTCGTCGAAGCGGTGGGTGCCGGGGCCCGCGACGGTCCGGGCGCCCCCGGGCAGGCGGACGTCGGCCTCGGTGCCCGGCGGGACCTCCACCGTGAGGGCGAACCTGTCGCCGTGCCGCTCCCAGGCGGAGCGGATGGTGCCGTGCGGGCAGTCGTGCCGGGCCGACGCCGAGGTCAGCCCGCCGCCGGGCCGCGGGGCGATCACGAACCGCCGGTATCCGGCGCTTTCCGCATCGATGCCGTCGGGCTCGTCGGGCTCGTCGGGCTCGTCGGGCAGGCGTATGCCGGCGACGTACCGGTGCAGGAAGGAGACGACCGCGCCCTTGCTGTAGTGGTTGTAGGACATTTTCGGGCGGCCCTGTTCATCGACGCCCTCCCAGTCCTCCCAGACGGTGGTCGCCCCCTTGTCGATCATGGCGAGCCAGGAGGGCGGCGTGTCCCGCAGCAGGAGCTCGTAGGCGAGGTCGAGGTGGCCGTGGTCGGCGAGCACCGGCAGCAGCAGCGCGGTGCTGAGGAAGCCGGTGGACAGGTGGGTCCCGGCCGCGCGGACCAGTTGCGCCAGCCTGCCGGCCGCGTGGGCGCGCAGGTGGGGCGGGACCAGGCCGAAGGCGAGGGCGCGGACGAGGGTGGCCTGGGTGTCGGGGACGGTGGCTCCGTCGGCGCGGACGTACTCGTGGCGCCAGGCGGCGCGGGCGCCGTCGGCGATGCGGCGGTAGCGGGCGGCGTCGTCGCGGCTGCCGAGGAGGGCGGCGACACGGGAGAGCAGGCCGGCCGACCGGCAGAGGTAGGCGGTGGCCACGTCGCCGCGGTCGCGGGCGGGGTCCAGGTCGGGGGCAACGCCGGGTTCGAGCCATTCGCCGAAGTGGAAGCCGGTGTCCCACAGGAACTCCTCGTGCGCCGCCGGATGCGGGCGGGCGGCGGCCCGGTCCGGGTGACGGCGGGTGCGCGCCTGCCCGGCGGCGTACTCGACCCAGGCGCGCATGGACGGGTACTGCTCGCGCAGCAGGTCCAGGTCTCCGTAGGCGCGGTAGATCTCCCAGGGCACGATGACGGCCGCGTCGCCCCAGCCCGCCGAGCCGTTCATGCCGCCCTCGGCGGACGCGCGGCGGCCGGCCTCGCCGGCCGGGTCGGGCACGAAGTTGGGGACGACGCCGTCGGCCCACTGGTCGGCGGCCAGGTCGCGCAGCCACTTGGCGGTGAATCCGGCGACGTCGTAGAGGAAGGCGGCGGTGGGCACGAACACCTGCCAGTCGCCGGTCCAGGCGGCCCGCTCGCGCTGCGGGCAGTCGGTGGGCACGTCGCACGCGTTGCCGCGCAGGCTCCACACGGCGGCCTCGTGCAGCCGGTCGCCGCGTGCGTCGCTGCAGGTGAACCAGCCGGTGCGGGTCAGATCGGTGTGGACGACGACGCCGGTGACGTCGTCGGCGGTCAGCGGTCCGGGATGGCCCTCGACGCGCACGTAGCGGAACCCGTGGGTGGTGTGGCGGGGTTCGAACGCCTCGCCCGGGCGGCCGGCGGAGACGACCGTGTCGACCTGGCCGGCGGGCAGCGGGCGGCGGGTGGCCCAGTCGAAGGCCCGGATGTTGTCGGTGGTGACGTCGCCGTCCTCGTCCAACGCCTCGCCGTGGACGAGGGTGAGGCGGGTGCCGGCCGGGCCGAGGCCGGTCAGCCGGACCCAGCCGTTGATGTTCTGCCCGAGGTCGACGACATGGCGGCCCGGCCGCGGTTCGCTCACCCGTACCGGCCGGATCTCCGCCACCCGCCGTACGGGCGGCGCGGTGGGGCCGGTCAGGCGGGTGAGGTCGGCGTACAGGCCGCCCTCGGCGGGGCGGGCCTTGTCCCAGCCGCCGTCGTCGAAGTCCGGCGTCGCCCAGCGCGGGTCGTGCGCGCGCAGGTCGGTGCGCTGGCCGTCCATCAGGTCCGCGGCGAGGACGGCGCCGCGGGCGCTGCGCCAGTCGGTTCCGGTGCCGATCGTGGTGCGGGCGCCGTCGGTGTGCGTCACCACGAGCTGCACGAGCAGGGCGGTACTGGTGCCGAAGCCGTCCGCCTCGCGGGCGAAGCCGTGCCGGCCCCGGAACCAGCCGTCGGAGAGCACCGCGCCGATCGCGTTGTCGCCGGGGGTGAGCAGGCCGGTGACGTCGTACGTCTGCACCTGGAGGCGGGAGCGGTAGGCGGTGAAGCCGGGGGTGAGTTCGGCGTCGCCGACGCGGTGGCCGTTGAGGAAGAGCTCGTAGACGCCGTGCGCGGTGGCGTACACGCGGGCGGTCCGTACGGGCCTGCCGAGGCCGAAGACGTGGCGCAGGAGGTGGGCCGGGCGGTGGCCGGGCTCGGCCGGCGTGGTCTCCGCGGGTTCGATCCAGTGCGCCCGCCAGTCGTCGGGGCGGAGCAGGCCGGTCTCCCACCAGGACGGCTCCGACCAATCGCTCTCGCCGAGGTCGGTCCACACCTTCACGCGCCACTCGGTGCGGGTGGCGGACGCCGGGGCGGGACCGCCGTAGCGCACGAAGGTGTTGGCGGGTGAGTCGACCCGCCCCGAGTCCCACTCGCCCGCCCGGACGCGGTGGGCGAGCTGGCGTGCGGCGCCGCGCGGCAGCCGCCAGGAGAGGCGGGGCCTGGGCTCGGACGTGCCGAGGGGGCGGTCGAGGTGGTCCACACGCAGGTGGGTGGGGCGGGTCGGGGGCACGGCGGGTCCTTCCGGTGTGCGGTGGCTCAGGCGGCGGGCGCGGCCGGCGTAGGGACCGGAGCGGCCGCGGCCGCCGGCGCCGTCTCCGAGGGGCGGCGCAGCCGCGGGATGGCGAGGGAGACGAGCAGGCCCGCGGCGACGACGGCGGCCATCGCCAGGTAGGCGTGGGTGAACGCCCGGTCCTGGTAGAAGGCGGTGCCCTGCACCACGGTGGAGTCGGCCGCCAGCACGGTGAAGAGGAGCTGGCTGGTCAGGGTGAGGAAGACCTGGGTCAGCAGGGAGGACATGCCGTTGGCGGCGGCCTGCTCCTCCGGCGAGACGACCGACACGATCATGGCCTGCTGGCCGGACATCAGGATGCCGCCGCCCAGGCCCATCACCACCCCGGTCACGATGATCTCGGTTGCGTCGCGGTGGAGGAACGCGGCCAGCACCATGCCGGCGGTGAGGATCGCCAGGCCGAGGTACCAGACGGTGCGGGGGCTGACCCTGCGGACGGCGTTGCCCACGGCGACGCCCGCGGCGAAGGTGACCAGTCCGGCGGGAATGCCCACCACCGCGTTGTGGGTGGTGGTCCAGCCCAGGCCGTCGGAGACGTGCGGGATGGCGGGGAACAGGGCGAGGAAGATCAGGATCGTCTGCGAGGCGAAGTAGGCGGCCTGCGGCACGGAGGATCCGATGAGGACCGTCGCCACCGGACGGCGTCCGAGCATCCGCAGGTCGAGGATCGGCGCGGCCACCTTGAGCTCCAGAACGGCGAAGACGGCGAGCGCGGCCGCTCCCCCGGCCAGCGAGCCGACGACTCCCGCGGAGGTCCAGCCCCGGTCGCGGCCCTGTCCGAGCGCGAAGACGACAAGGGCGAGGCCGCCGCCGAGCAGGCAGGCTCCCGGCCAGTCGAGCCGGCCGGCGGCGGCCCGGCGCGGCGTCTCCGGCACGCACAGCAGCATCGCGACGGCAACGACGGTCGAGCCGACGAGGAACCACAGGGCGCCGCGCCAGCCGAAGGCGTCCAGCAGCCAGCCGGACAGCAGCGGGGTGAGCAGGGCGAGCACGCCCACCGAGCCGGCCACGGTGCCCAGCGCGACGGCCACCTTCCGGGCCGGGAAGAGGTCACGGACCGAGGCGAGCACCAGGACGGCGACCGGTCCGTACAGGCCGCCGATCACCCGGCCGGCGACCATGGCGGGATAGCTCGGGGCGAGGACGGTGATCACGTCGCCGATCAGGCCGGCGGCCGCCAGTACGAGCATGACGCGGCGCTTGCCGTAGGTGTCGCCCAGCCGCACCGCGAACGGCGTCGCCACGATCGTGGCCAGGGTGAACGCCAGGCTGAACCAGGCGATCTGCGTGGTGTGGAAGTGCTGGGCGATCTGCGGCTGCGCGTTGGCGGCGACGATGCCCGCCACCACCAGGAGCTGGCCCGGCCAGATCAGCGCGGTGAGCCTGCGCAGTTCGGTCGCGTTCCAGCGCTCGGTGCCGGTGGTGGAGGTGGCGGCCGTCGGGCCGGTGGCGGTCGTGGCGGGCGTCTGCGGGCGCGCCGGGTCGGACGAAGTGTTCATGGTCGCTCCGGGGGGAGGTCGGCGCATCGTCACGCCGAGGTTTCCGGACGATGATGCGCACTGAAAACCGAGTGCACTAGGTTTTTGAGGAGTGATCCAGGTCACACAGCCGGCGGGGCCGAATGCCACCCGGGCGTTCTCCGGCCCCGCCGAGTGGTTACGGTGAGCCTCATGACGAGCAGCACCCGGGGCCCGCGCGGCAGTTACTCGGTCGGCATCGCCAGACGCCAGAAGATCGTCCAGGCGGCGGCGGAGCGGTTCGCGCAGGAGGGGTACCACCGCACCGCGCTGAGCCGTATCGCCGAGGACGTCGGCATCACCGAGGGCGGACTGCTGCACCACTTCCGCAGCAAGAAGCACCTGCTGCTGGCCGTCATGGAGCACCGCTTCGCCACCGAGGCGGAGTGGTGGGCGGGGCTGCCGGAGGACGCCGCCGGGACGGACGTGCTGCGCGCCATGGTCGCGGCCACCGAACGCCACCTGGCCGAGCCGGGCCTCATCGAACTGTTCGTGCTGACCTCGGCGGAGGCCGCCGACCCGACCAGCGCCGCGCACGCCCTCTTCGCCGACCGCTACCGGCGCGCGGCAGAGGAACTCGCCGAGCTCTTCCGGCGGGCCGTGGAGCGCGGCACGCTGCGCGAGGACACCGACTGCGCGGCGGTCGCCCGGGAGTGCATCGCCGTCAGCGACGGCCTGCAACTGCAGTGGGTCATCTCCCAGGGCTCGCTCGACCTGGCCGACGCCGTACGCCTGCACGCCGACCGCATCGCCCGCACGATCACGCCGGACGGCCGGGGGCTGTGACGTCCTGCCGGTTATGTTCCCGGACCCGGCCGGGGCCGGTCAGGCCACCTCTCCGGACACGCACAGCGCGGCGGCCCACGCAGCTCCCTGTGTCGTAGCTGACCCCGCATCCGGCCGCACCGGCCGGACTTTCGAGTGATCCCAGCTCCCCCGCTCCCCGCTGTCGTGCGACGTCTCACCCGTCCCCGCACGCCGAGGCCGCACTCCCGCGCCCCTCGCCGGCCCCGGCCGTCGTGCAGCCCGTCGCGCACCGGCCCGTCGGCCCGTCGGCCCGTCGGCCCGTCGGCCGGTGGCGTCGGCGCGATGCGCTCGCCGGAAAAGCACTTCGCCGACACGCCGTCACCGCGCGAACGCACCCCGTGCGGACGGGCCGGCGGGGTCCGAGCCCAGTTGGGGCGCGACCAGGTGCCGCACGTCGTGCAGGATCTGTTCGTACTCCTCGCGGTGGAACTCGTACGGCAACTCCAGGCGCAGCTCCGACACCTCGGCGGGACGGGGTCGGCGGTGAGCTGTTCCAGGATCTGCTCGGCGGTTCCTACCACGTCGGGCGCGAGCAGGGTCCGCTTCGGGCCCTTGGACGCCAGCGTCGGTTCGTCGTGCACGAGGTCTCAGCGCGGTGCGTCCGCAGGATCCGGCGCCGCGGCGAACGGGCGTCCCGGCACGGCGGCCAGGAGCTGTCTGGTGTACGGCTCGGCGGGACTGTCGAAGACGGTGCGTACGTCGCCGGACTCGACGACCCGTCCGTCCCGCATCACCAGCACCCGGTCGCTGATGTGGTGCACGACTCCCAGGTCGTGGGAGATGAACAGCAGCGTCACGCCCGTCTCGCGGCGCAGGTCGTCGAGCAGGTCGAGGATCTGCGCCTGCACGGAGACGTCCAGCGCGGACACCGGCTCGTCGCAGACGACGACATCGGGGGCCGGTGCCAGGGCGCGGGCGATGGCGACCCGCTGGCGCTGTCCGCCCGAGAGGTCCCGCGGCCGCCGTGCCAGCACCGATGCGGGCAGCCCCACCTGTTCGAGCAGGGCCGCAGTCCGCGCCCGGCGCGCGCGCCGGCCGCGCACTCCGGCCCGCGCGACCGCCTCCCCGATCACCCGTTCCACGTCGTAGCGGGGGTCGAAGGAACCGAGGGGGTCCTGCTGCACGGCCTGCACGCGCCGGCGCAGCGGCCGCCGCTCCTTCTCCGGCACCCGCGTCCACGCCGAGCCGTCGAAGCTGACGGTTCCCTCGTCCGGTTCGGTCAGGCCGAGCAGGATGCGGGCGACCGTGGTCTTGCCCGAACCGGACTCGCCGACGATGCCGAGGGCCTCGCCGCGGTGCAGGGTCAGGGACACGTCGCGCACGGCGTGGTAAGGGGAGCCGTCGGGCGCCCGGTAGCGCTTGGTGAGGCGCTCGGCCACGATCAGGGGCGCCCCGGGAGCGGGCGTCTCGGAGGTGCCGGCGGCCGGGGCGTCGGGCGTCCGGGCAGGCCGGTCCTGGACGGTCAGCGGGTGGTGGCACACGCTGCCGTACGGGTCGCGTTCCGGCAGCGCGGTGCGGCAGTCGTCGTCCGCGCGGGCGCAGCGGGCGGCGTAGGCGCAGCCCTCCGGCTGTGCGGGGGTGCCGGGCGGCAGGGGTGAGGACAGCCGGGTGCCCTTGGCGTGGGTGGCGGGCACGGCGTCCAGCAGGGCGCGGGTGTATGGGTGGCGCGGGGTCTTCAGCACCTGGCCGGTGGGGCCCTGTTCGACGACGCGTCCGCCGTACATGACGGCCACCCGGTCGGCGAGGCCGGCCACCACCGACAGGTCGTGGCTGATCAGCAGCAGGGCGGTGCCCTGGCCGCGGAGCTTGTCGAGCAACGCCAGGACCTGCGCCTGCACGGTGACGTCGAGCGCGGTGGTCGGCTCGTCGGCGATCAGCAGGTCGGGCCCGGCGGCGACGGCCGAGGCGATGAGGGCGCGCTGTCTCAGCCCGCCGGACAGCTCGTGCGGATACTGCCGGGCCCGCCGGGCGGGCTCGGGCACTCCGACGTCCTCCAGGAGGGAGACGACGCGGGCGGGCACGTCGGCCCGGGGCAGCGACCGGTGGACGCGCAGCGGTTCGGCGATCTCGTCCCCGACGCGGCGCAGCGGATCCAGCGAGACCAGGGCGTCCTGGAGGACGAACCCGATGCGGCGCCCGCGCAGGGACCGCCAGCCCGGTTCCCTCAGCGTGCGCAGGTCCGTGCCGTCGAAGTCGAAGCGGCGGGCGGTGACCGCGGAGCCGCGGCCGGCCAGTCCGGCCAGCGCGCGGGCGGTGACGCTCTTGCCGGAGCCCGACTCGCCGACCAGGGCGAGACACTCGCCGCGGTCGAGGGAGAGGGAGACGTCCCGGACCGCGTGGAGGGGGCCGAAGGACACCTGGAGTCGCTCGACGTCGACGAGGCTCATCCGTCGGTCCTCCGGGTGAAGCGGGCCTGGGCACGCCGTCCGACGACGTTGACGGCGAGGGCGGTGCCGGTGATGGCCGCGCCGGGGAAGACCCCGGTCCACCAGGCCGTGGCGAGGAAGTTGCGGCCTTCCGAGAGCATGGTTCCCCATTCGGGTGAGGGCGGCTGCGGACCGAGGCCGAGGAAGCTCAGTCCGGAGGCGGCGATCAGCGAGGACCCGAAGCCGACGGTGGCGAGCACCAGCATCGGGCCGAGGGCGTTGGGCACGATGTGCCGCAGGATCAGCAGGGGGCGCGGCAGGCCCAGCACGGTGGCGGACTCGACGTACCCGGAGGTGCGCACGACCAGGGTCTCGGCCCGCACGATGCGGGCGTAGCCGGGCGAGAAGGCGACGGCGATGGCGATCGCCACGTTGACCGAGCCCGGCCCGAGGACGGTCACCGCGAGCAGGGCCAGCAGGATCGGCGGCAGGGCGAGCAGGATGTCCGCGAGCCGCATCAGCGTCCGGTCGGCCCACCGGCCGCCGAGGGCCGCGGTCAGGCTGAGGACGGCGCCGCCCACGATGGCGAGCAGGGTGGAGCCGAGGCCGAGGAGCACCGAGGTGCGGGTGCCGTACAGCACGCGGGTGAAGATGTCCCGGCCGAGTTGGTCGGTGCCGAACCAGTGGCCGGGCCCGGGTCCGGCCAGCGCGTGCGCGGGGTCGGTCTCGATGGGCGAGTCGGAGGTGAACAGCGAGGGGAAGGCCGCCGCGAGGGCGATGAGGATCAGGGCGACCGTGGCGATCAGCGGCACCGGTCGGACGGTGCGCGGCCACGGCCGCCCGCGCGGCGCGCGCCGGAGTGCGGCGACGGTGGTGGCGACGGTCATGGGTTCAGGGGCCTTTCTCGCCGGCGGAGGATGATCTCTCGTCGGCGGCGGACTGCGGAGGAGCCGGAGGAGGAGGGCGGCAGGGGCGCCGGGCGAGCGCAGGCGCGGCGGCGCGGTGCACGGAATGCGGGGCACGGGGTGCAGGGCGGCCCGGGCGCGCGGTGGTCCGGCCGGGTGGTCGGGGATGCGCATGTCACCGGGTCCTGAGCCGGGGGTCGATGACGGCGTACAGCAGGTCGATCAGCAGGGACAGCAGCACGAACACGGACGCGGACAGCAGCACCAGCCCGATGACCAGCGGGATGTCCTTGTTCGTGGCGGCCTGGAGGGTGAGCGCGCCGATCCCGGGCCGGCCGAAGACCGTCTCGACGAGGACCGCGCCGCCCAGCAGCGACCCGGTGAGCCAGCCGGTGAGGGTGACCAGGGGGATCGCCGCGTGCCGCAGGGCGTGCCGGAGCCGTACGGCGGTGTCGCCGAGGCCCCGCGCCCGCGCGGTCACCGCGAACGGCTGACCCAGCGCCGTCTCCAGTCCCTCCCGCAGCACCTGGGCGAGAACCCCGGCCAGGGACAGCGCGAGGGTCACCGCCGGGAGCACCAGGGAGGCGAAGTCCTGGGCCCCGGCTACGGGGAAGATCCGCAGCCGGAAGGAGAACGCCGTCAGCAGCAGGATGCCGGTCCAGTACGACGGGGTGGACACCGCGAGCAGTTCGGCGAAGGAGGCCAGGCCCCGCAGGGCGGGGCGGCGGCCGGCCGTCGCCACGGCGAGGACGACGGCGCCGGTGACGGCCAGCAGCAGGGCGAACAGGGCGAGTTGCACGGTGGGCCACAGCTGCTCGCCGATCAGGCCGGCGACCGGCCGTTGCAGCTGGTACGACTCGCCCAGGTCACCGGTGAGCAGATTGCCCAGATAGTGCAGGTACTGCACGGCCACCGGCCGGTCCAGCCCGTAGGTGCGGGTGATCTCCGCCCGCACCTCGGGCGAGGCCGCGTTGCCGGGGCCGAGCATCACCGACACCGGGTCGCCGGGGATGAGCTGGAGCGTCAGGAACGCCAGGGTGGCGGCGCCGAGCAGCACCGCCAGCGCGGCCGCCAGGCGCCCGGCGATCGATCTCAGCAGACCGGGGACGTTCACTTGCCGATCCACGCGTCGTAGAAGTTGACCCAGGTGTTGGGGTCGGTCTTCAGTCCGTGCACCGAGGTGGAGACGCCGGCGACGGACGTGCGGACGTACAGCGGGATCTCCGTGGCGAGTTCGACGACCTTCTTCTGGGTGTCGCCGTACAGCTTGCGCCGGACGTCCTTGTCCAGGGTGCCCTGCGCCTGCTCGGTCCACTTGTCGATGTCGGCGTCCTTGTAGAACGTGGCGTTCTGGCCGCCCTTGCGCGGGTCGCTGGCGCTGTTGAAGTACAGGCGCAGCACGTCCGGGTCGAAGCGGGCCCAGCTGTAGTCGGCGATGCCTTCCTGGCCTCCGTAGACCTTCTTCAGGTAGGTGCCGATGTCGAGACGGGGGCGCTTGATCTCGATGCCGAGCTTCTTCAGGTCGGCCTGGATGGCCTGGCCGAGGGTGTCGCGCTGTTCGCGGATGTACTCCTGCGGCATCAGCGGCCACTCGATGCTCAGCCGCTTGCCGTTCTTGGTGCGGTACCCCTGCGCGTCGCGCTTCTTCCAGCCCGCCTCGTCGAGGTACCCGGCCGCGAGCTTCGGGTCGTAGTCCCAGGTGTCCTCCAGGGACTTGTCGTAGTACGGGGTGGTGGGGCTGACGGCGCTCCAGGCACGCTTGTAGACGCCGAAGTAGACGCTCTTGACGGCGGTGTCGATGTCGATGCCGCGCTGGACGGCCCGGCGGACCCGGATGTCGTCCAGCGGCTTCTGCGTGGTGTTGAGGACCAGGGCGTAGTTGGCGCCGGGCGACTGGGTGGTGAGGGTCCACAGCTGCTGGTTCGCCTTGACCGTCTTGACGTCGGCGGGCGGGATCGGGTCGGCGGCCTGGACCTGGCCGCTGGTCAGGGCACCGACCCTGGTGGCGTCCTGGGAGAGGAAGCGGATCGTCAGCTTCTTGAGGTAGGCCGGGCCTTCGTGGCCGGCGGTGGCGGGCGCCCAGTCGTAGTCGGGGTTGCGGGTCAGGGTGACGCTCTGGCCCTTGGTGTAGCCGGTGAACTTGAACGGGCCGGTGCCCACGTCGGCCGCTCCGCCGGCGCTGAGCCTGCTGCCGTACTTCTTGATCGCGGCCGGGGAGTAGAAGCCGAGGTAGGGGGTGCTGGCCGCCTGGAGGAAGGAGGCGACCGGCGACGAGAACCGCACGGTGACGGTGTGGTCGTCGACGACGGTGGTGCCGGTGTAGGGGCCGAGGAGGCTGGAGGCGTACTGGGACTTGGTGGCGGGATCGACGATCCGGTCGAAGTTGACCTTGACGGCCTGGGCGTCGAAGGGTGTGCCGTCGGTGAACTTCACGCCCTCGCGCAGATGGAAGGTGAAGGACTTCAGGTCGTCGGACACGGTCCACTTGGTGGCCAGCCAGGGGTGGAAGTCGCCCTTGGCGTCCTGGGAGACGAGCGAGTCGAAGACGTTGCGCTGGATGGCGCCGGTGATGTCCTGCGGGCTGGCGTGGATGTCGAACGACACCGGTTCGGTGTCCACGGCGTAGGTGAGCGAGCCGCCGCCGACCGGCTTGCCGGCCGCGTCGGCCTTCCCCGGCTGGGAGGCGCCGGAGCAGGCGGCGAGGAATACGGAACCGACGGCGGTGAGGACGATCGCTCTGGAACGGTCGAGGGGCATGAGGGAACTCCGGTGGGTCGCGGACGGGCGCGCGGCGGACTGCCGACTGGCTGTGACGTGGGGGAATGACGTTGAACGTAATGCGGCGGCCCGGCCCGCACGCCCCTAGCGAACCCCTAGGGAACCCGTACGGGGTACCGGGGCACGGACCGGCGGTGCGCGATCCGCCAACCCTTCGGGGTGCGGACCAGGACGTCGACGTAGTCGCCGTTGTGGACGCTGCCGTCGGGGAGCACGGCGAGGTAGCGGCTGTGGGCGCGGACCGTGCCGTACGGGTCGGCCGGGTCGACGCTGAAGACCGTGTCCAGCGTGTGGTGGTCGGGGGACTGCTCCCCGAGGGCGGCGTTGAACTCCCGGATGGCCGCCAGTCCGTGGAACTCGCGGCCCGGGCCGGCCAGGACGATCACACCGTCCTCGGTGAACACCTCCTCCAGGGCCGCGGTGTCGCCGTTGTCGAAGACGTGGGCGAACCGCGCGAGCAGCCGGCGCAGTTCCTCGATGTCCTCGGGGGTCAGGGCGGAGGTCAGGGTCAAGATCGCTCCTCGGGAAGTGCGCCGCCCGGCGGCAGGCCCGTCCGTGGCGGGGGCCTGCCGCCGGGCGGCGGGGGGTCACTGGTCGGTGTCGGCGAGCTGCCGGATGATGCCGAGTCGGTCGGGCAGCACGGTGTAGCGCACGACCCGGCCGTCGCGGACGGTCAGGGTGCTGATGCTGTGTCCGGTGAACGGCCTGCCGGAGGCCGGCACGCCGAAGATGTCCCCGGCGTGGATGCCCTCGATCCGCCAGAAGACGATCACCCGGTCGCCCTCGGCGACCAGGTCGGTCACCGAGACGCGCAGGTCCTTGACGTTGTCCCACACCCACTGGGCGTGCTGCCGGAAGTCGTCGCGGGTGCCGCTGCCGCCGGGGCCCACCCGGGTCTCGTCGGCGGCGTCCGCGGCGACGATCTCCTCGAGGACGTCGAGCCTGCGGTCGTTGACGAACTCCTCGAAGTAGCGCCTGGCGACGGCCTTGTTGGCCTCGATGTCATACGTGTCAGTGCTCATCGCGCGTCCTGTTCTGCGGGTGTGTGGATGGATGGATGGGTAGTGAGTCTGTGGACATGGGGTGGCGGCCGGGGGTGCGGCTCACTCGGCCGCGGGGCCGGGCGGCGGGGGCAGGATGCCCCCGTTGGCGCTCAGCCCGCCGTCGACCGGGACGGTCACCCCAGTCACGTACGAGGCGGCCGGCGAGGTCAGGAACCAGATGACCTCCGCCTGCTCGCCGGGGGACGCCCAGCGGTGGACCGGGATCCTGCTGGTGATCAGCTCGGAGAAGCGCGGGTCGGCGACCTGCGCGGCGGTCAGCGCGGTCGCGGTGCCGCCGGGCGCGATGGCGTTGATCCGGATACCCTCGGCCGCGTAGTCGATGGCGGTGCCCCGCACCAGGTTGATGACGGCGGCCTTGGTGGCGTTGTAGCCCCAGGTCCCGGGGTCTCCGCGGAGGCCGGAGACGGACGAGGTTGCGACGATCGCACCGCCTCCGGCCGCGCGCAGGGCGGGTACGGCCGCCCGGATGCCGAGGACGACGGAGCGGACGTTGACGGCGAAGAGCCGGTCGAATCGCTCGATCGCGCCGGGCGACTCCAGCGGTCCGGCGCCGCCGGTGCCGGCGTTGAGGACCGCCGCGTCGAGACGGCCGAAGCGGTCCACGGCGAGACGGACTGCTGCCGTGTTGACGTCCTCCTCGGAGACGTCGCCGACGAGTGTGGCCACACCGTCCAGCGCGTCCAGCCCGGCGAGCCCCTCCTTGTCCACGTCCACGGCGACCACCCGGTGGCCGCGCTCGGCGAACAGGCGGGCGGTGGCCGCTCCGATGCCGGACGCGGCTCCGGTGACCAACGCGACCGGCGCCTCCGACGGGGTGCTGTGCGTCATCGTCAGCTCCTTTCCAGTGCTGTGTGCGGGTGTGGGTGACGGCCCTGGTCGCGGGCCGGGCTGTGGTCCTCCAGGGCGTGGAGCCACCGCCGTACCGCGTCGGCGGTGGTGGGGGTGTGCTCCTCGAGGAGGGTGAAGTGGTCGCCGGGGACGTCCTCGGTCTCGTGGGGGACGGGCCAGTAGGCACGCCAGTCGTGGCGTCCCGTCGGGTCGACGACGGTGTGCCGCAGGGGCGTGTCGGCGCGCAGGGCGAGGGTCGGCGCGGCCAGGGCCTGCGGCTGCCAGCCGGCGAAGAGGTTGTTGTAGCCGCCCATCGCGGTGAGGCTGGCGTCGCTCCAGACCATGTCGTACGCCTCGATGCGGTCGACCATGCCGGTGAGCATGGCGGTCATCCACCACTCCCCCATGCCTTCGCGGACGGCGCTGTCGATGGGGTAGGCGTCGACGAGGACGAGTCCGTCGGGGCCTCGCCCCTCCGCCTCCAGGCGGGCGGCGACCGCGTTCGCGAGGCAGCCGCCCATGGAACGGCCGAGGATCACGTACGGGCGGTCGTCGCCGACGGCCCGGCGGACCGTCTCGGCGTGCAGGGCGAGGAAGGTGCCGAGGCTGTCCGGCAGCGGGTCGTCGGGGGCCCAGCCGGGCGAGGGCAGGACGAACAGGTCGCGTTCGCCCTGGAACTCGTGGCCGAAGCGGGCGTACTCGTGGGGGCCGGAGATGGCGCTGAGCGCGGGGAAGCAGACCACGGCCGTCTCCCCCTCGCCCCGCGCCAGGTGCAGGGGCGCCTGACGGTGGCGGTGCCGGTCCTCGGCGGTGAACCGGGTCCGCAGCGCGGAGGCCACGCCGATGAGCGCGGAGGCGTCGGTGAACTTCCCCTCGGCGGCCAGTCGCCGGTAGAGGGTGGACAGGGGGTCGTCGGCACCGGGCCGGGCGGCGCGGGCGGTGGCGTCGGTGGGCTCCCGCTCGGGCGCCGAGCCGAGCAGGTCGTCGACGTGGGCGGCCAGGCCGGCCGGGGTGGGGTGGTCGAAGGTGACGGTGGCGGACAGGCGCAGCCCGGAGACGGCGGTGAGCCGGTTGCGCAGTTCGACCGCGGCCAGGGAGTCGAGCCCGATGTCGTGGAACGGGGCGTCCGCGGTCACGGACTCGGGCCGGGCCGCCAGCACGGCCGCCGCCTCCTCGCGGACCAGGGTCAGCAGGATCTCGCGCCGTTCCCCGGCGTCGCGTCCGGCCAGCCGGGCGGCCAGGGACGGTCCGTCGGCCGCCGCGCGGGCGGTACGGCGGGACGGCCGCACCAGGCCGCGCAGCAGGGCGGGGACCGGCCGCGCGTCCCTGAGCACCGCCAGGTCCAGGGGCGCCGGTACCACCTGGGCGGACGCCGAGGCGACGGCCCGGTCGAACAGTTCGGTGCCCCGGTCGGTGGGGATGAGCCGCAGACCGGCCCGCCGGGCCCGGGCGAGGTCGGCGTCGGTGAGGTGGCCGGTGATGCCGCTGGGCTGTTCCCACTGGCCCCAGGCCAGCGAGTGGGCGGGCAGCCCCAGGGCGCGGCGGTGGGCGGCGAGCGCGTCGAGGAAGGCGTTGGCGGCGGCGTAGGAACCCTGGCCGGGTCCGCCGAGCAGGGCCGCGACCGAGGAGTACAGCACGAACGCCTCCAGGGGGAGGTGGGCGGTCAGCTCGTGCAGGTGCCAGGCCCCGTCCGCCTTGGGCCGCAGCACCGTCTCCAGCCGGTCGGCGGTGAGGTCGCCGACCAGGCCGTCGTCGACGAGGCCGGCAGTGTGCACCACGGCCGTCAGGGGGTGCGCGAGGTCGATGCCGTTGATCACCGCGGCGAGCGCCTCGCGGTCCCCGGTGTCGGCGGCGGCCACCCTCACCTCGGCGCCAGCCGCTGTCAGGTCCTCCGTCAACTCCCTTGCCGTCAGTGCTTGTTCACCGCTGCGGGAGAGCAGGAGCAGGTGGCGCACACCGTGGCGGGCGACGAGGTGGCGGGCGAGCGCGGCGCCCAGGGTGCCGGTGCCGCCGGTGATCAGGACCGTGCCGTCGGGGTTCCAGTCGGTCGGCGGGGCGTCCTCGCCGGTATCCTGCGGCAGGCGGTCGAGCCGGGGCACGAGGGCGGTGCCGCCGCGCAGGGCGAGCTGCGGTTCGCCCGCGGCTCGGGCGGCGGCGACGGCGGCGGGCAGCGCGGCCGGGCCGGCGGGGTCCGTGTCGGTGTCGACCAGCAGGAGCCGGTCGGGCTGTTCGGCCTGAGCGGAGCGCAGCAGGCCCCAGACGGCGGCGGCGACCGGGTCGGGCCGGTCCGTGTCGCGTACGGCCCGGGCGTGACGCACCACGACCACCAGCGGGCCGGGATCGGACTGCCGTTCGCGCAGCACGTCCAGCGTCTCCGCCAGGGCGGCCCGGACCCGGCTCGGGACGTCGGCGGTGTCCGGCGTCCCGGGCAGTTCGACGACGGCCGGCGCGGGCACCGGCCCGGCGGGAACGGGCAGTTCACGCCACACCTCGTGGAACAGGGCGTCCGGGTCGGCGCTGCGGGCGGCGGCGAGCTGCCCGGCGGAGACCAGGCGGGCGTGCAGCGCCGCGACGGTGGCGACAGGCGCGCCGGAGGCGTCAGCGAGGTCGACCGCCAGGCTGTCGGGGCCGGTCCGGGTGAGGCGGACGCGCAGGGCGGTGGCGCCGTCCGCGTACAGCCGGACGCCCGTGTAGGCGAACGGCAGCCGGCTGAAGCCCTCCGGTACGGTCGTCAGGTCGTCGTGGGCGGTGAGGTGCACGGCGGAGTCCAGCAGGGCCGGGTGCAGCCCGAACCGGGCCGCGTCCGGGTGCTGCGGCTCGGGCAGCGCCACCTCGGCGTAGAAGGTGTCGCCGGCGCGCCAGGCGGCGCGCAGTCCGCGGAACGCCGGGCCGTACTCCAGGCCGGAGTCGGCGAGTTCGGCGTACACCCCGTCGACCGGGAGCGGGGTGGCGTCCGGCGGCGGCCAGGCGGACGGGAAGGCCGTCCCGGCCGGGTCGCCGGGGGGCTGGGCGACGAGGGTGCCGGTGGCGTGCCGGGTCCAGTCACCGCCGGCGGTCCGGGAGCGGATGACAGCGTCGCGGGCGCCGTCCGGGCCGGGGCCGCCGACCTCGACCTGCACCTGCACCGCGCCGCTGCGCGGAAGCACGAGCGGTGCCTCCACGACGAGTTCCGCGACGACGTCGGTGCCGGTCTCCTCCCCGGCCCTGCGGGCGAGTTCCAGCAGCGCGGTGCCGGGGACGATGACCGTGCCCTGCACGGCGTGCCCGGTCAGCCACGGGTGGGTGGCCGTCGACAGACTGCCGGTGAGCAGGATCCCGTCGGTGTCGGGCAGCGGCACGGCCGCGGCGAGCAGCGGGTGGTCGACCGGTTCCAGGCCCAGGCCCGCCGGACGGCCGCCGGGGCCGGGGGCCAGCCAGTACCGGCGGTGCTGGAAGGCGTAGGTGGGCAGGTCGGTGCGGCGGGGGTCCCGGCCGGCGAAGAAGGCGGGCCAGTCCACGGGGCGGCCCCGGCCGTGCAGGCGGCCCAGCGCGCCGACCGCGGTCACCGTCTCGTCGCGGTCGCGGCGCAGGGCGGGCAGGGCGAACGCGTCCGGGAGCGTGCCGCGGACCAGGGCGGTGAGGGTGCCGTCCGGGCCGAGTTCGAGATAGGTGCCGGTGCCGGCGGCGTCCAGGGTCCGTACGACATCGGCGAAGCGCACCGCCTCCCGGACGTGGCGCACCCAGTACTCCGGGTCGGTGATCTCCTCGGTGGTGGCGACCCGGCCGGTCACGTCGGAGACCACCGGGATGCGCGGCGGGTGGTAGGTGAGGCTCTTGGCGACCGCGGCGAACTCGGTGAGCATGTCGTCCATGTGCGGGGAGTGGAAGGCGTGGCTGACCGTGAGGCGCCGGGTGCGCCGGCCGCGGTCGGCGAAGCGGGCGGCGACGGCGAGCGCCGGTGTGGCGTCTCCCGAGATCACCACGGACGTCGGGCC
Source organism: Streptomyces sp. NPDC031340 (assembly GCF_055569945.1). Lineage (NCBI taxonomy): Bacteria > Bacillati > Actinomycetota > Actinomycetes > Kitasatosporales > Streptomycetaceae > Streptomyces > Streptomyces sp. NPDC031340. The sequence continues at coordinate 109,212 of NZ_JBVIIE010000005.1, forward strand.
GTTGACGGCCGCCACGTCCACCTGTGCGGCGAGGCCGTCGAGTTCGGCGCGCACCTCCTCCTCGTCGGCCTCGACGGCCACCATGACCCCGCCGCCGGGCAGCCGTTGCATCAGCCGGGCCCGGGCGGCGACCAGCGCCGCGGCGTCCGGCAGGTCGAGCACTCCGGCGACGTGGGCGGCGGCCAGCTCGCCGATGGAGTGACCGGCGACGTGGTCGGCGCGTATCCCCCAGGACTCGTAGAGCCGGAACAGGGCCACTTCGAGGGCGAACAGGGCGGGCTGGGTGTACTCCGTGTCGTCCAGGCCCTCGCCGGACGTGGTGACTTCGGCGACCGGACGTTCCAGCAGCGGGTCCAGTTCGGCCGCGACGGCGTCGTAGGCGGCCGCGAACGCGGGATGGGCCGCGTACAACTGCCTGCCCATGCCCGCGCGTTGACTGCCCTGCCCGGTGAACAGGACGGCCAGCGAGCCGCCTGTCGCGGTGAGGGTGTCGAGCGGGCCGCCGCCGACGATGTCCCGCAGCGCGCCGAGGAGTTCGTCCTGTTCCCCGGCGACGACGACAGTGCGCTCCTTGAGCGCGGCGCGGGTGGTGAGGAGGGAGAACGCGGTGTCGGCCGGGCGGGCGGGGCCGCGCGTGAGGTGCTCGGCGAGCCGGGCGGCTTGGGCGCGCAGGGCGTCGGGCGTGTGCGCGGTGAGGACGAACGGCAGCGGACCGGCGGGGCGCCCGGCCGGGCCGGCGTCGGACGGGGACTGTTCCCGGTCGTCCGGCTCGGACGGGGACTGTTCCCCGCCCCGCGCCTCGGGCGGGGGTGCCGCCTCGACGATGACGTGGGCGTTGGTGCCGCTCGCGCCGAACGCGGACACCCCGGCGCGGCGCGGACGGCCCTCCTCGGACGCGGGCCAGGGCCGGGCCTCGGTCAGCAGCCGGACGGCGCCCGCGCTCCAGTCGACGTAGGGAGTCGGTTCGTCGGCGTGCAGGGTGCGCGGCAGGACACCGTGCCGGATCGCCTGGATCATCTTGATGACGCCGGCCGCCCCGGCCGCGGCCTGGGTGTGGCCGATGTTCGATTTGAGTGAGCCCAGCCACAACGGCCGTCCGGCGTCGCGCCGCTGCCCGTAGGCCGCCAGGATCGCCTGCGCCTCGATCGGGTCGCCGAGGGAGGTTCCGGTGCCGTGCGCCTCCACCGCGTCGACGTCCGCGGGGCGCAGCCCGGCCGCGTCCAGGGCCTGCCGGATCACCCGCTGCTGGGAGGGTCCGTTGGGCGCGGTGAGCCCGTTGGAGGCGCCGTCCTGGTTGACGGCGGAGCCGCGCAGCACGGCGAGCACCGGATGGCCGAGCCGCCGGGCGTCGGACAGCCGCTCCACCAGCAGCAGGGCCACGCCCTCCGCCCAGCCGGTGCCGTCGGCGCCGGCGCCGAACACCTTGCAGCGGCCGTCGGGGGACAGCCCACGCTGCCGGGCGAACTCGACGAAGGCCTGCGGCGTGGACATCACGCTCACCCCGCCTGCGAGCGCCAGGTCGGACTCACCGGAGCGCAGCGACTGGGCGGCCAGGTGCAGGGCGACCAGCGACGACGAGCAGGCGGTGTCCACGGTCACCGCCGGGCCCTCGAAGCCGAAGGTGTAGGCGATCCGCCCGGACGCGACGCTGTCCAGGCCGCCGATGCCGAGATAGCCCTCCAGTTCGGCGGGCGCGTCCGGGAGCCGGGGCGTGTAGTCGCCGCCCGCGATGCCCGCGAAGACCGCCGTACGGCTGCCCTTCAGCGAGCGCGGGTCGATCCCGGCACGTTCGAAGGCCTCCCAGGCGGACTCCAGCAGCAGCCGGTGCTGCGGGTCGGTGGCGAGGGCCTCCCGCGGGGAGATGCCGAAGAACTCGGCGTCGAAGTCGCCGACGGTGTCGAGGAACCCGCCGTGCCGGGTGTAGGAGGTGCCGGGGCGCTCCGGGTCGGGGTCGTAGACGGCGTCGACGTCCCAGCCGCGGTCGTCGGGGAACTCGCTGATCGCGTCCACGCCGTCGCGCACCAGTTCCCACAGCTCGTCCGGGGAGGCGACGCCGCCGGGCAGCCGGCAGGCCATGCCGATGACGGCGATCGGCTCGCGGCGGCTCTCCTCGGCCTCCTTCAGCCGCTGGTTGGCCTGCCTGGCGTCGGTGAGCGCGCGCTTCAGGTACTCGCGGAGCTGCTGCTCGGTGGCCATCGGAGTTCGTACCTCTTCCCGTCTGCGGTGATGTCGGTGGATGCCAGTGGATGTCGGTGGACGTCGGTGGATCTGGGCCGGGCCCGAGCGGCCGGTACGACCGCTCAGGGGCGGGGCGCGGCCGGGCGGGCGGTGCCGGCGGCTCCTCCCGCCGGCCGGCACCGCCCCGCTCAGTGCGACCCGGCGTTGCCGTCGACGAGGCGGAACAGCTCCTCGTCGCTGGCCGTGTCCAGGTCGATGTCCGGGAACGCGCCGGGACCGGCGCCGTCCACCGGGGCGCCGCGGTCGAAGCGGCCGACCAGCAGGAGCAGCCGGGACAGCACGTCGTCGGCGTCCGCGCCCGTGGTCAGCGCCTCCTCCAGGGCCGCGAGCGAGGCGTCGACCGTCGGGGCCTGCGAGGACTCCAGCGGGAGTTGCCCGGCAAGGTGTTCGGCGATCTCGGCCGGGGTGGGATGGTCGAAGACCAGGGTGGCGGGGATGTCCAGGCCGACCGCCGCGCCGATCCGGTTGCGCAGCTCGACCGCGGTCAGCGAGCTGAACCCGAGGTCCCGGAAGGCCCGGTCGGCCTCCACCCCGGCGACGCCCTCGGTGTGGCCGAGGACGACGGCGGCCTCGGCGCGGATCAGGTCCGTGAGGGCCGCGACCCGCTCGCCGGCGCCCAGCCCGGCGAGCCGCCGGATCCACACGGGTCCCTGCGCCTCGTCGGGCAGCGGCTCGGCCGGGGCACCGGCGGTGACCACCGTGGTGTTGGTGATCTCGGCGTCCAGCCAGTACCGCCGCCGCTGGAAGGCGTACGTGGGCAGCGGGACGCGTCGCGGTGCGGCCGGCGCGAGCGCGGCCGCCCAGTCGACCGGCACGCCCCGCACGTACAGTTCGGCGGCCGAGGCGAGGAACCGGGCCGGGCCGCCCTCGTCGCGGCGGAGGGTGCCGACGGTCACCGTGCCGGACGCGACGCCGGCCGCCTCCAGGGTCTCCTGGAGCGGAACGGCGAGCACCGGGTGCGGGCTGATCTCGACGAACGCCGTGTGCCCGGTGGCGGCGAGCGCGCGGGCGGCCTCCTCGAAGCGGACCGTCTGCCGGAGGTTGGCCACCCAGTAGGCGGCGTCGAGTCCGGCGGTGTCCTGCCACTCCCCCGTCACGGTCGACAGCAGGGGCACGGTGCCGCCGCGCGGGCGGACGGGGGCCAGCAGGCCGAGGAGTTCGTCGCGCAGCTCGTCGACGTGGGCGCAGTGCGAGGCGTAGTCGACGCGTATCCGGCGGGCCCGTACGCCGTCGGCCCGGCAGGCGGCGACGAGTTCGTCCAGGGCGTCGGTGTCGCCGGAGACGACCACCGAGCCGGGCCCGTTGACGACGGCGACGGACAGCCGCCCGCTCCACCGCTGTTCGACACGCTCGGCGGCCTCGTCGGCCGACAGGGCGACGGAGGCCATGCCGCCGCGGCCGGACAGCGCGGTCAGGGCGCGGCTGCGCAGGGCCACCACGCGGGCGCCGTCGTCCAGGGTGAGCCCGCCCGCCACCGTGGCGGCGGCGATCTCGCCCTGGCTGTGGCCGACCACGGCGTCGGGCCGCACCCCGTGGGACGCCCACAGCTCCGCCAGGGACACCATCACCGCCCACAGCACGGGCTGGACCACGTCGACCCGGTCGAGGCCGGGGGCGCCGTCGGCTCCGCGCAGCACGTCGAGCAGCGACCAGTCGGTGTACGGGGCGAGGGCCTCGGCGCACTCCTCGATCCGGCGGGCGAACGCCGGTGCCGTGTCGAGGAGTCCGACGGCCATGCCGGCCCACTGGGAGCCCTGGCCGGGGAAGACGAAGACGGTCCTGCCGTCGGTGTCGGCCCGGCCCCGGATCAGCCCCGGCGCGGACTCCCCGTCGGCCAGGGCGGCGAGGGCCGCACGGGGGTCGCCGCGGCCGTCGAGGACGACGGCGCGCTCCTCCAGGGCCGCTCGGGCGGTGGCCAGGGAGTGGGCGACGTCGACCGGGTGGTGGCCGGAGCCGTCGAGGTGGGCGGCGAGCCGTGCCGCCTGGCCGCGCAGTGCGGCGGAGGTCCGCGCGGAGAGCACCCATGGCAGGACGGCCGGTGCGGCGCCGCGCTCGGGTGCGGCGTGTGCGGCTGGTGCGGCGGGCGGGGCTTCGAGGATGACGTGGGCGTTGGTGCCGCTCACCCCGAAGGAGGAGACGGCGGCCCGGCGGGGGCGGTCCGCCGTCGGCCACTCGCGTGCCTCGGTGAGCAGTTCCACCGCGCCCGCGGACCAGTCGACGTGCGGGGACGGCTCGTCCACGTGCAGCGTCTTCGGCAGCAGCCCGTGCCGGATCGCCTGGATCATCTTGATCACCCCGGCGGCACCGGCGGCGGCCTGCGTGTGGCCGATGTTGGACTTGAGGGAGCCCAGCCACAGCGGACGGCCCGGGTCGCGCCGCTGTCCGTAGACGGCGATCAGCGCTTCCGCCTCGATGGGGTCGCCGAGGGTGGTGCCGGTGCCGTGGCCCTCCACGGCGTCGACGTCGGCCGGGCCCAGCCCGCCCGCCGCCAGCGCCTGCCGGATCACCCGCTGCTGCGACGGACCGCTCGGCGCGGTCAGACCGTTGGACGCACCGTCCTGGTTCACCGCCGAACCCCGCACCACCGCCAGCACCTCGTGCCCCAGACGCCGGGCGTCGGACAACCGCTCCACCAGCAGCAGACCCACCCCCTCGGCCCACCCCGTACCGTCCGCACCCGCCGCGTACGCCTTGCACCGCCCGTCGGCGGACAGGGCGCGCTGGCGGCTGAACTCCACGAAGGTCGTCGGGGTCGACATCACGGCGACTCCGCCGGCCAGGGCCAGGTCGCATTCGCCGGCCCGCAGCGACTGGGCGGCCAGGTGCAGCGCCACCAGCGACGACGAGCACGCCGTGTCCACGGTCACCGCCGGGCCCTCGAACCCGAACGTGTACGAGATCCGCCCGGAGGCCACACTCCCCGCCGTGCCGTTGCTCAGCCAGCCCTCCAGTTCGGCGGGCACCTCGCGCACCCGGGGCGCGTAGTCGTGGTACATGACACCGGCGAACACGCCGGTGCGGCTGCCGCGCAGGGCCTGCGGGTCCACGCCCGCGTTCTCCAGGGCCTCCCAGGCGGTCTCCAGCAGCAGGCGCTGCTGCGGGTCGGTGGCGAGGGCCTCGCGCGGGGAGATGCCGAAGAACGCGGCGTCGAAGTCGGCGGCCCGGTCCAGGAATCCGCCGTGCCGGGTGTAGGACGTGCCGGGACGTTCGGCGTCCTCGGAGTAGAGGGCGTCGACGTTCCAGCCACGGTCGTCGGGGAACTCGCCGATCGCGTCCACGCCGTCCCGTACCAGTTCCCACAGGTCGTCCGGGGAGGTGACGCCGCCGGGCAGCCGGCAGGCCATGCCGACGATGACGACCGGGTCGTCCTCCGCGGCGGCGGCCCGCTGCACGGCTGCCGGTGCCGGCTGCGGCTCCCCGTCCGGGAGGAGCCGGTCGCGCAGGTGCGCGGCTACGTCGGCCGGTGTGGGGTGGTCGAAGACGAGCGCGGCGGACAGGGTGACGCCGGTGGCGGCGGAGAGGCGGTTGCGCAGCTCCACCGCGGTCAGGGAGTCGACGCCGAGCCCGGTGAACGCCTTGTGGACGCCGACGGAGGCGGGGGCGGTGGCGAGGACGGTCGCGGTCTCGGCCCGGACCAGGTCGAGCAGTGCCGCCTCCCGGGCCGCGGCGTCCGGCAGCGCGGCGAGCCGCTGCGCCAGGCCGGCCGGCTGCCCGGCGGCGTGCGCGGCCGGGCTGCGGCGGACCGGGCGGTGCTCGCGCGGCAGCAGGCCGCGCAGCGGCGGCGCGACCGGCGCGCCGGAGGAGCCGACGGCCGCGAGGTCGAAGGGCGAGGGCACCAGCAGTGCGGCGCCCGTCGCCTCCGCGGCGTCGAACAGGGCGGCGCCCTCCGCGTCGCCGAGGGGCCGCACGCCCAGCCGGGCGAGCCGGGCGAGGTCGGCGGCGGTGAGATGACCGGTGATGCCGCTGGCCCGCTCCCACTGGCCCCAGGCCAGGGACTGCGCGGGCAGGCCGTGGGCCCGCCGGTGCGCGGCCAGCGCGTCGAGGAAGGTGTTGGCGGCGGCGTAGGAGCCCTGGCCGGGGGAGCCGAGGACGCCGGCCACCGACGAGTACAGCACGAACGCCTCCAGCGGCAGGTGCTCGGTCAGCTCGTGCAGGTGCCAGGCGCCGTCCGCCTTGGGACGCAGCACCGTGTCCAGGCGGTCGGCGGTGAGCGCGGTGGTGACGCCGTCGTCGACGACGCCCGCGGTGTGCACGACGGCGGTCAGCGGGTGCGTGTCGCCGATCGCGGCGAGGGTGTCCGCCAGCGCGTCCCGGTCGGCGGTGTCGACGGCCGCGAAGCGGATCTCGGCGCCCAGCGCGGCCAGTTCGGCACGCAGGGCGTCGGCGCCCGGCGCGTCCGCGCCGCTGCGGGAGACCAGCAGCAGGTGCCGTACGCCCCGGTGGGCGACCAGGTGCCGGGCGATCAGGGCGCCGAGGGTGCCGGTGCCGCCGGTGACCAGCACGGTGCCGTCGGGGTTCCACCGCTCCACCGGGGCCCGGCCGGGTCCCGCGGGCGCCAGCCGGGGCACGTGGACGTCACCGCCGCGCAGCGCGAACTGGGGCTCTCCGCCGGCCACGGCGGCGGCCAGCGCGGCGTCGGACGCGGGCGTGCCGTCGGTGTCGGCGAGGACGATCCGGTCGGGGTTCTCGGTCTGCGCGGAGCGCAGCAGGCCCCACACCGCGGCGGCGACCGGATCGGGCGCCTCGTCGGGGTGTACGGCGACGGCGCCGCGGGTGACGGCGACGAGCCGGCCGGACGCCGGGTCGGCGAGCCGGTCCTGGACGGTGGTCAGGGCGTGGGCGAGTACCGCCCGGATCCGCTCCGGGACGCTCCCGGCGGACGCGGCGTCCGGCGTCTCGCCGAGCCGGACCTCGCTCCAGTCGAAAGGTGCGGCGGGCGCGGCGGGCGCGGAGATCGCCGTGTCGGCCGCGAGCGGCGGCCAGGTGAGGGCGTACAGGCCCTCGGCGGTCGCCCGCACCGGTCGGGTGGTGAGGGAGTCCACCGACACCACGGGCGCGCCGGCCGGGTCCGTGGCCAGCAGGGTGAAGGTGTCCGCCGCGGCGGCGGTCAGCCGGACCCGCAGCGCGGTGGCGCCCGTGGCGTGCAGGACGACGCCCCGGTAGGCGAACGGCAGCCGGGTGGGGCCGTCGCCGTGCGCGGAGGCCGTGTGCAGGCCCGGCAGTTGCAGGGCCGCGTCGAGCAGCGCGGGGTGGACGCCGAAGCCGGCGGTCTCCGCCCGGCGTTCCTCGGGGAGGACGACGTCGGCGTAGTAGGTGCCGCCGTCGCGCCATGCCTCGCGTACGCCCCGGAACGCCGGACCGTACTCCAGGCCGGTCGCGGCCAGGGCCGCGTACACCTCGTCCACGGGGACGGACGCGGCGCCGGCGGGCGGCCACACCTCTATGCGGTCGGCGGGAGCCGGCGGTGCGGCGTCGAGGATGCCGGTGGCGTGGCGGACCCAGTCCGCGCCGGGCGTCTGGGAGCGGATGGTCACCGACCGGTTCCCGGCCGCGTCGGGGGCGTCGACGGCCACCTGGATCTTCACAGCACCCTGGGGCGGCAGGGCCAGGGGCGTCTCCACGACGAGTTCGGCCAGCCGGCCGGCGCCGACCGCGTCGCCCGCCCGGGCGGCCAGTTCGACCCAGGCGGCGCCGGGCAGCACGGGCGTGCCCAGCACCACGTGGTCGGCGAGCCAGGGGTGGGTGCGCAGCGACAGGGAGCCGGTGAGGACGAGACCGTCGCTGCCGGGCAGCGGCACGGCAGCCGCGAGCACGGGGTGGTCGACCGCGCCGAGACCGAGCGCGTCCGGGTCGGCGGCCGTGCCGGGCTCCAGCCAGAACCGCCGCCGCTGGAAGGCGTACGTCGGCAGGTCCACGCGGCGGGCTCCGGTGCCGGCGAAGTGGGCTGCCCAGTCGACCCGGTGGCCGCGGACGTGGGCGTGGGCGAGCGCGGTGAGCGCGGTCGCCGCCTCGGGACGGTCCCGGCGCAGCGCGGGTACGGCGACGGCGTCGGCCGTGTCGCCGAGGGTCTGCTTCACCAGGGCGCTCAGGGTGCCGTCGGGGCCGAGTTCCAGGTACGTGGCCACGCCCGCGGCGTCGAGCGCGCGGACCGCGTCGGCCCAGCGGACGGCCTCGCGCACGTGCCGGACCCAGAACTCGCCGGTGGTCAGGTCCTCGTCGGCGGCGATCCGGCCGGTGAGCGCGGAGACCACGGGGATCCGCGGCCGGGTGTAGGCCAGGTTCGCGATGACCGTGCGGAAGTCGTCGAGGACGGCGTCCATGTGCGGGGAGTGGAAGGCGTGGCTGACGGTCAGGTGCCGGGTGCGCCGGCCGCGTTCCGCGAAGGTCGCGGCGAGCGCGTGAACGGCCTCGGTGTCGCCGGAGACGACGACGGAGCGCGGGCCGTTCACGGCGGCGATGTCCGTGCCGTGGGACAGTTCGGCGCGCACCTCGTCCTCCGTGGCCTGGACGGCGGCCATGGCGCCCCGGGACGGCAGTGCGCCGATCAGCCGGGCCCGCGCGGCGACGAGGGCCGCGGCGTCCGGCAGCGACAGCACGCCCGCGACGTGGGCCGCGGTGATCTCGCCGACGGAGTGCCCGGCGACGTAGTCGGGGCTCACGCCCCAGGAGGCGTAGAGCCGGAACAGGGCGGTCTCGAGGGCGAACAGCGCCGGCTGGGTGTAGGCGGTGTCGTCCAGTCCGTCCCCGGAGGCGATCACCTCGGCGAGCGGCCGGTTCAGCAGCGGGTCGAGCGCGGCGGCGACCTCGTCGAAGGCGTCGGCGAACGCGGGGTAGGTCTCGTACAGCTCCCGTCCCATGCGGGCGCGCTGGCTGCCCTGCCCGGTGAACAGGAAGGCGAGCGTGCCCGTTCGTGCGGCCGGACCGGTGATGACCGCGGGCGAGGGGGCGCCGTCGGCCAGCGTGCGCAGTCCCTCCGGGTCGCCGACGACGACGGCCCGTTCCTCCAGCGCGGCCCGGGTGGTGGCGAGGGAGAAGGCCACGTCGAGGGGCGCCTGTCCGGAGTCGCGCAGGTGGTCGGCAAGCCGTGCGGCCTGGGCGGGCAGGGCCTCGGGCGTCCGGGCGGAGACCAGCCACGGCAGCGGGCCGCCGACGGCAGCGTGCCGCCCGCCGGAGTCGGGCTCCGGCGGCCCCGCCTGCAGGGAGGCAGCGGACGTCGGCCGCCCGTCGGAGTCGGGCTCCGACCGGTCCGCCTGCCCGGAGGCAGCGGACGCGGGCCGGGAAACGGAGCCGGGCTCCGGGCGTTCCGGCTGCCGGGGAGCGGCGGGCGGGGCTTCGAGGATGACGTGGGCGTTGGTGCCGCTCACGCCGAACGCCGACACCGCCGCCCGGCGGGGGCGGTCCGCCGTCGGCCACTCGCGTGCCTCGGTGAGCAGTTCCACCGCGCCCGCGGACCAGTCGACGTGCGGGGACGGCTCGTCCACGTGCAGCGTCTTCGGCAGGACCCCGTGCCGGATCGCCTGGATCATCTTGATCACCCCGGCGGCGCCGGCGGCGGCCTGCGTGTGGCCGATGTTGGACTTCACCGAGCCCAGCCACAGCGGGCGTTCGGCCGGCCGGTCCTTGCCGTACGTCTCGATCAGCGCCTGCGCCTCGATGGGGTCGCCGAGGGTGGTGCCGGTGCCGTGGCCCTCCACGGCGTCGACGTCGGCCGGCTCCAGCCCGCCCGCCGCCAGCGCCTGCCGGATCACCCGCTGCTGCGACGGACCGCTCGGCGCGGTCAGACCGTTGGACGCACCGTCCTGGTTCACCGCCGAACCCCGCACCACCGCCAGCACCTCGTGCCCCAGACGCCGGGCGTCGGACAACCGCTCCACCAGCAGCAGACCCACCCCCTCGGCCCACCCCGTACCGTCCGCACCCGCCGCGTACGCCTTGCACCGCCCGTCGGGCGACATCGCCCGCTGCCGGCTGAACTCCACGAACACGGTGGGCGTGGACATCACCAGCACGCCCCCGGCGACCGCGAGGTCGGACTCGCCGGCCCGCAGCGACTGGGCGGCCAGGTGCAGCGCCACCAGCGACGACGAGCACGCCGTGTCCACGGTCACCGCCGGACCCTCGAACCCGAACGTGTACGAGATCCGCCCGGAGGCCACGCTCCCCGCCGTGCCGATGCCGAGGTAGGCCTCGAGTTCGTCGGGCACGTTCTGGGCGCGGCCGGCGTAGTCGCGGCCGGAGATGCCGGCGAACACGCCGGTGCGGCTGCCCCGCAGGGCGGTCGGGTCGATGCCCGCGCGTTCGAGCAGTTCCCAGGTGGTCTCCAGCAGCAGCCGCTGCTGGGGGTCGATCGCCGGGACCTCGCGCGCGGAGATGCCGAAGAACTCGGGGTCGAATTCGGCGACGGAGTCGAGGAATCCGCCGTGCCGGGAGTAGGAGGTGCCGGGCCGGTCCGGGTCGGCGCTGTAGAGGCGGTCGAGGTCCCAGCCGCGGTCGTCGGGGAACTCGGTGAGCGCGTCGGTGCCGTCCACGACCAGCCGCCACAGGTCCTCCGGGGAGGCCACCCCGCCGGGGAAGCGGCAGGCCATGCCGACGACGACGATGGGGTCGTCGTCCACCGCGGCCGTCACGGCCGCCGGGGCGGAGTCCGCCGGGGCGGCCTGGTCGCCGAGTTCGCCCGCCAGCCAGTCGGCCAGCGCGGCGGGGGTGGGACGGTCGTAGACGAGGGTGGCGGGCAGCTGCCGGCCGGTGGCCGCGGAGAGGCGGTTGCGCAGCTCCACCGACATCAGCGAGTCGAAGCCGTGCGCGCGGAAGTCCCGGGCGGGGTCGATGGCGTCCGCTCTCGCGTGCCCCTGGACGGCGGCGGCCTGCGACCGTACGACCGTGAGGAGTTCGCGGCGCAGCTCGGCCGGGCCGAGTCCGGCCCAGCGTCCGGGGCGGACGTCGTCCTCGGCGGTGCCCGCCGACGGGCCGCGCACGCCGAGGAGTTCGGCGGCGAGCGGGTGCGGCCGGCCGCGGAAGAACGCGGGCCAGTCGGCGTCGGCGACGACGAGGTGGTGCTCGCCGTGGTCGAGGATCTGCCCGAGGACGGTGAGGGCGCCGTCGGGCGGCAGGGAGACCAGTCCGTGCCGCAGCAGGGTCTCCTCGGCGCCGTCGGCGGCGATCCCGTCGCCCGCCCAGTGGCCCCAGGCGACCGAGGTCGCGGGCAGCCCGGCGGAGCGCCGCTGGTCGGCGAGCGCGTCCAGGTAGGCGTTGCCGGGCGCGTAGTTGGCCTGGCCGGGGATGCCGCACAGTCCCGCGACGGAGGAGAACAGCACGAACGCCGACAGGTCCGTGTCCCGGGTCAGTTCGTGCAGGTTGCGGGCGCCTGCCGCCTTGGCGCGCAGCGCGCGGTCGAGGTGGTCGGGGGTCAGCTCGCCGATCAGGGCGTCGTGCAGGGCGGCGGCGGTGTGCAGGACGGAGGTCAGCGGCGTGTCCGGCGGGACGAGGGCGAGCGCGGCGGCGAGCTGGTCGCGGTCGGCCACGTCGGCGGCGGCGAAGGTGACGCGGGTGCCGGACTCCTCCAGTTCCGCGGCGAGTTCCCGGGCGCCCGGCGCGTCCTGGCCGCGGCGGCTGACCAGCAGCAGGTGTTCGGCGCCGCGGGCGGCCAGCCAGCGGGCGAGGTGCCCGCCGAGGGCTCCGGATCCGCCGGTGATCAGCGTGGTGCCGGTCGGCCGCCAGCCGTCGGCGGCGGGCGCCGGCGGGAACGGGCCCGCGGGCACCAGACGGCGGGCCAGGAGCCCGGAGGCGCGGACGGCGACCTCGCGTTCCCGGTCCGGGCGGGGGTCGGCGAGGAGGGCGACGACCTGCTGCCAGGCGCGGGCCCCGGGCTCGGCGGGCAGGTCGACGAGGCCGCCGGAGCGTGCCGGGTTCTCGGCGGCGAGGATCGCCCCGAACCCCCACACCAGGGCCTGTTCGGGGTCCGTCACATGGTCCCCGGGGCCGGTGGAGACCGCGCCCCGGGTGAGGTACCACAGCGGCGCGCTTACCCCGGCGTCGTCCAGGGCCTGGGTGAGCGCCACCTGTGCCGCGTAGGAGCGCGGCAGCACGGGGTGGCCCTCGGCGCGGCCCTCGGCGAGGCCGAGCAGGGAGACGACGGCGGTGGCGGTGGACGGCAGGAGCGCGGCCAGGGCGGCGCGGTCGGCGTCCGGCGGGACCGGGACGCTGACCGGGCGGGCGCCCGCGGCCTCCAGCGCGCCGGCCAGCGCCTGTGCGAACGGGTGGCCGGCGTGGGTGTCGGGGACGGCGATGACCCAGTCGCCGCCGGGGCGGTGGGCCGTGCGCGCCGGACGTGCGGGGCGCCAGACGACGCGGTGGCGCCAGCGGTCGGTGGCGGTGGCGGCCAACCGGCGCTCCCGCCAGGACGACAGCGCGGGCAGCACCGGCGCGAGGTCGGGGACCGGCAGGCCCAGCACGTCGGCCAGCCGGTCCTGGTCCCGTTCGGCGACCAGGTCCCAGAAGGCGTCGTCGGCGCTCCCCGCGGGCGCGGCGAGTTCGGGGGAACGGGTGGCGTCCAGCCAGTAGCGCTCGCGCTGGAAGGCGTACGTCGGCAGGTCCACGCGGCGCGGGGCGGGCCCGAACGCGGCGGACCAGTCGACGGGCACGCCCTGCGTGTGCAGTTCGGCGACCGAGCGCAGCCAGCGGCCGGGGCCGCCCTGCCCGCGGCGCAGGGAGCCGGTGACGACCGGGCGGGCGGACGCGGGACGGCTCTCCAGGGTGTCCTGGATCGCGCCGGTCAGCACGGGGTGGGCGCTGACCTCGACGAAGACGGTGTGCCCGGTGTCGGCGAGCTTGCGGGTGGCCTCCTCGAAGCGGACGGTGCGGCGCAGGTTCGCCGCCCAGTACGCGGCGTCGAGTCCGGCGGTGTCCTGCCAGTCGGCGGTGACGGTGGACAGCAACGGGACGGTGCCGGTGCGCGGGGCGAGACCGGCGAGCGTGTCGAGCAGTTCCTCGCGCAGGGCGTCGGTCTGCGGGGAGTGCGAGGCGTAGTCGATCGGGATGACGCTGGTGCGCACGCCCTCGGCCGCGAAGTCGGCGCGCAGCTCCTCGAGGGCGTCGAGGTCGCCGGAGACGGCCACCGCGGACGGGCCGTTGACCACGCCGACGGACAACCGCCCGGGCCAGCGCTCGGCCAGCCGGCGGGCCACCTCGGCCTCGGGCAGCGCGACGGCGACCATGCCGCCGCGGCCCGACAGGCTCTCCAGGGCGCGGGCGCGCAGGGCCACGATGCGGGCGGCGTCCTCCAGGCCGAGGCCGCCCGCCACGTACGCGGCGGCCACCTCGCCCTGGCTGTGGCCGACGACGGCGTCGGGGGTGACGCCGTAGGAGCGCCACAGCTCCGCCAGGGCGACCATCACCGAGAACAGGGACGCCTGCAGCACGTCCGTGCGGTCGGGGTCGGGGGTGTTCTCGGCGCCGCGCAGCACGTCGGTCAGCGACCAGTCGGCGTAGGGGGCGAAGGCCGCCGCGCACTCCTCGATCTTCGCGGCGAACACCGGTGCGGTGTCGAGGAGTTCGGCGGCCATGCCGCGCCACTGGGAGCCCTGGCCGGGGAAGACGAAGACGACCTTGCCGTCGGCGGCGGCCGGGCGGGCGGTGCCGCGGACCGCGTCGGCGGGCTCCTCGCCGCGGGCCAGCGCGCGCAGCGCCCCGGCGGGGTCGGCGGCGAGCACCACGGCCCGTTCGTCGAACGCGGTGCGGGTGGCGGCGAGTGAGTGCGCCACGTCCGCGGGCGCCTCGGCGGTGGCGCCGAGGTGGTCGGCGAGGCGGGCGGCCTGGCCGCGCAGGGCGTCGGCGGTCCGGGCGTAGATCACCCAGGGCAGGACGGCCGTGGCGAGGGCCGCCTCGCCTGCCGTCTCCCGGTCCGGTACGGCGACGGGCGCGGGCGGGGCTTCGAGGATGACGTGCGCGTTGGTGCCGCTCACGCCGAACGCCGACACCGCCGCCCGGCGGGGGCGGCCCGGGTCCGTCTCCGGCCAGGGCCGGGCGTCGGTGAGCAGCCGGACGGTTCCGTCGGACCAGTCGACGTGCGGGGAGGGGGCGTCGACGTGCAGGGACTTGGGCAGCACGCCGTGCCGCATGGCCTGGACCATCTTGATGACGCCGGCGACGCCCGCGGCGGCCTGGGTGTGGCCGATGTTCGACTTCAGGGAGCCGAGCAGCAGCGGCCGGTCGGCGGTGTGCCCGCTGCCGTAGGTCGCGATGAGGGCCTGGGCCTCGACGGGGTCGCCGAGGCGGGTGCCGGTGCCGTGCGCCTCGACGGCGTCGACGTCGCCGGGAGCGAGGCCGGCGGCCTTGAGCGCGTCGCGGATGACGCGCTGCTGGGAGGGCCCGTTGGGGGCGGTGAGCTGGCTGCTGCGGCCGTCCTGGTTGACGGCGGAGCCGCGCAGCACGGCCAGCACGGGCCGGCCGAGGCGTTGCGCGTCGGACAGCCGGGCCAGGGCGATCACGCCGACGCCCTCGCCCCAGCCGGTGCCGTCGGCGGCGGCGGCGAACGGCTTGCAGCGGCCGTCGGGGGCGAGCCCGCGCTGCCTGCTGAACTCGATGAACATGCCGGGCGCGGCCATCACGGTGGCGCCGCCGGCCAGCGCGAGGTCGCACTCGCCGCGCCGGAGCGACTGGGCGGCCAGGTGCAGCGCCACCAGCGAGGAGGAGCAGGCGGTGTCCACGGTGACCGCGGGCCCCTCCAGGCCGAGGGTGAAGGCGATGCGGCCGGAGGCTACGGAGGTGGTGGTGCCGGTCAGGACGTATCCGTCGGTCTGCTCGGCGGGCCGGTGGTGCAGGCTGGGCCCGTACTCCTGGGCGATGACGCCCGCGAAGACACCGGTGCGGCTGCCGCGCAGGGTGGTGGGGTCGATGGCCGCGTTCTCCAGGGCCTCCCAGGACGTCTCGAGCAGCAGCCGCTGCTGTGGGTCGGCGGCCAGCGCCTCGCGGGGCGAGATGCCGAAGAAGGCGGCGTCGAACTCGCCCGCGTCGTAGAGGAATCCGCCCTCGCGGGCGTAGGTGCGCCCGGCCGCGTCCGGGTCGGGGTCGTAGAGGTGGTCCAGGTCCCAGCCGCGGTCGGCGGGGAACGCGCCGATGACGTCGCGTTCCTCGCTGACCAGCCGCCACAGGGCGTCCGGGGTGTCGGCGCCGCCGGGGAAGCGGCAGGCCATGCCGATGACGGCGATGGGCTCCTGGTGGCCGTCGGCGGCCTTGGCCTCGGCCTCCTGCAGGCGCTGCCGGGTGTGGTGCAGTTCGGTGGCGACGCGGTTGAGATAGTCGCGCAGCTTCGCCTCATGCGTGGTCATGTGCGGGTGCCTCTCCTACGAAATGCCGAGCTGCTGGTCGATGAGGTCGAAGATCTCGTCGTCGGCGGCGGCCGTGATGAGGGCCGCCACGTCGGCGGGTGACGCGGACGGCTGCCGCGTGTCGTCGACGGTGACGCCGGGGTCCGGTGCGGACGGGGCGAGGAGTTCGTGCAGGTGGGCGGCGAGCGCGGCCGGGGTCGGGTGGTCCAGGACGACGGTGCTGGGCAGCCGCAGTCCGGTGGCCGTGCCGAGCCGGTTGCGCAGTTCGATGACGCCGAGGGAGTCGAAGCCGCTCTCCATGAACCCGTTGCCGGGCCGGACGGCCGTGGCGTCGGGGTGGCCGAGGACGCCGGCCGCGGTCTCCCTGACGAGGGCGAGCAGCAGCCGCGTCCGGTCGGCCGCGGAGGTGGATGCCAGGTCGCGGCGCAGGGCCTCGGCGGGGTCGGTGCCGCGGGCCGCGGCGGGCTTGCGGGGGCGTGCGGTCCGGTGGGCGGCCGCGAGGTCGCGCACCACCGTGGACAGCCCTTCCGCGTCCGGCCGGCCGGCGTCGATCTCGGCGGCCACGAGCACCGTCTCGGGTGCGGTCAGGGCGGCGTCGAAGAGGGCGAGGGCGGTCTCGTCGCTCATCGGTGCCAGGCCGGTGCGGGCGAGCCGGTCGGTCTGGGCCGCGTCCAGTCCCCCGGCCATGCCTCCGGCCTCGGCCCAGTGCCCCCACGCCAGGGACACGGCGGGCAGGCCGCGCACTCTGCGGTACTGGGCGAGCGCGTCCAACTGGGCGTTGGCGGCGGCGTAGTTGCCCTGCCCGGGGTTGCCGAGGACGCCCACGGCGGAGGAGAACAGCACGAACGCCGACAGGTCGAGGTGCTCGGTGGCGCGGTGCAGGTGCCAGGCTCCCTCCGCCTTGGGCCGGGCGACCCCGGCCAGCCGCTCCGGGGTGAGCGAGGTCAGCACGGTGTCGTCCAGCACGCCGGCCGCGTGCACGACCGCGGTCAGCGGACGGTCCGCGGGGACGGCGGCGACGAGCGCGGCCACCGCCTCCGCGTCACCGGTGTCGAGGGTGGCGACGGTCACCTCGGCGCCCAGCGCGGTCAGTTCCGTCACCAGGGCGTCGGCGCCGGGCGCGGCGGGCCCCCGGCGGCCGGTGAGCAGCAGGTGCCGTACACCGTGGCGGGTGACCAGGCGGTGGGCGACGCGCCGGCCGAGGGCGCCGGTGCCGCCGGTGACCAGGACCGTGCCGTGCGGGGCCGGCGGGGGCGGCGGGTTGGTGAGGACGAGCTTGCCGGTGTGCCGGGCCTGGCTGAGACGGCGCAGGGCCCGCGGGGCGTGCCGCACGTCCTCGGCGACGAACGGCAGCGGCCGCAGGACGCCGTCGGCGAAGAGCCGGAACAGGTCGGTGAGCATCTGCCCGACACGGTCCGCGTCGACGTCGAAGAGGTCGAAGTCGAGGTAGGCGGCCCCGTCGTACTCGGCGGCCACCGCGGCGGCGTCCCTGAGGTCGGTCTTGCCCATCTCCACGAACCGGCCGTCGGGCGCCAGCAGGCGCAGCGAGGCGTCGGTGAACTCGCGGGCGAGGGAGTTCAGGACGACGTCGACGCCCCGCCCGCCGGGTGTGGCGGCGCGGAAGGCTTCCTCGAAGTCGAGGGTGCGGCTGGACGCGATGCGCTCGTCGGGCAGGCCGAGTCCGCGCAGGACGTCCCACTTGTCGGGGTGCGCGGTGGCGTACACCTCGGCGCCCAGGTGCCGGGCGAGCCGGACGGCCGCCTGGCCCACGCCGCCGGCCGCCGAGTGGATCAGGACGCTTTCGCCGGGCCGGAGTTCGGCGAGGTCGACGAGGCCGTGGTAGGCGGTGAGGAACACCACGGGCACGCCGGCGGCCCGGGCGAAGCTCCACTCCTCGGGGATGCGGGCGAGGAGCCGGTGGTCGGTGACGGCGACCGGTCCGAGGGTGCCCTGGACCAGGCCGGTGACCCGGTCCCCGGGGGCGAGGCCGGTGACGCCTGGGCCGGTCTCCAGGACCACGCCCGCGCCCTCGGCGCCGATCCGGGCCCGGCCCGGGTACATGCCGAGCGCGATGAGGACGTCGCGGAAGTTCAGGCCGGTGGCGCGCAGCGCGACGCGGACCTGTCCGGGGCGGAGCGGGGCCTCGGCCTCGGGTGCGGGCAGCAGGGCGAGGGCGTCGAGGCTGCCGCGCGGCTCGGCGTCCAGCCGCCAGGCGCCGGTGCCGGGCGGCGGGGTGAGGACGCCGGCGCCGGTGGCCGGGCGCAGCCGCGGCACCAGCAGGTCGCCTCCTCGTACGGCGAGCTGGTCCTCGCCCGCGGCGAGGGCGGCGGCGGGCAGGCTCCCGGCGTCGGCGCCGTCCGCCAGGTCCAGCAGGGCGAACCGGCCGGGGTGTTCGGCCTGCGCGGCGCGTACCAGGCCCCAGACCGCGGCGGCGGTGACGGAGACGTCCTCGGCGGAGTGGGTGGCGACCGCGTCGCGGGTGACGACGACGAGCTGCCGGCCTTCGGCGGCCGGTTCGGCGAGCCAGCGCTGGAGCAGGCCGAGCACCGTGACGGCGTCCGGTCCGGCGGCGGCCACGGGCCCGCGCGGTCCGGTGCGGGCGAGGGCGGCGGGGTCGGGCACGGCCTCTACGAGCCGCCCGGTGGCCGCTGCCGGCGCGTTCCGCAGGGGGTCGCCGGGGTCGTCGAGGAACGTCCAGGCGGGCGCGGGCTCCTCGGGTGTCCCGGGCAGGTCCGCGGGGACCCAGTCGAGCAGGTGGGCCGCGGACGTCTGCGGCCGGGGCGCGGCGCGCAGGGTGAGTCCGGCGATGTCGGCCACCGGGGCTCCGGAGGCGTCGGCGATGCGGAGGGCCACGGTGTCGGTCCCGGTGGGCCGGACGCTGACCCGCAGCGCGGACGCTCCCCCGCGGTGGAGCGTGACGCCTTCCCAGGCGAACGGCAGCCTGAGCCGCGCCGAGCCGGGGACGAGGGCGACGACGGCGTGCAGGGCGGCGTCGAGCAGCGCGGGGTGCAGGACGTGGCCGGGGCCCGCCGTGGTCCCGGCCACGGGGCCGACCTCGGCGTGGATCTCGTCGCCGAGCCGCCAGGCCGCGGTCAGCAGCCGGAACCCGGGGCCGTACTGGTAGCCGTCGTCTGCGAGACGGTCGTAGACGTCCGTCAGGTCGACGGGCTGGGCTCCGGCCGGAGGCCATGCGGCGTCGGGGCCGCCGGCCGGCGCCGGGGCCCGGTCCGGGGCGTCGGCGGTGAGGCCGGTGGCGTGCCGGGTCCAGGGCGCGTCGGTGTCCTCCGGGCGGGAGTGCACGGTCAGCGGGCGGCGGCCGGAGTCGTCCCGGGCGCCGAGGGCGACCTGGAGCCGGACGGCGCCCTCGGCGGGCAGCTGGAGCGGCGCCTCCAGCGTCAGCTCGTCGAGCCGGCCGCCGGTGTGCAGGGCGAGGTCGACGAAGGCGGCGCCGGGCAGCAGGACCCGGTCGGCGATCGTGTGGTCGGCGAGCCAGGGGTGGCCGCGCAGGGTGAGGCGTCCGGTGAACACCGTGCCCGTGTCGTCCGGGAGGTCCAGCGCCGCGCCGAGCAGGGGGTGCCCGGCCGGGTCGAGGCCGGCCTGCGTGGGAGCGCCGCCGCCGGGGGCGTCGAGCCAGTGCCGGTGCCGCTGGAAGGGGTAGGTGGGCAGGTCGAGGCGGCGCACCGGCAGTCCGGCGAAGGCGGCCCGCCAGTCGACCGGGACGCCGTGGACGTGCAGCCGGGACAGCGCCTCGGTGAGCGTCCGCGTCTCCACACGGTCGGGCCGCAGGACCGCCACGGCGGTGCGGTGCGCCGTCGGCGCCGCGTCCTCGAAAGCGTCGTCGAGGCCGGCCGCGGTGAGCGCGGTGAGCACGGTGTCGGGGCCCAGTTCCAGGAACGCCGACACGCCCAGGTCGCGCAGCGCGCGCACCCCGTCGTGGAAGCGGACGGCCTCCCTGATGTGCCGTACCCAGTACTCGGGGTCGGTCAGCTCGCCCGGTGCGGCGAGCCGTCCGGTCAGGTTGGAGACCACCGGCACGCGCGGTTCGGACAGGGTGACGCCGGCGGCGACCGCCCGGAAGTCCGCCAGCGCGGCGTCCATGTGCGGGGAGTGGAAGGCATGGCTGACCGTCAGGACCTTGGACCGGTGCCCGGTCTCGCGCCGGGCGGCGGCGATGCGGTGCACGTCGTCGGCGTCGCCGGAGACGACCACGGAGTCCGGGCCGTTGACGGCGGCGATGCTCACCCGGCCGTCGGCCGGGGCGATCAGTGATGCGGCCTCCTCCTCGGTGGCCTGGAGCGCCGCCATGGCTCCGCCCGCGGGAAGCGCCTGCATCACCCGGCCCCGGGCGGCGACCAGCCGTACCGCGTCGGGCAGGGACAGCACTCCCGCCAGGTGCGCGGCGGTCAGTTCGCCGATCGAGTGCCCGAGGTGGGCGTCGGCCCGGAAGCCGAAGGACTCGGCCAGCCGGTACAGGGCGACGCCGAGCGCGAACAGGGCGGGCTGGGTGTAGGCGGTGGTGTCGAGCAGGGCGGCGGCCGGAGTGCCGGTCCCGGCGAACAGCACCTCGCGCAGGGATGTGTCGAGTTCGGCGTCGAAGAGGCCGGTCACCTCGTCCAGCGCCGCCGCGAAGACGGGGTACGCGGCATACAGTTCCTTGCCCGCGCCGGGGCGCTGGCTGCCCTGTCCGGGGAACTGGGCGGCGACGCGGACGGTACGGCTGAGGACCGTGCCGCGCGTCAGGCCGGGGGCGTCCGTGCCGTCGGCGAGGGCGCGCAGGGCGGCCAGGCGGGCGGCGCGCGAGTCGCCGACGACCACCGCCCGGTGGTCGTGCAGGGCCCTGGTGGTGGCCAGCGACCAGCCGACGGAGGCGTCGTCGGCGGCGTCCGGGCCGTGCTCGGACGCCAGGTGCTCGAGGTGTTCGATCAGGCGCCGGGCCTGGGCGTTCAGGGCGTCGTCGGCGCGGGCGGACAGGATCCACGGCAGGGACGAGGGAGACGACAGGGACGACGGAGACGACGGAGACGGCTTCCCGGGGGCGGCCGGCACGCTGCCGTGGGGTGCGGTGCCGTCCGACGTGGCGGGCGGGTCCTCGGCCGTGGCCGGCGGGGCGGCTTCGAGGATCAGATGGGCGTTGGTGCCGCTGATGCCGAAGGACGACACCGCGGCGCGCCGCGGGCGCCCGTCGTGGTCCGGCCAGGCGGTGGTGCCGGTGAGCAGGGCGACCGTCCCGGACGACCAGTCCACGTGCGGGGTGGGCGCGTCGACGTGCAGGGTGCCGGGGAGTTCCCCGTGTTCCAGGGCCTTCACCAGCTTGATCACGCCGGTGACGCCGGCGGCGGCCTGGGAGTGGCCGAGGTTGGACTTGGCCGAGCCGACGAGCAGCGGGCGTTCCGGGTCGCGGTCCTGGCCGTACACGGCGATCAGCGCCTGCGCCTCGATGGGGTCGCCGAGGGTGGTGCCGGTGCCGTGCGCCTCGACGGCGTCGACGTCGGCGGGGCGCAGCCCGGCCGTGGCGAGGGCCTGGCGGATGACGCGTTCCTGGGAGGGGCCGTTGGGCGCGGTGAGGCCGTTGGACGCGCCGTCCTGATTGACGGCGGACCCACGGACCAGGGCGAGCACCCGGTGGCCGTTGCGGCGCGCGTCGGACAGCCGCTCCAGCAGGACCAGTCCGACGCCCTCGGACCAGGCCGTGCCGTCGGCGGCCGCCGCGAACGGCTTGCAGCGGCCGTCGGGCGCCAGTCCCCGCTGTCGGCTGAACTCGGTGAACATACCCGGATGCGCCATGACGGTGGCGCCTCCGGCGAGCACGAGGTCCGACTCGCCCGAGCGCAGCGACTGGACGGCCAGGTGAAGGGCGACCAGCGAGGAGGAGCAGGCGGTGTCGACGGTGACGGCGGGGCCTTCCAGCCCCAGGGTGTAGGCGATCCGCCCCGAGGCGACGCTGGTGAGCGCGCCGGTGAGGGCGTGCCCCTGATGGCCCTCGGGGGTCTCGTGCAGGCGGGGTCCGTAGTCCTGCGGCATGACGCCGACGAAGACGCCGGTCCGGGTGGACCGGAGCGTGGCGGGCACGATCCCGGCCCGTTCGAGCAGTTCCCAGGACGACTCCAGCAGCAGGCGCTGCTGTGGGTCCATGGCCGCGGCCTCGCGGGGGCCCAGCCCGAAGAACGCCCCGTCGAACCGGTCGGCGTCGTACAGGAACCCGCCCTGGCGGGCGTACGAGGTGCCGGGGCGGCGGCCTTCCGGGTCGTAGAGGCCGTCGAGGTCCCAGCCGCGGCCGGCCGGGAAGTCGCCCACGGCGTCGCGGCCTTCGCGCAGCAGGTCCCACAACTGTTCGGGGGTGCGGGCGTCGCCCGGCCAGCGGCCCGCGAGCGAGACGATCGCGATCGGGTCGTCGTCCTGTCCGGCGCCCTGCCCGTGGCCGACCGGCGCGGCGGCCTCCGGGGCGCCGGCGCCGGTGAGGCGGGTGCGGACGTGGTCGGCGACCGCGCGGGCGGTGGGCCGGTCGTAGGTCAGCGTGGACGGCAGGTCCAGGCCGGTGGCGGCGGCGAGCCGGTCGCGGAACTCGACGGCGGACACGGAGTCGAAGCCGAGGTCCTTGAACGGCAGGTCCGGGTCGACCGCCTCGGGAGCGGGCTGCCCGAGGACCAGGGCGGCGCTGGCGAGCACCACCTCCAGCGGATCGGCGCCGGACGGGACGGCGGCCGGGCGGGCGCCGGTGTCCGGCCCGTCGGAGGGCCGGGGCGCCGGCGGCGCGGTCCTCGGCGGCTCGGTCGTCGCGGGGGCGGCGGCCGCCGTCCGCGGGGGCGCCTCGGGGCCGGGCAGCGCGTCGGACCACACCCGGCGGCGCTGGAAGGCGTACGTCGGCAGCGGCACCCGCCGCGCCCCGGCCCCGTACAGGCGGGTCCACTCCACGGTGCCGCCGCGGGTGTGCAGGTCGGCGAGGGAGGTGAGGAAGCGGCGCGGACCGCCGTCGTCACGGCGCAGGGTGCCGGTGACGGCGGCGCCGGGCAGGTCGGCGAGGCCGAGGGTGAGCACGGGGTGCGGGCTGACCTCGACGAAGGCGCGGTGACCGGCGGCGTACGCGGCCTCGACGGCTTGGCGGAAGCGGACGGTCGAGCGCAGGTTGCGGTACCAGTACTCGGGGCCGAGCGCGGTGCCGTCGAGGAGACCGCCGGTGACGGTGGAGTAGATGGCGACCTGGGCGGGCCGCGGCCGGATCGCCGTGAGCAGCGCGGGCAGGGTGTCGCGCAGCGGTTCGACCTGCGCGGAGTGCGAGGCGTAGTCGACCGGGATTGCCCTGGCGCTGACGCCTTCCGCCGTGTACCCGGCGACGAGGGCCGCGACAGCTTCCCGGTCGCCGGAGACGACGGTCACGGAGGGTCCGTTGACGGCGGCCACGTTGAGGACACCGGCGAAGGCGTCGAGCCGCGCCCGCACCTCCGCCTCGGGCAGGGGGACGGAGGCCATGCCGCCGCCGCTGACCGTCGCGGCCAGCTCGGTGATCGCGCGGGAGCGCAGGGCGACCAGCGCGGCGGCGTCGTCGAGGCTGAGCGCGCCGGCGACGTGGGCGGCGGCGATCTCGCCCTGGGAGTGCCCGATCACCGCGTCGGGGCGCACGCCGTGGGCCTGCCACACCGCGGCGAGGGAGACCATCACCGCGAACAGGGCGGGCTGGACGACATCGGCGCGTTCCAGCGGCGGGGCGTCCGGAGCGCCGGTCAGCAGGTCGTGCAGCGACCAGTCGAGGTGCGGGGCGAGGGCGTCCGCCACGGCGGCGATGCTCGCGGCGAAGCCCGCGTCGGAGGCGAGCAGTTCGCGGGCCATGGCGGGCCACTGGGAGCCCTGCCCGGGGAAGACGAACACGGTGCCGCCGGGTTCGCCGGCCCGTGCGGCGCTCAGGCCGGCCGTCTGGGCGCCGGTCTCCAGTGCTTCGAGTCCGGCGAGGAGCGCGTCGCGGCCGTCGCCGGTCAGCACGGCCCGGTGCGGGAGGGCGGTACGGGTGGTGGCCAGCGAGAAGCCGATGTCCCGCGGCGTGAGTCCGGGGTGCCGGGTGACGTGTGCCCGCAGCCTCGCCGCCTGGTCGCGCAGGGCCTGGGGGGTGTGGGCGGACAGGGGCCACAGCAGCGGCCCGGCGGCAGCGGAGGCGGAGTTTGCGGATGCGGAGTCCGCGGAGGCGGATTCGGCGGAGGCGGACCGGCTGTCACCGGTGGCCGCGTCCTCGTCGGCCGGGGAGGACCGCCGTGCGCGGGCCTCCGGAGGCGCCTCGCCGACCAGGACGTGGGCGTTGGTGCCGCCGACGCCGAAGGAGCTGACTCCCGCCGTCAGCGGCCGGTCGGGGCTGGGCCAGGCTCGGGTGCCGGTGTTGACCCGCAGTCGTAGCCGGTCGAAGGGGATGCCGGGGTTGGGCTCGGCGAAGTTGAGGCTGGCCGGGAGCCGGCCGTGCCGGACGCTGAGCACGGTCTTCAGCAGTCCGACGATGCCGGAGGCGCCTTCGAGATGGCCGACGTTGGTCTTCGCCGAGCCGACGAGCAGGGGCCGGTCGGGGGCGCGGCCCGCGGCGAAGACGTCCCCGAGCGCGGCGGCCTCGACCGGGTCGCCGACCCGGGTGCCGGTGCCGTGCAGTTCCACGTACTGCACGTCGGCGGCGCGCACCCCCGACCGGTCGAGGGCCCGGCGGATGACGTCAGCCTGGGATGCGGCGCCGGGGACGGTCAGCCCATCGGTGGCGCCGTCGTGGCCGACGGCGCTGCCCAGCAGAACGGCGTGCACCGGGTCGCCGTCGGCGAGGGCCCGGGTGAGGGGCTTGAGCACGAGGACGACGGCGCCCTCCCCACGGGCGTAACCGTTGGCGCGCGCGTCGAAGGTGAAGCAGGCGTGGTCGGGCGACAGCGCGCCGAAGCGGTCCACGACCAGGGTGCTGTCGGGAGCGAGGTTGAGGTTGACCCCGGCGGCCAGGGCGATGTCCGACTCGCCCGAGCGCAGGCTCTCCAGCGCCAGGTGCACGGCGACCAGGGAGGAGGACTGCGCCGCGTCCACGGTGAGGCTGGGGCCGCGCAGATCGAGTGCGTACGACACCCGGCCGGCGATGATTCCCTTGCTGAGGCCGGTCAGGCTGTGCCGGGTGATCGCGTCGCCGCCGCGGCCGTGCACGAGGGCGGCGTAGTCGCCGGCCATCGCCCCGACGAAGACTCCGGCTCGCGAGGCGCTCAGGGCGCGCGGCAAGATTCCCGCGTCCTCCAGTGCCTCCCAGGCGAGTTCGAGGACCAGGCGCTGCTGCGGATCGGTCGCGGCGGCCTCGGCCGGGGACATCGCGAAGAATTCCGGGTCGAAGAGATCGACGTGGTCGAGAAATCCGCCGGGGCGTACGTCGCCCTTTTCCGGTGATCCCCGAAAACGACCGGGGGGCACGCCTCCGACCCGGCTCTCGCCGTGGTCGAGAATTTCCCAGAAGGCGTCGGGGTCGGGGGCGCCGGGGAGCCGGCAGGCGATCCCGACGACGGCTGTGGCTTCATTCACCGGTGCAGACATGCTGATCAGCCTGGTGCACCCGGCGCCGTCGGTGACCCCTACCGCCCCCCTGCCACCCCCCTAGGGGCCTTCTGACCGTGAACCCCTAATCACCTCGGGGAATCACCGGGAAAACACGCACGGGTGTCTTCCTGGCCTGCCCTTTCCCACCCGCCGGCACCGCCCCGGCCCCGTTCTTCCGTCGTCATCCGGCGAGTCCCGGGCGGGATTCCAGGGAATGCGAAAGGTCCATTCTGCGGCGGACCCCGAGTTTGCGATAGACCTTCGTCAGGTGCTGTTCCACGGTGCTCACCGTGATGAAGAGCCGCTTCCCGATCTCGCGGTTGGTCAGACCGCACGCGGCGAGTTCGGCCACCCGCCTCTCGGCCTCGCTGAGTTCGTCGTCGCGGACCGGTGCCGGGGCGGTGCCGGAGACCCGGGAGAGGTGACGGGCCCTGCGGTCCGCGGTCCTGGCCTGCTCGGAGTCGCCGAGCGCGCTGTGCGCGGCGCTCAGTTCGACGAGGGCTGCGGACAGTTCGAGCTGGTCGCCGGACTCCTCGAGCGCCCTGACGGCCCGTTCCAGCAGGCCGGCTCGTTCGGCGGGCTCCGCCGCGGCCGCTCCGGTGCGCAGCGCCATGCCGCGGGTGCGCGACTGCTCGCCGCCCAGGGTCCGCAGCTGGCGTTCGATGAGGGACCGGGCGGCGTGCGGCCGGCCGAGGGCGAGTTCGGCGCGGGCGGCACCCACGCGCCACGGCACGAGCGCGGGCAGGTGTTCCAGGCCCCAGAGCGCGGTCGTCCTGCCGCAGGCGCGGTAGTCGGAGAGGGCGGTGCGGGCATCGCCGGTCGCCAGGTGGTGCCCGGCGCGGGCGTACAGGTAGTGCAGGCCCGCGGGGGTGCGGAACATCGCCTCCGGCACCGGCATGGCCAGATAGCGTGCGGCGTCCTCGTGCCGCCCCAGCGCGGTCCGCGCGCCCACCATGGTGGCGAGCGGGAAGCCGGCCCCGATGCCCCACTGCCGGGGGGTGACCTCCTGGAACGCGACGCGCGCGTATTCCTCGGCGATCCGGATGTCGCCCTGGCGCAGCGCGGCCTCCGCCGTCAGCGCCGCCAGCAGCGCGTCCTCGGTGCTGTCGCTTCCCCGGCTGGGCCGGTTGGTCACCGCGGCGCACCAGCGCGCGGCGCGGCCCGGCTGGTCGGCGTAGAGGAGCACGGTCAGCGCGGCGGTCAGGGAACGGGCGGGGATGTCGGTGACCCGGCTCTCCCGCAGGATGTGCTCGGCGCGAGAGACGGCCTCCCGGTGCGGCAGGCCTGCCAGCAGGGCGGTGAGCACGCGCATGCCGTCGAGGAAGGTTCCGCCGGCGTCCGCGCCGTCCGGTTGGGAGCCCCGCCCGGTGTGCGGCAGGAGGGTGGGGTACCAGTAGCCGATCCAGGTCCGCAGCCCGACGATGCCGTCCGGTTCCTGCGGGTGGTCGGCCTCGTAGCGGGCCACGGCCTCGAGGCCCTCGTCCACCCGGCCCTCCCAGAACAGGTGGCGGACGGCTGCCCGCTGTCTGCTGGGGGTGAGCGGCTCGTCCGTGCCCGTGCCGGGCAGTCCGGGCAGCACGGGGACGCACTGGATGACGACGTCCTCGGTCCGGTCGGCCCCGCGGTCGCCCGCACCCACGGTCTCCGGGCGGGTGTCCGCCGCGTTCTCCCGGTCGGCAGGCGAGGTCGCGGGGGACGGGGCGGGTGCCCTGTCGACCGCCCAGGGGGCTCTGACCTGGCCCTCGGCGGCACGGTACTGCTCGGCGACGTGTTCGGCGGAGGCGCCTGTGGTGGCGAGCAGGTCGGCGGCCCGGCGATGGAGTGCGGCGAGTTCCGCGGGCCGCATCGCCGCCAGCAGGTCACCGCCGCCGCTGCGATGACGGAAGTCGCCGTCCGCGAACAGGCCGGCCGCGTGGAGCAGGTACAGGGCGCGGGGCGGCGAGTCGTTGGCCAGGAGCAGCAGTTCGGCCAGCAGCGAGGCGTCGGCCGGGCGGCCGAGCGCGGCCACCCCCCGGGCCACCCGCAGGGCGAGCGGGTCGATCCGGTGCAGGCAGTGCATCACGCCGCGCCGGTAGTTCTCGCCGATCACCAGTTCGGTCCGGGGCTCATCGGGCTGCTGGTCCTCGATCACGGCACGGACGAGCAGCGGGTTGCCCCCGGTGAGTTCCAGGACCTGGGCCGCGTGCCGCCGTGCGGCCTGCGTTCCGAGCCGTTCGCTCAGCAGGCCGGCGACGATGTCGTGGTCGAACAGGCGCAGCCTGACCCGTTCGTGGTCGGGCCGGCCGGCCAGTTCCACTTCGAAGTAGGGATCGCGGGGTGTCATGTTCTCGCGCGAGCAGAGCACCGTGAGGATGCGCGCGCCGCGGGTGCGCCGGGTGAGGTAGAGCAGGAATTCCAGGGACTGCACGTCCGCGTCCTGCCGGTCGTCCACCGCGAGCAGCACCGGGACGTGCCTGGCGTACTCCAGCAGCAGGCTGCTCAGCCGGTGCAGCAGGTGCGGGGTGGGCCGCATCAGGACGTCGGCCTCCGTGCTGCCCGGTTCGGACCAGGCCGGCGACGGGGCGGGGGCGAGTCCGTTGTCGACCAGCCGGGCCGCCTCCACGGCGATGTCGGACGGCAGGAGCGGGCTCTGGAAGAGCTGACGCACCACGCCGAGCGGGAAGTCGCGCTCCAGTGGCGAGCCGGCGGCCATGAGCACGTGGGCGCCCTGCGACTCGGCGAACTCACCGAAGGCGTCCAGGAGTTCGGTGCGGCCGGTGCCGACGGGGCCGTGCAGGGTCACCACTCCCCCCTTGCCGTCGCGGCAGCGTTCCCACGCCGCCTGGAGCCGGCCCGACTCGTGCCGACGTTCGCTGACGGTGAAGGAAGAGGCGGTGCGGTGCTGTGGCGCCGAGTACATGAACATGCGCTCTCCTGGGGCGCGGGCACATGACCGGAATGCGCTGCTGTGCTGTCCCCATTGTGTGAAGTTCGGTCTGGGTGCGAAAACGCGCCACCGCGGCACGGGGCCGGGCGCGTGAACGGGCGTGCGACCCACCGGCTGTCCGGCCGGGTCACGTCCCAGGGATCAACGACAGAGAGAGCTCGCGAGGCGGCGGAGGTCGACGTCCAGTCTGGCCACCAGTCGGAGCGGTGCGGCACCGCTGTGCACGCGCTGCATGACCGTCCCCATCCTCAGGCCCGTGTGTCCGGACGCACCCCTCCACCGGGAGGAATGCGTGGCCGACCGGGATTTCATCGGTCGGCACGCGTCGTACGAGCGAGTGTAGGAACACGCCATTTACCCGTCAACGAGCGCCCGGCATACGGACGTTCACGCCATCGGTGGGGGCGGAGCGGCGTCGGAGACGCTCGGCAGGAGCCACCTGGGCCGTCCGGGCCGCCGGGCCGTCCAGGGAGGCGGGAAGAACCGCGGGAGGATGCCCGTATGAAAAGAGGGCCTTCGCAGACTCTCGTCCGCGAAGGCCCTCCGCACCGTCGGGACGACAGGATTTGAACCTGCGACCCCTTGACCCCCAGTCAAGTGCGCTACCAAGCTGCGCCACGTCCCGGTGCCCGTCTGACCTGGGGTTTCCCCCGGCCGAGCGCGCAGAAGAACAATACCGCACTCGGCTCGGTGATCGCGCACCGCTTTCCGCCCCGGGCCACCACGGCCTCACCCGCGGCGTTTGACCTCAAGTTTGGTCGAGGTTGCAGGATCGATCGCATGACGATCACCCACGAACACCGCCACTCGTACACATACCAGGATCTGCCCCGGCTGATGGGGCTGATGACCGGCGACGAGAAGCACGGCCCGGCGGCGACGTCCACGCTGGACGCGCTGTGGGTGCTGTACGACCGCGTGCTGCGGGTGACCCCGGAGCGCGCCGAGGATCCGGAGCGGGAGCGGTTCCTGCTGTCCAAGGGCCACGGGCCGATGGCGTACTACGCGGTGCTGGCCGCGAAGGGCTTCCTGCCCGTGGAGTGGCTGCCGGGCTTCGGCTCCTACGACTCCCCGCTCGGGCACCACCCCGACCGCCTGCTGGTGCCGGGCGCCGAGATCGGCAGCGGATCGCTCGGGCACGGGCTGCCGATCGCCGTCGGCACCGCGCTGGGGCTGCGCGCGCAGGGCCTGCACGAGCCGCGCGTCTGGGTGCTGACCGGGGACGCCGAGCTGGACGAGGGCAGCAACCACGAGGCGATCGCCTTCGCCGGACCGGCCGGCCTCGGGCAGCTGCACACCGTCGTCGTCGACAACGCCTCCGCCAGCCACGCCCGGCCGGGCGGCATCGCGGCCCGCTTCGAGGCCGCGGGCTGGTCCGCGGTCACCGTCGACGGCCGCGACCACCGGGCGCTGTACGAGGCGTTCACCGCCCCGCATCCGGGCCGCCCGCACGTGGTGGTGGCCCGGGTGGAGCCGAAGTACTCCTGACCGACAAGAAGGGCTCTGATCTTCATGGACACCATGCGTGACCGTTTCGCCTACGTCGCCACCAGGCTGCTGGACGAGGATCCACGCGTCGCGGTGGTCATCGCCGAGGTCGGCAAGGACGGCTTCGCCGAGGCACTGCGGCGGCACCCGGACCGGTTCGTCAACGTCGGCATCCGCGAGCAGCTCCTGGTCGGGGCCGGCGCCGGGCTGGCGCTGACGGGGCTGCGGCCCGTGCTGCACACGTTCGCCGCCTTCCTCGTCGAGCGGCCCTTCGAGCAGGTCAAGCTGGACCTCGGGCACCAGGGCGTGGGCGCGGTGCTGGTGAGCGCGGCGGCGTCCTTCGACTGGCCGGCCGGTGGATACACGCACATGGCGCCGGGCGACGTGGCGCTGCTGGACACCCTGGACGGCTGGACCGTGCACGTGCCCGGGCATCCGGACGAGGCCGAGACGCTGCTGCGGCACGCGGTCGCCGCGGGCGACGACAAGGTGTACGTCCGGCTGTCCCTGCAGTCGAACGCCCGGCCGCGCGAGGTCGACGGGCAGCACTTCCGCACCGTCCGCGAGGGCGGCCGCGGTGTGGTCGTCGCCGTCGGGCCGGTCCTCGACGACGTGCTCGCGGCCACGGAGGGGCTGGACGTGACCGTGCTGTACGCGACGACCGTGCGGCCCTTCGACTCGGCCGCGCTGCGCCGGGCCACCGGGACGGCCGGGACCGACGTCGTCCTGGTCGAGCCGTACCTGGCGGGTACGTCGACGGCCGCCGTGAACGACGCGCTGGCCGATCTGCCGCACCGGGTGCTGGGCCTGGGCGTGGGCCGCCGCGAACTGCGCCGCTACGGCCGCCTCGAGGAGCACGTCGCCGCTCACGGCCTGGACGCGGGTTCCCTGCGGGAACGGATCGCCGGCTTCGTCACCGGCGGGCGGGTGCCGACGGGGGCGTGAGGCGGCGGGGGCGTGGGGCGGCGGGGGCGTGAGGCGGCGGGGCGTGAGGCGGCGGCTCCGCGACCGGCTCCGGTACGTGCGTGGGTGGCAGCCGGAGCCCCCTCCGCTCCGGCTGCCACACTCGTCCCGGATCATGACACGCGGCACTGACAACGCCCCCGGCGTCTCACTCCGCGGCCGGCAGGCCCAGTGCGGGGTGGGCGTCGAGCAGCTGCGGCGGGGCGGCCTGGCGCCAGGAGTCGGCGAGGATGTCGCGCAGTTCCTCCTCGTCCTCCAGCGCGGCGAGGCGCACCCGCACCCAGGCGAACTGCGCCTCGTGGCCGGCGATCCAGAACTTCCCCGGCTCGGCCAGGACCAGTTCGTCGCGCTCCTCCTTGGGGCAGCGCACGGCGATGGAGGTCTCGTCCTCGGGCAGCGTGGCGAACATCTTCCCCGCCACCCGGAACGTGGGCATGCTCCAGGCGGTCTTCTCCGTCGTGTCCGGCAGGGACAGGGCGATACGGCGTACGTCTTCGGCGTCCGGCATGTCTCGCACCGTAGTCCCTGGCACTGACATCGAGTCACCTGGTCACAGCGGTGCCCCGGCCGGCCCGGCGGCGCCGAGCCGCTTGTAGTAGACCGAGGTCGGCCGCAGCGCGCCGTCGGGGGCTGCCGCGTAGTCCGGGATCGCGCCGACGCGGGTCCAGCCGGCCGAGCGGTAGAGGTGCTCGGCGAGGCTGTCGGTCTCGGTGTCCAGGTGCAGCAGGGTGATGCCCGCGGCGGCGGCCGCCTCCTCGGCGGTGGTCAGCAGCCGGCGGCCGAGGCCCCGGCCGCGGGCGTCGCGGTGCACCATCAGCTTGACCAGTTCGGCGCGGTGGCGGCTGTTGGGCTTGTCCGGGAAGACCAGGCTGACGGTGCCGAGCGTCCGGTCGCCCTCGCCGGCCTCCCACACCGCCAGCCGTCCGCCCGCCGCCTCCGCGGCGCGCTCCGTCCACCAGGCGAGGGCCGTCGCCCGGTCGAGCGGCGCGAGGAAGCCGATCGAGGCGCCGCCGTGCACGGTGTCCACCAGCAGGTCGGCCAGCTCCTCGACGCGTGCCGCCAGCGCGGCCCGGTCCAGCCGTCGCACGATCACGGCCCCACCACCACCAGCGCGTACCGCACGCCCTCGGGGCCGGGGCACCGGAACCGCGTCGGCCCCCACACCCGCAGCCGCAGGCAGTCGCCGGCGCCGAGGCGGTGCTCGACGTCCTGCGCCGTCACCTCGAGCGCCCCTTCCAGCACCCAGATGTGCTGTTCCAGGCCGGGCACGGGCGGCCGGTCGTAGGCGATGTCGGCGCCGGCGGCGAGCCGCCCCTCGACGAGTTCGCCGCGCAGCCCGGCGTGCGGCGGCGACACGGAACGCCGTACGAAACCGGAGTCCCGGTCCCGCCACACCGGCTGGTCGGCGGCGGGCACCAGCAGCGCGTGCTCCGCCTCCACCTCGCTGAGCAACTGCGACATGGTCCGCCCGTAGACGTTGCACAGGCGGTTGAGGAGGGCGGCGGTCGGGCTGATCTCCGCCCGCTCGGCCCGGGACAGGGTCGACCGGCTGACTCCGCTGCGCTCGGCCAGCTCACCGAGCGACCAGCCCCGTTCGGCCCGCAGCTCGGCCAGCCGGGCGCCCAGCCGGGCATCCACGGGGTCGGGCTCCGCCCCGACAGCATGTTGTTTCATATCCGGGAGGATATCCCGGATTCGAGACGCAACAGTACGGGTACGGGTGTCTCAGTCCCGCCCGCCGAATGCCGCGAGCGTGCGTTCCAGCGCGGGGAGCGCCCGCACCACCCGCTTCGACCGGATCAGCAGGTCCCACGCCGGCTCGAACTTCTTCCACCCGCCGGCGTACGCGAGGTGCCGCAGCCGCTCGTGCCGGCCGGGCTGGGCGGCCGAGCCGCGCCAGATGTTCGACCAGCGGTAGAACTCGCGGTACGCCCGCCAGTAGCCGTCCTCGAGCTGACGTGCCGTCATACCCTGTGGCCGGTAGACCACGTGACGGGTGTCGTAGAGGTCCCAGTCGCGGTGGAGGATGCGCCCCTCGGCGTCGAGCTGCCGCCACAGGCCGGTCGACGGGTACGGCGTCATGATGTGGAAGGTCGCCGTCTCGATGCCCTGCGCGACCGCCCAGTCCACCGTGCGGTCGAAGACGTCCGGGCCGTCCTGGTCCAGCCCGAACACGAAGCTGGCGTTGACCATGACCCCGGCGTCGTGCACCCGTCGTACCGCCGCCGCGTAGTCGGCGCCGATGTTCTGGTCCTTGCGGCGCTCGGCGAGGTTCGCGTCGTTGACCGTCTCGAAGCCGACGAACAGGCTGCGCAGCCCCGCCTCCACGGCCCGCTCCAGCAGCCCTGGCTTGAGGATGGAGTTGACCGTGGCCGCCGCCTGCCACAGCCGGCCCGACCCGCGCATGCCGTCGAACAGGGCCTCGGCGAAACGGCGGTTGCCGAACAGGTGGTCGTCGAGGAAGTAGAGGTGCCGGCCGGGCAGCCGGTCGATCTCGGCGAGGGCGTCGTCGACGGCCTGCGTGTAGAAGGACTTGCCGCCCTCGAAGAAGGCGTCCTTGTAGCAGAAGTCGCAGTGGTGCGGGCAACCGCGCGACACCACGATCGAGTTGGGGACCAGATACAGGTGACGCTTGATCAGGTCCCGTCGTACCGGCGGCAGTCCGGCGAGGGTGCGCCGTGTGGAGTCGTAGCGGCGGGCGGGGGCGCCGTCGCGGAAGTCCTTCAGGAACTGCGGCCAGGTGTCCTCGCCGGGGCCGGTGAAGACCGTGTCGGCGTGTGCCGCGGCCTCGTCGGGGAGCGAGGTGACGTGCAGGCCCCCCATCGCCACGTGGACGCCCCGGGCCCGGAAGTGGCCGGCTATCTCGTAGCTGCGCCGGGCCGAGGTGATGTACGGCTGGATCACCACCAGGTCGGGTGTGCCGAGGGCGTCGAGGTCGAGGCGCTCCACGTGTTCGTCGTGGAGGGTGACCTCGTCGCCGGGGTCCAGGTAGCCCGCGAGGGTCGCGAGGCCCAGGGGCGGGAACAGCGAGTACTTGACGGGACGGAACAGCGGGCTCGTCGCCTCGGTCAGGGCCGGGAGGATCATCGTCACACGCATGACGTCCGAGACTGTGTCCGACCGGTCGCCGGTTCCCTCGGGCCCTGGGGGGTCCTGAGGAAGAGGTTTTGGGGGTCCTACGCCCGCGCCGCCGCGCCCAGCGCCTCGAGCACCGGCCGGATCAGCGGATGTCCCTCCGCCCCGCGGCGGACGGCCGCGAAGACCCGGCGGGTGGGCGCGACCCCGTCGACCGGGCGGACGACCACCCCGGTCAGGTCCGTGCCCCGCAGCGCCGAGCGCGGGACGAGGGCGACGCCCGCGTCGGCCGACGCCAGCGCGACGACGGCGCGGAAGTCGTCCGAGGAGTGCTCCAGGCGGGGCTGGAACCCGGCCGTCTCGCAGGCCAGGACCACCACGTCGTGGCACGGATTGCCGGGGTAGGGGCCGATCCACGGGTCCTTGGCGAGGTCGGCGAGCGGTATCTCGTCCGCGTCGGCCAGCCGGTGGCTCACCGGGACCACCGCGTCGAAGGGTTCGGCGTACAGCGGCACGTGGGTCAGCCGCGGATCGTCCGCCGACGGCGCCCCGCGGTACTCGACGGCGACCGCGACGTCGACCTGCCGGTCGAGCACCATCGGCAGGCTGGCGTCGCCCTCGGCGTCCCGTACCCGGATGCGGATGCCGGGCGCGGAGCCGGCGAGGCGGGCCACGGCGGGCGCGACGACCTGGGCGATGCCGGTCGCGAAGGCGGCGACGGTGACCGTCCCGGCCGCGCCCGAGCCGTACGCCGCCAGCTCGGCCTCCGCCCGCTCCAGCTGGGCGAGGACCGCGTTGGTGTGGCTGAGCAGGATCTCGCCGGCCGGGGTCAGCCGTACGCCTTTCGCGCCGCGTTCCACCAGGCGGTGGCCCGTCTCCTGCTCCAGGGCCGTGAGCTGCTGGGAGACCGCGGAGGGGGTGAGGTAGAGCGCGGCGGCAGCCGCCGTCACCGTGCGGTGGTCGGCCACCGCACGGAGAATGTGGAGCCGCCGTGCCTCGATCATGGATGGGATTATCGCAAGGGTTCCGGCCGGTCAGCCGTCAGCCGTCAGCCGTCCAGTTCCGCCCGCGCCGCGACGAACGCGTCCACGGCGCGGTCGACGTCGGCGGCGGAGTGCGCGGCGGACAGCTGGACGCGGATGCGGGCCTGGCCCTGCGGGACGACCGGGTAGGAGAAGCCGATCACGTACACGCCGCGTTCCAGGAGGAGTTCCGCGAGTCGGGCCGCCCTCGACGCGTCGCCGATCATCACAGGCGCGATGGGGTGGTCGCCGGGCAGGATCTCGAAGCCCGCCTCGGTCATCCGGCGGCGGAACAGCGCCGTGTTCTCCGCCAGCCGCACCCGCAGGTCGTCCGCCGACTCCAGCAGGTCGAGCACCTTCAGGGAGGCGGCGGCGATCACCGGGGCGAGCGTGTTGGAGAACAGGTACGGGCGCGAGCGCTGCCGCAGCAGGGCGACGATCTCGGCGCGGGCGGCGACGTAGCCGCCGGAGGCGCCGCCGAGCGCCTTGCCCAGGGTGCCGGTGACGATGTCGACGCGGTCCATGACGCCGTGCAGCTCGGGCGTGCCGCGGCCGCCGGGGCCGACGAAGCCGACGGCGTGCGAGTCGTCGACCATGACCATGGCGTCGTAGCGGTCGGCGAGCTCGCAGATCTCGCGCAGCGGGGCGACGTAGCCGTCCATGGAGAAGACGCCGTCGGTGACGACCAGGCGGCGGCGCGCGCCGGACGCCTCCTTCAGCCGCGTCTCCAGCTCCGCCAGGTCACGGTTGGCGTAGCGGAAGCGGCGCGCCTTCGACAGGCGGATGCCGTCGATGATCGACGCGTGGTTGAGCGCGTCGGAGATGACCGCGTCCTCCGGGCCGAGCAGCGTCTCGAAGACGCCGCCGTTGGCGTCGAAGCAGGAGGAGTACAGGATCGTGTCCTCCTGGCCGAGGAACGCGGACAGGCGAGACTCCAGTTCCTTGTGCACCTCCTGGGTGCCGCAGATGAAGCGCACGGACGCCATGCCGTAGCCCCAGCGGTCCAGGGCCTGGTGCGCGGCGGCGATCACCTCGGGGTGGTCGGCCAGACCCAGGTAGTTGTTGGCGCAGAAGTTGAGTACCTCGCCGGGCCGGCCGCCCGCGATGACCCGCACGGTCGCGGACTGGGGGGTGCCGATCACCCGCTCGGGCTTGTGCAGCCCGGCGGTGCGGATCTCGTCGAGGGTGGCGCGCAGGTCGTCTCGGACGGAATCGAACATGAGGGGGCTCCTGAAGGTGCCGACGAAGGAGGGGGTCACACGGTCCAGTCGAGGATGATCTTGCCGCCGGTGCCACTCGCCGCGTCGGCGAAGGCCGCCTCGAAGTCACGGTAGCCGTAGCGGCCGGTGATCACGGGGGCGAGGTCGAGGCCGCCTTCGAGCAGCACGGACATCGCGTACCAGGTCTCGAACATCTCACGGCCGTAGATGCCCTTGATGGTGATCATCGAGGTGACGATCCGGGCCCAGTCGACGGGGAACTCCTGCGCGGGCAGACCGAGCATGGCGATCCGGCCGCCGTGCGTCATGTTGGCGATCATGTCCCGCATGGCCTCGGGCCGCCCGGACATCTCCAGGCCGATGTCGAAGCCCTCGCGCAGGCCCAGTTCCCGCTGCCCGTCGGCGATGTCCGCCCGCGACACGTTCAGCGCGAGGGTCACGCCGATCTTGCGGGCGAGGTCCAGCCGCTCCTCGCTGACGTCGGTGATGACGACGTTGCGGGCGCCCGCGTGGCGGGCCACCGCCGCCGCCATCAGGCCGATCGGTCCGGCGCCGGTGATCAGGACGTCCTCGCCGACGAGCGGGAACGACAGGGCCGTGTGCACCGCGTTGCCGAACGGGTCGAAGATCGCGGCGACGTCCAGTTCGACGGGGACCCGGTGCACCCAGACGTTGGCGGCGGGCAGGGCGACGTACTCGGCGAAGGCGCCGTCGCGGCCGACGCCGAGCCCGACGGTGGCCCGGCACAGGTGACGGCGCCCGGCCAGGCAGTTGCGGCACTTGCCGCACACCAGGTGGCCCTCGCCGCTCACCCGGTCGCCGGCCTGGATGTCGGTGACGTCGCGGCCGGTCTCTACGACCTCGCCGACGAACTCGTGCCCGACCGTCAGCGGGGTGCGGATCGCCTGCCGCGCCCAGCCGTCCCAGGCCCGGATGTGCAGGTCGGTGCCGCAGATGCCGGTCCGCAGGACCTTGATCAGTACGTCACCGGGTCCCACCGCGGGCTCGGGTACGTCCGCGAGCCACAGGCCGGGTTCCGCCTTCTGCTTGACCAGCGCCTTCAACGCTACGGCTCCTGTGGGTGAGGTGCCGGGCGCGGGCATGCCGAGGCGGCCGCGTCCGGGCAGGCGAGTGGGATCGCCCCGCAATCTGCCGTACCGGGGCCTGCCGGGTCCATCGATCTTTTCTTAAGCCGCGCCGCAGCTTTCCTTCACGCCCGCCGCCCGCGCCTCCGGCAGGGGCACCTGCGTGCGGCGCGCGGTGCGCACAGCGGGCACGGTGGGCGCAGTGAGCACGGTGTGCACAGTGGGCGCGGTGGCCCGGGTTCGGGGCGCGGGTTTCCGTGAGCGCACGGCAGCGCGCCCGGCCGGCGGTGACAATCGATGCTGGAGGGCCGGCCGCGCGGGCCGGCCGCTCCCCCGCGCACCGCATCCGGCCGACCGACGTGGAGCCGCCCATGAACACCGCTCGGGATCTCGCGATTCTCGCCCTGGACGTGCCACCGGGCCGATCGGTGGGACAGGGCGACCTCTCGCTCGCACTCGCCGGCGCCGAGGTGCTCGACCTCGTCGACGCCCTGGCCCTCTTCGTGGACGGTGACCGTCTCGTGCCCGCCGCGCAGTCGGTGACGGGCGACCCCCTGCTGGACCGGGCCGCGTCCTCGCTGGTGCGGCAGGAGCCGTACGAGACCGTCGAGGACTGGCTGTGGCGCCGGGGACGCGGACTGGCCGAGGTCTACGCCGACGCCATGGAGCGCGAGGGGCTGACGACCCGGCCTCGCGGCCGCCGCATTCCGCTGCGCACCGGGCGGACGGTGCTGGTCGACTCGCCGGCCCGCAGCCGCGCCGAGGCGCGCCGCGCGGCGGGCGAACCCGTCCTCGCCGCGCTGGCCGCGGCCGTCGGCCTCCTGGACCGGCCGACCGGGCCGACCGGTTCGGCCGATGTGCCGGTTTCCGACGGTTCGCCTGGTTCAACCGGTTTGGCCGGTCCCCTCCCCGACGAGGGCACCGACGCCGACGACGTG
Organism: Streptomyces sp. NPDC031340; assembly: GCF_055569945.1. NCBI lineage: Bacteria > Bacillati > Actinomycetota > Actinomycetes > Kitasatosporales > Streptomycetaceae > Streptomyces > Streptomyces sp. NPDC031340. The sequence goes on from NZ_JBVIIE010000005.1 coordinate 147,023, forward strand.
GTCACGACCGTGCTGGCCGCCGTCGGCGACGCGGTGATGGAACTGGAGGCGGTACGGCAGCGGCGGGCCGTCGAGAAGTCCGCCTACGCCAATCTCTGGCGAGGTCAGTGACGGGTCGGCGGCGGGCGCCCGGCCGGCCCCTCCGCGTCACAGCGGAAGCCCGTCGGCCCGCCGTCGCTCCAGTCGTGCGACGAGTTCAGCCGCCGCCGACTTGATGGTCTCCAGGCCGGGCTGCCCCCAGGCCCGCGGCCGTACGTCGGCGACGCACACCGTGCCGAGCACCATCCCCGTGCTGTCGACGAGCGGCGCGCCCAGGTAGGAGCGGACGCCGAAATCGTCGACGACCGGGTTGCCCGCGAACCGCGGGTAGTCGCGGACGTCCTCCAGGGCCAGCGCCCTGCGCCGGACCACCACATGGGGGCAGAACCCGTGGTCGCGGGGCAGCAGGCGGCCCCATTCCGGCCTGCTGCCGTCAGCCCTCACCACCGGCGGCCCGTCGGCCGGGACGTGCAGGCCCGCGAAGAACTGCCGTTCCTCGTCGATGAAGTTGACCATGGAGTACGACGCGCCGCTGAGTTCCGCGAGGCGGTCCGCGTAGGCGTCAAGCGCGGGATCCGGCTGCTCGCCCAGGCCGAGGCGGCGCAGGTGCCGGGTGCGCGCCGGGGCCTCCTTGTCCTCGGGGGTGAGCAGCAGACGGCCGGCCGGGCGCGACGGGTCGTACCTCATGTGCGGGCTCCGTCCCTGTGAGCGCGTGTCATGCGGGGCTCCGTGGGGGGTGTGCGGCGGGGTGTGCGGGTTTCACCTGCGGGCGCCCTGGCTCGGCGCGGGCGCCGGGGCGTGGGCGATGAGGTGCCGGACCAGGGTGAGCAGCGTCTGCACGCCGGAACTGGAGATGCGGGCGTCACAGCGCACGACCGGTGTCCCGGGGGCCAGGTCGATGGCGGCGCGCACCTCCTCGGGGTCGTAGCGGTAGGCGCCGTCGAACTCGTTGATCGCGACGATGAAGCCGAGGCCGCGCTGCTCGAAGAAGTCGACGGCCGCGAAGCACTCCTCCAGGCGCCGGGTGTCGGCGAGGACGACCGCGCCGAGCGCGCCCTCGGACAACTCGTCCCACATGAACCAGAACCGCTCCTGCCCGGGCGTGCCGAACACGTACAGGACGTGTTCCCGGTCGAGGGTGATCCGGCCGAAGTCCATGGCCACCGTCGTCTCGGCCTTGTGCTCGACCCCGTCGAGGCTGTCGGTGGCGGCGCCGACCGTGGTGAGCAGTTCCTCCGTGCTGAGCGGGGCGATCTCGCTGACGGCGCCCACGAAGGTGGTCTTGCCGACCCCGAAACCGCCCGCGACCAGGATCTTCAGCGCGGTCGGGAACGGGTCACAGCTGTCGTCGTAGTCCATCGAGCACTGCCTCCAGAAGGGCCCGGTCAGTGGGGTTGTCGTGGAACGCGGGGGGTTTGGCGGTCAGCGCCCCGCAGTCGACGAGGTCCGACAGCAGCACCTTGGTGACCGCGGCCGGCAGCCTGAGATGGGCGGCGACCTCGGCGACCGGAACGGGCGCGCGGCACAGGTCGAGGGCCTGCGCGTGTTCCGGCCCGAGATAGCCGAGGGGGCCGGCTCCGGTGACCATCACCTGCGACATGAGGTCGAGGGCGATGGTGGGCCGGGTGCGGCCGTTGCTGACCGTGAAGGGGCGCACGAGGCGTCCGGCCGCGTCGTCCAGCCACGGCCCGTCGCCGGCCGCCACCACGCTCAAGGCCTCATACCCGTGGGTTCGACGGCGTGCCGCCTGGGCGCGGTGACCAGGTAGGGGCGGACGCTCTTGACCAGCATCGCCATCTCGTAGCCGAGCACCGCCGCGTCGGCCTCACGGCCGGCCAGCACGGCGAGGCAGGTGCCGGATCCGGCGGTGGTCACGAACAGCAGGGTCGAGTCGAGTTCGACGACGACCTGCCGGACGTCCCCGCCGTCGCCGAAGCGGACTCCGGCGCTGCGGCCGAGGGAGTGCAGGCCGGCGGCCAGCGCGGCCATGTGGTCGGCGCTGTCGGCGTCCAGGCCGTGGACCGACTTCACCAGCCCGTCGCAGGACAGGAGTACCGCGCTGGTCGTGTGCGGTACGCGCTGCACGAGGCCGCTCATCAGCCAGTCGAGATCGGTCGCGTGGCTGGTCGGCGCGTCGCTCGCCATGGTGGATCGACTCCTTGGGGTGCGAAGGTCCGCGGGCGCGCCGGGGGCGCCGGGGGCGGGGGTGGAAGCGGGAAGGGGGGTGTTCATCCGGCCGGCGCGCTCCCGTCGTGCCGGGTGAGGTGGTCGGTGCCGCTCGACGGCTCCATGGGCGGGGGCTCGCTGTTGTGCGGGTCCGCGGGGCCGGGGGCCGGGGGCAGCGGGGCGGTCTGGAGCGGGTCCGTGGGGGCCGGCGCTCTGTCCAATGCGGCCATGTGCGGTCCGGGCATGTGCGGTCCGGCCATGTATGGCGAGCTCATGTCGAGTGGCCCCATGTCGGGCGACCCCATGTCGAGCGCCCCCATGTCGAGCGGCTCCGTGTCGGGCGCCCCCACGTCGAGCGGCGTCGGGTGTGGAGCCGCCACATGGTGCGGTGCCAGGTGGGTCGGCGTCGGGCGAGTCGGCGCCGGGGAGTCGGCGTCCAGGTGCTGCTGGGCCTCGGCGAGGCCGACGCCGCGCTGGAACGCCGCCATCAGGCCCGGGTCGTGGCCGGCCACCTGCTCGCTGTCCTGGCGCGGCAGCGGGCCGTCGCGCAACTGGGGGGCGATGTGCTCCTGGGCGCGACGCCGGGGCAGTCGGGGTTTGCCCATGATGCCGCGGACGGTGCCGACGCGGGGCCTGGGCAGGGTGCCCGTGTGCTCCGCGAGGAGATGCCGGACCTCGGGCCTGATGCCGGGCAGCGCGTCCGCGGGGGTGGGCCGCTCCTGGTCGGCACTGCGCACCGGCAGCGGTGCGGTGTGCGCGGGCCCGCCGTGCTGCCCGACGAAACCGGCACCGGAACCGGCACCGGTATGGGCGGCGGAGCCGGTACCGGGCGGCAGCGTCGGCGGCTGCACGTCCCCCTGCGGCACGGCCGCCTCCGGCTGTCCCTCGCCGCCCAGCGGCTGCGCCGCGTCGCCGGGGTCGCCCGGCGCCGTGCCCAGCAGGATCTGCGGTACGACGAGCACCGCCTGGACGCCGCCGTAGATGTTCGTCTGCAGCCGGACGGTGATGCCGTGCCGCCGGGCCAGCTGGGAGACGACGAACAGCCCGATGCGGCCGTCCGCCAGCAGGCCGGCCACGTTCACCTGGTCGGGGTCGGCGAGCAGGGCGTTCATCTTGGCCTGTTCGCCGACGGGCAGGCCGAGTCCGCGGTCCTCGACCTCGACGGCGAGCCCGGAGGTGACGAGGCCGGCCCGCAGCAGGACCTGGGTGTGCGGGGCGGAGAACACCGTGGCGTTCTCCACGAGTTCGGCCAGCAGGTGGATGACGTCGGCGACGGCGTGCCCGCGCAGTTCGCCTTCGATCGGGGGCACGAGCTTGACCCGGGAGTACTGCTCCACCTCGGCGATGGCGGAGCGCAGCACCTCGGTCATGGGGACCGGGTGGCTCCACTGCCGGCGCGAGACGGCGCCGCCGAGCACGGCCAGGTTCTCGGCGTGGCGGCGGACGCGGGTGGCCAGGTGGTCGACGTGGAAGAGACCCTTGAGCAGGTCGGGGTCCTCGATCTCGCTCTCCAGCTCGTCGAGGATGGAGATCTCGCGGTGCACCAGCGACTGCAGGCGCCGGGCGAGGTTGAGGAACACCTCGAGCTTCTGCTCGCTGCCCGTCTGGCTGGAGAGCTGGGCGGCCTGGACGACGGCGGTGACGGCGCCGTCGTGGGCGCGGGCGAGGTCGGCGGCGAGCAGGTCGAAGTCGTCTGCGTCCTCGGACGGTCCGCTGCGCGGCTTGCGCTCGGGCGGGCCGTCGCCGCGGCGCAGCGTCTCGACGACGGCGCGCAGTTCGGCCTCGCCGCGGGTGGTGCCGCGGCGCAGGGCGGCGACGCGGTCGCTGACCGAGCGGGCGGCGCGGGCCGCGGCCACGGCCGCGACCAGGACCCCGGCTACGGCGACGCAGCCGGCGCCGGCGAGCACGCCCCACAGGGCGGGGCCGGGCCGAGCGCCGGTGGAGCGGACGGTGAACAGGACGGCGGCGCCGGCGGCGAGCGCGACGGCGACGGGTGGCAGCACGGCGAGCCGCAGCAACTGGGGCCGTATCCGGGTCTCGGGGGGCGCGGGCACGGGTCGGGCGACCGGCCGTCCGTGCCGCCCGCCCTCGCGGCGGTCTGCGCGTGCGGCCGGTGCGCGAAGCTGAGACATCGGTGTCCTCGTACTGGTCCGTCGGTGCCGGGGCGCACGGTCTGCGCCGTCCGGGCATGCGCCATGGGTGTCGGCCGAGGGGCCGGCGATCGGCCCCACGTCGCCCGACGGACACTCACAGTAGTTTCCTGAGGCTCGTGCGCGGCGCGCAGTCGGCAAAGTCCCCCGGGAAACGTCCCGCTCTGGTATGACCTCTCGCACACCAGACCGATGAGCCCTTCCGAGGTCCGCTCAGATGACGCAATCGAACGATCAGACCTGGTCGGAAGCGGTCACGAAGGAAAGGCGAGGGGCGGCCGGCTCCCGAGCCCCGCCCCGCAGCCCCGGCCCCCATGCCCACCCGCACCCGCCCGGCCGTCATGCCGGCGGGCCGTTCGAGCCCGCCGACGACACCCCCAACCCCTCCCCTGAATATCACCCAGCGTGTTCATCGGGCGTCGCGGCGCCCTGCACTCCGCGGCGCGGCTCCCGGCGCCGTCAGCCCGTACTCCGCCGCAGCGCGCCGAGATCGGGTCCCGGCAGATGGATCCAGCCCTCCCGCCGGGCGGCCGCGCGCTCCTCGGGCGACCGCGGCCACCGGGTGTCCCCGGCCAGTACGGCGCGCGCCACCAGCGCGCAGACCAGCGCGTCGAGATGGTCGTGGCTGTCGGCGCACCGTGCGCGCAGCGGTTCGGGGAGGGTGCGGGCCAGGCCGCTCTCCAACTCACGGACGACGTGTTCACGGGCCGAGCGGGCCTCGGGAGCGGCGCTCTTGTAACTGCGGTCGAGGCGGATGCCCCACAGCCGCAACGCGGCGGCGGGGTAGACCTCGGCGACGGCGCCCGACCCGTCCCGCGGCACGGGCGTGCCGGCCGCGGCGAGGGCGTCCAGGAGACGGGCGGCGCGCAGGGCCACGACTCCGAGGAGGTCGGTGGAGACGGACAGCGGAGGACGCGTCGCGGTCGCCTTCCAGGTCAGGTCGTCCGTCAGCCGGTAGCGCAGGGGGTCGAGGCCGGGCCTGCCGTCCGTCCGCTCCGCGAAGCGCGCCACGGGCGGCAGCCGCAGGCCCTGGTGGTGGGCGACGACCGTGGCGACGAAGTCCGAGGGCCAGCCGAGCGGGCAGTCCAGCCCGGTCTTGGCCGCCTCCCGGACCATCGCCAGCAGGTCCTCGTCCCCGTCGGGCACCACGAACTCCGCCGACGACAGGCCCTCCCGCGTCCAGACTGCCCGGCACACGGCGGTCCGCCGCGCGCTCGCGGCGAGGTCCACGCCGAGCGTCACCGTCAGCGCCGCCGAACCGTCCGGACCCTCTTCACCGTCCACGGGCTGCCGTCCGTTCTGTCCCCCGCCGTCCGGCCCCGTGCCGTCGGGCGCGCGGCCGGTCAGCCCGCCGCTACCGGGTCGGGTTCCCCACTGCCTCCTGTCTCGAACCGGTCCCCCGCCGCAACGCCGGCCGCGCAGCCCCGCGGCCCAGCGGCCCGGCGGTCCGGCGGTCCGCCTCAGGAGTCCGGTGCCGAGTCGTGGGCCACGAACCTCAACTCCGAGGTGTACCGGCGGCCCTGGTCGTCGCTGAGCCAGGTCTGCTCCGGCGTCGGCAGCATCTCGGTGATCGTGACGACGGCCTCCGGGTCCTTGCGGGCCAGGCGGCGCAGGGCCTTGGCGAGGATGGTGACGTAGACCGGGCTGTCGAAGTCGACGTAGAACGGCCGGGACTCGGTCGGGGAGACGACGAACACATAGCGGGGCAGGCCCAGTTCGGTGCGCCAGCGGCGGGCCCCGACGAAGCGCCGGGCCTCGTCCTTCTCGTCGGCGAACCGCGCGCACGCCGCGGACGGCCGCCAGGTCTCCCGGGCGATCACCATGCGGTCGACGGTGACCCGGGGGGTGTGCTCCGCCTGGGGCAGCACTCGGACGAGATCCATCGCCAGGGTGGTGAGCACGTGGGAGAGCACGTCGACCGCCGGGAACCGCGAGCCGTCGGGAAGCCGTACGACGAGGTCGCCGCCGTGTTCCTCGACCGTCGCGTCGGCGGAGCGCACGACCCGGGTGCGGGCCGGGTCGGCGGTGAGGTCGGCCAGGGCGACCTGGTGGTCCTGGGGGCGTACCAGCGTGTGGCGGACCCGCGCCGAAAGGCGGGCCCGGTGCTCCTTGGGGATCAGGGGCATCAGGCGCGGGCCAGGATGGTCCCGGTCGGTCAGCCGGAACAGCTCCGACACGTCCGGGTGCTGGTGGGTGAACAGGGAGGCGCCCAACGTGTTGGAGGCGACGTGGAGTTCGCCGAGTACGACGGTGAAGTCGCCGCGTGCCACCGCCTCCGCGCCGTCGGCGGCGATCATCAGGTCCGGGCTCAGATAGCGGGCCGCCGTCCAGCCGCCGGCCGTGTCGCCGAACTCCGCGCGCACGGCCGCTTCGATGTCCGCCGAGCGTACGGTCACCCGGCGGGCGTCCGCCGGCACCGCCAGGACGCGCTGCCAGCGCGCGGCGAACTCCCCTTGGAGTTCGGTGGCGGTGGCGCGCGCGGGGCCGTGCAGCACCGGCAGGCACCCGAACCAGAACGACGCCAGATCGACCGGGCCCTCGGCGGCGAGGCGGTCGTACACGCGGCGGGTCTCGGCCGTGACCGCCGCGGCGAGCCGGGAGGTGAGCCAGCCGGCGCTGTCCATCAGCAGCCGCAGCGGGCGCAGCGCGTCGAGGACGGCCGGGCCGAGCCGGACGGTGGCGGAGCGGCGGGTGTCGGAGTAGACCAGCGCGCGGCAGGGCGCCGTCGACGCGGACTTCTCGCGCACGGCGGCGGTGGCGGTGAGCTCGGTGAACTCCCGCTCGAGTTCCGCCATGGCGTCGACCAGGCCGTCCACGTCGCGGGCCGCCGCCACCCGTGCGCGGCCCCGCTCCAGCCGGTCCAGCGCGGCGAGGCCCCGCCGGCGCGGCTCGCTCGCACCGACACCTTCCAGCCACGCCCGCAGGTCGCGGTCCGGGTGGGTGCCGGCGGGGACCTCAAGACGCCACGCCACCCAGCGGCGGGCCACCAGGTCGGCCAGTACGGCGGGCACGTCGGTGCCGGGCAGTTCCTCAGCGATGGCACGGGCGGGCCGGACGCCGTCGCAGCGGGCGAGGACGGCCGCCGCCTCGGCGGACACGGTGACCGGGCGCCGGCCCGGTATCCGGACCCGGTCCCCGTCGAGGGCGACGAACGGCACGCGGCGCGGGGCGATCCACTCCCGCAGGCCGGGATCGGCGTCCAGGGTCCGCGCCAGCGCGTCGATGCCCCAACTCGCCCAGTACACGGCCGACTTCTCGATCAGTCCCGCGCCGGTGTCAACGACGAGCCCCGGTGCGGCCGGGTCCCAGCGGCCCCAGCCGACCGGGCCGAAGAAGCCGATGGTGTCGTTCTTCACGCAGAACCGCTGCCAGTAGTGCGCGACCAGTTCCTCGCGCTGGCGGGGCATGCTGCTGCGGCTGTCCTTCCCCGGGGTCCAGCGCAGGAACGGCGCGATGCCGGAGCTGAGCACCGGCCGGTTCTGCCAGGCCACCGCCTCGCGGAAGGCCGGTGTGCGGGCGATGTCCTGGAGGGTGTGCGCGGTCTCCACGGCGGCGTCCGCGAAGAGCCGGGAGAAGTCCTCCCAGCGGTCGCCGTCGAGGGGGTCGTCGGCGGCGAACTTGTCGGCCGCCTGGGCCAGTCCGGCGGGAGCCAGCCGCAGCACCCCGTCGGCGGGGAAACCGGGCCCGCGCAGGGCGAACTGCTCCCACAGCCGCCAGCGGCCGAGGGACGGCACGAGGTCTTCGGTCATGGCACGGCTCTCCTTGGGTGGCGCGGATGGACGGTACGGGCCGACCCGGCCGACGCGGGAGGGGCGGCACGGTTCGGCCGGCCGGTACGGGTCGGTGCCTGGCCGGCCGGTGCGGTTCGGCCGGCCGGGCCGGTCAGGCGGTGCCGTAGTCCGCGTCGACGACCTCGGCCAGTTCCCGCGGCGTGGGGTAGGCGAAGACCAGCGAGACGGGGACGTCCGCGCCGAGGATCTCCTGCAGTCGGCCGGTGATCTGGAAGGCGGTGAGCGAGTCGCCGCCCGCCTCGTAGAAGTCGGTGTCGGGCGTCAGCTCGGGCAGGCGCAGCACGTCCCGGAAGATGCCGACCAGGACGTCGACCGTGTTCTGGGCGGTGTCGGTGGCCGTGGCGGTGGCGGTGTTCGTGGTCATGTCCGTTACTCCTCGTTCGAAGTGATCAAGCGTCAGTTGTCAGTTGCTGTCTGGGGGTCGGTGTGCGTGCGGGTGGGGTCGTGGTGGACGGAGCGCAGCCGGGCGGGGGTGTTGCCGCCCGAGACAATGGCCACGGCCCGTTCGCGGCGGCCGGCGCGCAGCGCTCCGGCCAGGGCGACCGCGCCGCTCGGTTCGGCGTCGACGCCGTGCCGGGCCAACAGGGCGGCGGCGGCCAGGATTTCGGCGTCGTCGACGGCGATCAGCTCGTCGACGCGGTCGCGGACGATCGGGTAGGGGACGGCCCCCGGACACTGGCCGCGCAGACCGTCGGCGACCGTGGCACTGGGCGGCAGGCGGACGGGGCGGCCGGCGGCCAGGGAGCGGGCGTAGCGCGGGGTGCCGGACGGTTCCACCCCGACCACCCGGACCGGGCGGTGCAGGGCGGCGAGGCAGACCCCGGCGAGCAGCCCGCCGCCGCCCGTGGGGACGTAGACGGTCTCGGTGTCGGGTGCGTCGGCGAGCAGTTCGGTGCCGACCGTGCCCGCCCCGGCGACCACCAGCGGGTGGTCGGACGACGGGATCAGGACGGCGTTCCGCTCGGCCGCCAGGGCGCGGGCGCGTTCCTCGCGCTCGGCCACCCCTCCGTCCACCTGGACGGTCTCGGCGCCGAGGGCACGGACGGCGGCGGCCTTCGCCGGTGCCGCTCCCGCGGCGAGGACGACGGTGAGCCGGATGCCGAGGGTGCGTGCCAGCCGGGCCAGCGCGAGCGCGTGGTTCCCGGAGGAGCCGGTGACGATCCGGTCGGCGCCCAGGGCGAGGACCGCGTTGGCGGCACCCCGCATCTTGAACGACCCGCCGTGCTGGAGGTGTTCGGCCTTCAGCAGCAGGCCGGGGCCGAGGGCGTCGGTCGCCGGGCCGCGGAGCAGGGGCGTGCGGACGACGTGGGAGGCGATGCGGGCGGCGGCGTCCCGCAGGTCGGCGACGCCCGGCCCGGGGCCGGCGGCGACGCCGGGCTTCGGCGCCGATGGTTTCGTCGCCGTGGCGGACAGCTGCGGTGCCGTCGCGGTCCGCCGCAGGTCGAGGGCGGTCATGCGGTGCTCCCGGTGGCCAGGAGCCGGCGGTCCGCCTTGCCGCCGCGGGTGGTGGGCAGGGTGTCCAGGCGCAGGAACCGACGCGGCATCAGGTGCGGCGGCAGGGACCGGGCGAGGTGGCCGCGCAGCTCGGCGTCGGTGGTGCCGGACAGGTCGCCGGTGAGGTGGGCGAGCAGGTGCACGCGCCCCCGGTCGTCGGTGTGGGCCGTGACCACCGCCCCGGTGACCCCCGGGTGGGCCAGCAGGCAGCCCTCGACCTCCGCCGGGTCCACGCGGTAGCCGCGGATCTTGACCTGCCGGTCGGTGCGGCCGGCGTAGTGCAGTCCCCCGGGCCCCCACCAGGCGAGGTCGCCCGTGCGGTAGAGGCGGGCGCCGGGCGGGCCGTAGGGGTCCGGGACGAAGCACTCGGCGGTGCGGGCCGGGCGTCCCCCGTAGCCGCGGGCCACGCCCACTCCCCCGATGTACACCTCGCCGACCGTGCCGTCGGGGACCTGGGCCAGGTCCTTGTCCAGCACCCGCACCACGGCGCCCGCGCGGGGCGTGCCCACCAGGTCGGCGGAGGGGTCCGGGGAGGCGGGGACGCTGTACCGGGTGGTGGTCATCGTGCACTCGGTCGGGCCGTACTGGTTGACGAGCCGCCCGGGGACGAGCGTCCGTCCGCCCGCGGCGAGGAAGGGGCGCAGGGACTCGCCGCTGGAGGCGACCAGGGTGACGCCGGCCAGCGGGTCGGTGAGCTGCGGCTGCGCCGCGAGGTGGGACAGGAAGAAGGGGGTGACACTGAGCAGGGCCGTGACCCGGTGCTCGCGGACGGTGTCGGCGAACTCCTCGGGGCGCAGCAGCCGGGCGCGGTCCACGATGACCAGGCGGGCCCCGGCCAGCAGCGGTGCGAAGGTGTCCCGGATGGAGGCGTCGTAGCCGAGCGGTGCGGTCTGCAGGGCCACCGTGTCCGGGCCGAGGCCGAACGCCTCGGCGGTGTCGCGCAGATAGGCGTCCAGGGCGTGGTGCTCGACCAGGACGGCGCTGGGCCGGCCGGTGCTGCCGGAGGTGTGGCTGACGTAGGCGAGCGCACGCGGGTCGACCGGTCCCGGCGGCGGGCCCGGCGGCGGGCTCTGGACGGCCCCGGGCCGGTCCAGGAGGACCGGCGGGACGCCCAGGTCGAGGGCCGGGGCCAGGGCCGCGTGGGTCAGCAGCAGGCGGGCGCCGGCGCTGCGGACGAAGTCGGTCAGCCGGTCGCGGGGCTGGCCGATGTCCAGGGTGAGGAAGGCGGCGCCGCAGCGCAGTACCGCGGCCATGGCCGCGACGGCGTCGGTGCCGTGCTCGACGGCCACGGCGCAGACCGTCTCCGGGCCGGCGCCGTGCGCCCGCAGCAGGCCGGCGATCTCCTCGGTCCGGGCGGCGAGCCGGGCGTACGTCACCTCGCCCGCCGGGGTGCTCAGCGCGACCCGGTCGGGGTGCCGGGCGGCGTGTGCGGCGATGTCGTCGGCGATGGTGCGCATCACGCGTCCCCCTCGCCGGTGACGGTCCGGTCGACGGCGACGAACCGGAGTTCGCTGGTGTAGCGGCGGCCCTCGGCGTCGGTGAGCCAGGCCTGCTCGGGGGTGGGCAGCATCTCGCTGACCTTGAGCCGGGCGTCCGGGTCCTTGCGGGCGAGCCGACGGGCCGCCTTGGCGAGGATGGTGACGTACACGGGGCTGTCGAAGTCGACGTAGAAGGGGCGGGGTTCGGTCGGCGAGACCACGAACACGAAGCGGGGCAGCTCGTGCCGTCGCTGCCAGTGCCGGGCGCGTACGAAGCGGGCGGCCTCCGCCTTCTCGTCGGCGAAGTCGACCTCGGCGACGGGCAGTTGCCAGGTCTCCCGGGCGACGATCATGCGGTCGACGGTGATCCGGGGGGTGTGGACGCCCTCCGGGCGGAGGGTGAAGCGGTCCATGACCCGCTGGGTGAGGGTGTTGGCGTAGACGTCGAGCAGGTCGTACGCGGTGCCGTCGGGCAGGACCGCGGTCAGCCGGCCTTCCCGGTCCTCGACCGTGACGTCGGCGCCGAGCAGGGTGCGCGGGCGGTGCGGGTCGCCGGTCTGGTCGACCAGGGCCACGTAGTGGTCCTCGGGCCGGTCCAGCGAGGGCCTGCTGCGGGTGGACCACTTCAGCGGCAGCTCCTTGGGCAGCATGGGCAGCAGGCGGGGGCCGGGGAAGTCGCGGGTGGTCTCGGCGAGCAGCGCGCCGGGGTCGGGATGCTGGTGCACGAAGAGGGATGCGCCCATCGTGTTCAGCGCGCAGTGCATCTCCCCGAGGACGAGTTGCACGTCGCCCCGGGCGAGGGCGGCCTCGTCGTCGGCGATCACCAGTACGTCGGGGCTGATGTACCGGGCCAGCGACCAGCCGTCGCCGGGCTCGTCGAACTCCTGGCGCACCCGTTCGGCGAGGTCGGCCGTGGCCAGCCGGACCCGGCGCACGCCGGCCGGGAGGTCCAGGACGCGGGCCCACTTGGCGCGCAGTTCGGCCTGCACGGCGTCGATGAGGTGGCCGGCGTCGGGGTGCGGCGAGGGCAGGGTGTGCAGCCACAGCGTGCCCAGGTCCACCGGTTCGCCGGTGGCGCTCAGCCGGTCGTGGACGGTGCGCAGGCGGACGCGGATGGCGTCGGCGAAGCGGTTGGTCATCCAGCGGGCGGCCGTCAGGCACAGTTGCAGCGGCTCCAGGTGGGCCAGCAGCCCGGCGCCGGCCGTGGCGGTGGCCGCCCGCCGGGCGTCGGAGTACACCAGTCCCCGGCACGGCGCGGTCCGTTCGCCCTTGGCCCGCTGCGCCTCGCTGTCGGTGAGCGTGGCGAAGTCCGCCTCCAGGGCGCCGACAGCGGCGGTCAGCGCGGCGGCGTCGGTGCCGGCGGCGCGTACGGCGTCCCGGCCGCGTTCCAGCACGGCGAGCCGGTCCAGTGCCCGCGTGCGGGCGGCCTCGTCGGGGACGCGTTCGAGGATGCGGCGCAGGGCGCGGTCGGGGTGGGTGGCGGCAGGCACCTCCAGGCGCCACTGCACCCAGCGGCGCTTCACCAACTCGCGCACGGTACGGGCCGCTTCGTCCGCGTCCAGGCCCAGCTCGGCGGCGATGGCGGCCGGGTGCCGGGTGCCGTCGCACAGCTTCAGCACCGCCAGCTCGGCCGCGCCGACCGGCTGGGCGGGGCGCCCGGGGACGTGGACCGTGCCGTCGGCGCAGCGCACGAAGGACACCCGGCGCGGCGGGATCCAGCGCATCAGCTCCGCATCCTCGGCGAGCACCTTCGCGAGGGCGTCGACAGCCCAGCCGGAGAAGTACACCTCGTGCGCGGCGAGGAAGTCCCGCCCGGGGTCCACCGCGACGGCTCCCGGCACGGACAGGTTCCAGCGGCCCCAGCCGACCGGGCCGAAGAAGCCGATGGTGTCGTTCTTCACGCAGAACCGCTGCCAGTAGTGCGCGACCAGTTCCTCGCGCTGGCGGGGCATGCTGCTGCGGCTGTCCTTCCCCGGGGTCCAGCGCAGGAACGGCGCGATGCCGGTGCGCAGCACGGCGGGGTTCTGCCAGGCGAGGGCGGCCTGGAAGCGGGGCTGCGCGGCGATCTCCTGAAGGTGCCGGGCGGTGTGCACGGCGGCCGTGGCGAGGTCGTCGGCGAAGGCCTGCCACTCGGGTCCGGACAGCTCGGCGTCGGGGCCGAACTTGTCGGCAGCCTGGGCCAGTCCGGGCGGGGAGAGGCGCAGCACGCCGTCGGCGGGGAAGCCGGGGCCGCGCAGCGCGAACTGCTCCCACAGCCGCCAGCCTCCGCCCGGCAGCAGGACAGGTGCGTGCTCGTCCGACATCGCGTGCTCCTTCCGAAACGGGGGGTGCGCGGGAATCGCGCGGCTCGGCCGGGCGGCGGGCGCCGCCGGGGTGCCGGGCGCCCCGCGACCGGACAGCACGGTCCCGCGCCGCGGCCGTACGTCACCAGAGAAGATCCGGCAGCAACGCGTGCCTCGGGTTCGGCGCGTTCGTCCCTGACCGGGGCGGCCGGCGGCGGGCACGCTGACCCCGTCGGCCCTGACCCGCGGGCCGGCCCCATCACCTGCGGGAGGTCACCGTGACGCAAACCGATTCCGCGACCGGCACGGGCGGCGAGGAGGTCCGCCCGGACGCCGAGGACGTGTACCTCGTGGTGCGCAACGACGAGGAGCAGTACTCGATCTGGCGGGCGGACCGCGAGCTGCCGGCCGGCTGGCACCGGGAGGGCCGGCGAGGCACCCGGCAGGAGTGCCTGGACCACATCGACGCCGTCTGGACGGACATGCGCCCGCTCAGCCTGCGGCGTCGGCTGGCCGGGGCCGATGTCTGAGTCCCGCCCGGGTCCGCCGCTCGCCGTGTCGGCGCACGCCCCGCCGGCGGAGCCGCCGCCCGGACGGCTGTGCCCGGACGTCGTGGATCTGTCCGGGCTGCACTCCACCGCCCGTCTCCCCGGCCCGCGTGCGCCGCGTCGGCCGGTGGAGCTGTACCTGGCCGAGGTGGGCCGGCAGGACCCGCTCGCGCTGCGGCGGGCCCGGGAGTTGCTGGACGCCGACGAGCGGGCGCGGGCCGGCGCCTTCCACCGGCCCCGGGACCGCGACGCGTACGTGGTGGCGCACGCGACCCTGCGCGGTGTGCTGAGCCTGCTGCTGGGCGTCCCCGCCGACGCGCTGCCGCTGGTCCGCGAGCCGTGCGCGGGCTGCGGCGGGCCGCACGGCCGGCCCGCGCTGCGTACCCACGGGGTGCACTTCTCGCTGTCGCACAGCGGGGACCTGGTGATGGTGGCGCTCGCCCCGACCCCGGTCGGCGTCGACGTGGAGGGGCTGGCCACCGCTCAGGCGGTGCTCGGCGCGCAGTCCGCGCTGCACGCGGCGGAGGCGGCGGAGCTGGCGCGGCTGCCCGCGCACGAGCGCCCGGCGGCGTTCACCCGGACCTGGGTCCGCAAGGAGGCCTACCTCAAGGGCCTGGGGACCGGGCTGGTGCGCGATCCGGCGCTGGACTACGTCGGCACCGGGCCGCGGCCGGCCGCTCCGGCGCCGGAGTGGACCCTGCGGGACGTCCTCGTCCCGGCGGGGTACGCGGCGGCGGTGGCCCTGCGGACGGGGTGAGGGCGTCCCCACGAGAGCGACCCTCACGAGAGCGGCTCTGACGAGAGCGGCTCTGACGAGAGAGCGGGGACCGGCCAAGTGGCCGGTCCCCGCTCTGTTCTGGGTGTGCCGGGGGCGTGCGCCGGTGGTCCGCGCCGCCTTCCCGGATTCCCTCCGGCCGCCGGAGCGGTCGCGCTACGATCGCGCGCGTGACCGCTGCCGAACCGACCATCCTCGCCACCTCCGGAGGGCACCGCGTCGGCACGCGGACCCGGCTGCTCTTCGACGCCCTGGTCCACCACGCGGTGGACCTCTCCGGCGTGCACGGCAGACGTCCGCGTGTCCTGTACGTCGGCACGGCCACCGGGGATGCCGAGCACGTGACGGCGCGGGTCGCGGAGGCCGCCCGGGCGGCGGGCTTCGACCTCACCCCGCTGTACCTGTTCCCCATGCCGAACGTCGAGGACGTCGAGGGCACGGTCCTGGACCACGACGTCGTATGGGTGATGGGCGGTTCGGTGGCCAACCTGCTCGCCGTGTGGCGGGTGCACGGCCTGGACGCGATCATGCGGCGCGCGTGGCGGGCGGGCGTGGTGCTCGCCGGGGTCAGCGCGGGTTCGCTCTGCTGGTTCGAGGGCGGCGCGACCGACTCCTACGGGCCCGGACTGCGGCCGTTCACCGACGGGCTGGGCCTGCTGCCGTACGGCAACGGCGTGCACTACGACTCCGACCCGGGCCGGCGCCCGCTGATCCACCGGCTGGTCGCCGAGGGCGCCTTCCGCACGGCCCACTGCACCGACGACGGGGTGGGCCTGGTCTACCGGGGCACCGCACTGGTCGAGGCCGTCACGGAACTGCCTGGCAAGGGCGCCTACTTGGTCAGCCGCGAGGGCGACGGGGCGGTGGAGGGGCGGATCGAACCGCGGTTGCTGCCGACGCCCCGGTTCTGACGCGGTACCCCGCGATCGGCCGCGTGGCGCGTACCCGCGATCGGCCGCGTGGGGCGTGCCCCATGATCGGCCGCGCGGGGCGACGGGTGCGGCGTGCTCGCCGGCCATGTCACCCGTCCCCCGCGTCCGCGTCGGCATCGGCATCGGCGTCGTCCAGCGGCCGGTCAGACCAGGCCGTGGCGTACCGCGTGGGCGACCGCGTGGGCCCGGTTGCGGGCCTGGAGACGCGCCATGACCTCGTAGATGACGTTCTTCACGGTGTGTTCGGAGCAGTCCAGCAGCCGCGCGATGTCCGCGTTGGCGTGTCCGTCGGCCATGAGGCGCAGCACCGAGGTCTGCCGCGCCGTCAGGGTCGGCGGCCGGCTCTCGCTCCGGTCCGGCCGGCCGGGCGGCGGGCCGCCGTTCAGCAGGTGGGACAGTTCCGGGTACGGGATGCACGGGTGCGGGTGCCCGGCGCGCCGGACGGCCGCCGTCAGCGTCTCCGGCGTGAGGTCCTCGCTGCGCAGGACGACCGCGCCCGCGCGCAGCGCCCGCAGCAGCCCGGTACGGCTGACGGTGTCGCACACCAGCAGCAGCGGGCCGGCGTTCCACGGGCCGCGCAGGGCCTCCTCGGCGTCGTGTGCGACGACCACCGTGACGGTCCCCTCCTCCGGGGGCCCGTCGACGCAGCTCAGGCCCGCGCGGCGGGCGAGAGCACGGACCCGGTCCGCGCCGCGCGCGGGCAACACGCACAGCGTCGCCGCAGCGGGGGCCACGGCGGGCGCGAGGGGCGCGGCAGGCCTCGCCGAGTGGACGGGTACGGCGGATGCGACGCGCCCGGCGGGCAGACCGGCGGGTGCGGCGGACGCGAGGGACCCGACGGGTACGGCAGGCCCGACCGGCGCCGGTTCGAGGGGCGCGGCGGGTCCGAAAGGCGCGGACGCTTCGGAAGGCGCGACGGGCATGAGGGCGGCTGCGGCCCCGAGAGCACCGACTGATCCGGCGGATCCGGCGGAAGCCGCGGGTCTGTGGGACCCGGCCGGCGCGACGGGCTTGCGGGACTCCAGGAGCGCCGCAGGCGCCAGGGTGGCCGTCACAGCAGACCCGCCCGGAGCGCGTAGGCGACCGCGTGCGCGCGGTTGCGCAGCCGGAAGCGCTGGGTGATGTCGTGCACGACGGTCGTGACGGTGCGCGGCGAGTAGGCGAGGCGCTGGGCGATCTCCGCCGTCTCGTGCCCGTCGGCGACCAGGCGCAGCACCGACCGTTCCCGGTCCGACAGGGTACCGCCGGCCCAGTCGCCGCTGCCGTGCCGGGCATCGGCCGGGCGGTCCAGGACCTGTTCCAGCAGGCCGGTGGGCAGGGTGCAGTCGTCCTCGGCGGCGGCCAGCACCGCGTGGCCGAGGCGGGAT
Source organism: Streptomyces sp. NPDC031340 (assembly GCF_055569945.1). NCBI lineage: Bacteria > Bacillati > Actinomycetota > Actinomycetes > Kitasatosporales > Streptomycetaceae > Streptomyces > Streptomyces sp. NPDC031340. The sequence continues at coordinate 164,045 of NZ_JBVIIE010000005.1, forward strand.
GCGTCGGCCTCGCGGCGCAGCAGCAGGCCGCGGGCGCCGGCGGCGAGGGCGTGCAGGGCGTCGCCGGAGGCGAGGGCGCCGGCCACCAGGACGACGGCGGGGCGCTGCCGGTGTGCGCGGGTGACGCGCACCATGTCCAGTTCGGCCGGTCCGAGCCGGTCCACGGTCAGCACGGCGACCCGGGCGTCACCGGGCTCGCAGAGGGTCAGTTCCGGGCAGGCGAGGAGGGTACTGCGGGTGCCGGCTTCCAGCACCGGGTCGAGGGCGACCACACCGACGGGTACAGGTGCTCCCATCTGCTGCTCCTTGGAAGGTCGTCCGCCCGGTGGTGAGCACGGCGGGCGGTCTGGGGGGTTCTGCACGACACCGTGCGCCCGGCGGGGCCCCGGGAGCATCGGTAGTCGGTCCCCACCTTTTCCGTCCCCCTCCCCCGGGGCGGGCGGCCCGGCTCCGGTCGCCCAGCGCGCGGCGGTCCCGCTCGGGCCTGCTCGGGGCTGTTCGGGCCTGGTCAGGCGGTGGGGGCGCTGGGGACCCCGTACCAGGCGGGCGCGGCGAGCGGGGATGGGGGACGGGCCGCCCGGAGCGGGTGGGACACGCCCGTACACGGGGTCCTGGGCAGGGCCCGTACGGGGGTCGGCCCGTCCCCTGCCAAGGGACCTCGGGCACGCCGCTGACCTGCGGTTCTCCCGGCTGCGGCGCGCGATCATGCGCACCGCGCGGTGTCGCCGCGGCAGCCGTTCCCCACCCGGTGGGGCGGGCCCGCAGGGAATATGGGGGCCACTTCCCCATGTGGGGGTCGTAGGGCGTCTGCCACCTTCGGTGACGTGACTGAGACCGCCACCAGCCTCCCGACTCCCCGGAGCGCCGGCCTGCCGCTCGCCTGGTGGGCCCCGGCGCTGTCCCTCGCGGAACGGCTCGCCGCCCCCGGACTCCCGGCGGCGCCCGCCGGCTCCGCCGCCTCCGGGCGCACTCCCTGGGCCGCCGGGGACAGCGAGGGCTTCGCGCTGCGGCTGGCCCACCTCCAGGTGGACGGGGCGACCGCGGCGGCTCTCGCGGCGGAACCCGCCGGACTGCTCGCCGCCCGCGCGGCCAAGCCCCGCTGGGCCGGGTACGCCGAAGCGGCCCTGGAGGCCGCCCCGGAGAGCCCGGACGACGTCCAGCCGAGCGCGGACGGTACGGGTCCCGAGGTCTTCGCCACCGTCGTACGGCCGTTCGTGACCCCGGCCGCGGACCGCCTCGCCCGCCTCATGCCGGGCGTCCCCGCCGCCGAACGGGCGGTGTGGCAGGCGGCGTTCGAGCGGCGGCTGACCGAGCAACTGGTCCGGCAGGCCGCCCGCACCCTGGTCCACGAACTCTCCCTCGCCCGGCGTGCCCGGCGGCTCGCCGGAGCGGACCCGAACGAGCGGTTCGCCTCGTTCGTCACCGCGACCGGCACCCGGCGGGGACTTACCGGACTCGTCGCCGCCTACCCGGTGCTGGCCCGGATGCTCGCGCAGACCGCGCTGGACGCGGCGGACGCGGCGGCGGAGCTGGCGGCCCGGTTCCTGGCCGACCGGGACGACCTGGTCGCCGGCCTCCTCGACGGGCGCGAGCCCGGGGCGCTGGCCGGGGTGGACCTCGGACTCGGCGACGCCCACCAGGGCAACCGGGCGGTCGCGATCCTGCGCTTCACCGGCGGGGACCGGCTGGTCTACAAGCCCCGCCCGCTCGGCCAGCACGCCCTGCTCGACGACCTGGTGGGCTGGCTCAACGCCAAGGTGCCCGGTCTGGCGCTGCGCACACCGCGCAGTGTGCGCCGCCCGGAGTACGGCTGGCTGGAGTTCGTGGAGCACCGCTGGTGCCGCTCGATGGCCGAGACCAACGCCTTCTACCGGCGCCAGGGGGCGCTGCTGGCCCTGCTGTACGCGGTGGACGGCGCCGACATGCACTACGAGAACGTCATCGCCTGCGGCGACCAGCCGGTCCTGGTGGACGCCGAGACGCTGCTGCACACCGGGCTGCCGCAGGCCATGACGGCCGGCGCCGACCCGGCCGCGGACGCCCTGCACGCCTCCGTGCACCGCACCTGCCTGCTGCCCCACCTGCTGATCGGCGAGCACGGCGCGCTGGACATCTCCGCGCTCGGCCGGTCCACCGACGGCACCTTCCCGAGCGAGGGCCTGCGCTGGGAGGACAGCGGCAGGGACACCATGCGGGCCGTACGGGCCCCGCTGCCCAGCCCTGCCGCGCAGAACCAGCCGCTGCCCGACGGTGCGCCCCTGGAGGCGGCCGACCACCGGGCGGCACTGCTGGAGGGATTCCGCACCGGCTACGCGGCCCTCGCCGCCCACGGTCACGAACTGCTCGCCCCGGGCGGGCCGTTGGCGGTACGTGCCGACAGCCCGGCCCGGCTGATCGTCCGCTCCACCCGCCTGTACGCCACGCTGCTGGAGGAGTCCACGCACCCGTCCCTGCTCGGGGACGCGCTCGCCCGGGAGGGCGTGTTCGCGGTGCTGTGGACCGAGTCCGAGCACGACGAGGCACGCCGGCGGCTCGTCGAGCAGGAGACCGCGGACCTGTGGCGCGGCGACGTACCGCTGTTCGTGCACCGGCCGTCCGGTACCGGGGTCCGGGCGGCCGACGGCGCCTGGCTGCCGGAGGTGCTGCCCGTGACGAGCCTGGCCGCGGTCGGCGCGAAGCTCGCCCGGATGGACGAGGTCGACTGCCACGACCAGGAGTGGATCATCTCCGCCACGCTGGCGGCGCGCAGTGCCGGTTCACCCCCGGCGCGGCGGTCCGAACTCGCCCTGGCCCCGGTCCCCGAAGTCGTGCCCGACGCATCCCGGCTGCTGGCCGCCGTGTGCGGGATCGCCGACGAGATCGCCGCCCGCGCGATCCACGGCGGCGGCCGCACCAACTGGCTGGGCCTGGAGCAGGTCTCCGGACCGCACTGGGCGGTGCTGCCGATGGGCGCCGGGCTCGGACAGGGCTACAGCGGCGTCGCGTTGTTCCTCGCCCAGACGGACGCGCTGACCGGCGCCGGGCGGTACGCGGCACTGGCCCGGGAGGCGGTCCTGCCGCTGCCCACACTGATGAAGGCACTGGCCGCCGACCCGGAGCTGAGCGCGGCGGCCGGACCCGGCGCCTACGACGGGCTGGCCGGCATCGTCCACGCGCTGCCGAGGCTGTCGGCGCTGCTCGGGGAGGACCTGACGGGGTGTCTGCCCGACGCGCTCACCGCGCTCGGGCACGCCGTCGCCGCCTGCCCCGACCCGGGGCTGGCCGCCGGTACGGCCGGGGCGCTGGCCGCCGCCGTCGCCGTACACGAAGCGACCGGGGCGCCGGAGGCCCTGCGGCTGGCGGACACCGTGGCGGACCTGCTGCTGGCGACGGCCTGCGGACCGGACCGGACCGCCGCGGCCTCGGCCGCGGGTCACGGCACGGGTGCCACCGGCGCGAGCACGGTCCCGGGCGGCGCGGCCCCGGTCCGCGGTCCCGGTTTCGCCGACGGGGCGGCCGGGATCGGCTGGGCGCTGCGGCGCTACGCCGGCCGTCGCCCGGAGCGCGCCGCCGCACACGCGAGCGCCGCCGACGCCCTGCTCCGTACCGCGGTCCGGGACGTGCCGTCCGCGCACGCGGACCCGTCCTGGCTCTCCGGGGCCGCCGGTGTGGCGGCCGCCGCCGCACTGCCCGCCGCCGCCGCACTGCCCGCCGCCGGCGCGCTGTCGGCCGGGCTGGCGGACGTCGAGGTCGGCCCCGGTCTGAGCCTCGGGCAGGGCACCCTCGGCACGCTGGAGGCCCTGGCGGTGCTCGCCGAACACGGCGACGCGGCCGCCGCGGCGACGCTGAGCCGGCGTACCGGACAGGTGCTCGCGCTCGTCGAGGCGCAGAGCCACCGTTGCGCCACCCCCGACCACGTTCCCTCCCCCGGGCTGCTGACCGGACTGTCCGGCATCGGCTACGGACTGCTCCGCCTGGCCCACCCCGAAACCGTCCCGTCCGTCCTGCTCCTGGGACAGCCGGGTCACTGACCACTCGCTCTCCTCCGCACCACGGCACCACGGCACCTCCTCCACCTCCCACCGTGCTCGACCGCACGAATGCCAGAAGGGGATCTCACCGTCATGGACAAGCACCTCGCCTCCACCGCCGCCGACGTCACCGAGACCGCCGCCGACGAGCAGGACGCCGCGGGCGGGATCACGCTCAAGGGGCGCAACCGCGCCTGCGCCCGCGCCCGCGTCCTGGCCGGCATGGTGCTCACCAGCGGCATCGTCATCACCCTCAGCACGCTCGACACCTCGGTCTCCGCACCGCAGTGACACACCGTCAGTCCTGACACCCCTGACAGTCCTGACAGTCCTGACGCAGACGATGGCGCGGGCCCGCCCGGCGGGCCCGCGCCGCCGTGTCGGCACCGCCATGTCGGCACCGCTCCCCGCGGCGGTGGCGGCGAAACGGGTCCGGGCCCGTGCGACCTGCCGCGGGCCCGGGTGTTCCGGTTACTATCTGCGCTCATGCGTTCCCATGCGCCTTCCCTGGTCGGACGGGGCTCCCAACTGGCCCTGCTCGAACGTGCCCTGGCCGATGCGCGACAGGGCCGCGGCGGTGTCGTCTTCCTGATGGGAGAAGCGGGCGTCGGCAAGTCGCGGGTCGCCGCGGAGGCCGTCGGGGAGGCGCTGGGCGCCGGGATGCGGGTGCTACGGGGCCGCAGCAGCACCACCGGCCCGGCCGTGCCGTTCCGGCCGCTGACCGAGGCTCTGATGTCGCTGTTCCGCGGCGGCGAACCCATGGACGACCTGGCCCTCGGCCCCTACCGGCCGGTGCTGGGGCGGCTGATCCCCGAGTGGAACACCGGTGAACGGGACAGCAGTTCCATGGTGATCCTGGGCGAGGCGGTGCTGCGGCTGCTCATCGCCGCCGGGCGCGGGCAGGGCCAGTTGCTGCTGCTCGAGGATCTGCACGACGCCGACCCGGAAACCCTCGGCGTCCTCGAATACCTGGTGGACAACCTCGAGTACACCCCCGTACTGCTGCTGGCCACGGTCCGGACGGACTTCAGCGACGCCCTCGACCTGGCGCAGTCCGCCCGCCGGCGCGGCGCCGCCACCGTGCTGGAACTGCCGCCGCTGACCCGCCCCCAGGCGTACGAGATGATCGCGACCCAGCTCGGTGCCGACGGCCCGGACGAGGTGCCCGCGGCGGTGCTGGAGCGGCTGTGGGAGGACAGCTCGGGAAGCCCGTACCTGATCGAGGAACTGCTGCAGTCGATGATCGGGGCCGGCACGCTGGTGCAGGGCCCGGAGGGCTGGCGGGCGGTCGGCGACCTCCGCAGTGACGTTTCGTCCACGCTGGCGCGCGGCATACTGCGCCGCATCGACCGGCTCGGCGCGCAGGGTCTGACCCTGCTGTCGGCCGCCGCCGTGCTCGGCCGGCGCTTCCCGCTCACGGTCCTGCAGCGCATGACCGGCATCGACGACCGGGCCCTGCTCAGCCATCTGCACGCCGGGGTGGCCGCGCGGCTGGTGGTTCCCGACGAGCCGGCCCCCGACTGGTACTCCTTCCGGCACTCGCTCACCGTGGAGGCCCTCTTCACGCAGATGACCCCGACCCGGCGCGCGGAGCTGGCCCGGCGGGGCGCGGAGGCGATCGAGGAGCTGCACCCGGGTCTGCCCGGCGACTGGTGCACGCTGGCCGCCGGGCTGCGCGGCGCGGCCGGTGACAAGGTGCCGGCCGGCCTGCTGTTCGCGGACGCCGGCGGGCGGGCGCTGGCGGCGGGGGCGCTCGGCTCCGCCGTGACCCTGCTCGGCCGGGCCGAGAACCTGCTGGCCGACGCGGGCGACCCGCAGGCAAGGGCCGCGGTGCTGGAGAACCTGCTGCCGGCGCTGGCCGAGGCCGGCGACTTCGCCCGCGCCCTCGACCTGGCCGAGGACCTGCACGCACTGGACGGCTCCGGGCTGAGCCCGGTCCGCCTGGCCACCCTGCACACCCGGCTGGCCAAGGTCGCCCACACGGCGGGCCGGTGGAGCGACGGCAACCGGCAGACGGCCCGCGCGCGCGAGGTGCTGGCGGCCGCCCCGGACGAGGCGGCCACCGCGGCCGTCGACGTCACGGCCGCCTACCTGGCCCTCGACACACCCGGCCCCGACCGCACCCAGCACGCCGAGAAGCTCGCCCGGTCGGCCGCCGACACCGCCGAACGGTATGGGCTGCCCGTCGTCGCCTGCCAGGCCCTGGAACTCCTCGCGACCGTGGCCCGCAAACGGGATCCGGAGGAGTCGGAGGCGATGCTGGAGCAGGCCCTCGCCACGGCCGAACGCCATCGCCTGCCGCTGCAGCGCATGTACGCGGCCACCCGGCTCGGCGGCAACGCCTGGCTCGCCGACGGCGACGCCTCGGGGCTGCTGGCGGCCCGGGAGGAGGCACTGCGGCTCGGCTCGGTGAACATCGTCCACACGGTGGACGGCATCCTGGTCCTCGACGCGGTGCTGCGCGGCGACTACGACACCGCCCGGTCCGCCGCCGCCGAGTGCCTGGCCGTCGTACGGCGGCTGCGCCTAGCGCCCGCCGTGCGGTACGTCCTGATGGCGCAGGCCGTCCTGGAGGCCCACCACGGCGACCGGACCGCGATGGAGCGGGCGCTGGCGGCGTTCGCCGAGTGGGACGGCGCCGGTTCGCAGGAGGAACCGCTCGGCCGCGGTCTGGCCCGGGTGTTCTGCGCGCTGCTGGAGGAGGACCGCGAACTCGCCCGCGAGGAACTCCGGCAGGTGCTGGAGATAGAGGCGGGCAACCCCTCCACCTATCACCTCAGCGGCACCCACGGCCTGGGGCTGCTGCTGGACGTGCTCGCCGGGGACGCGGACCGGGCCCGGCACGAGGAGATCACCGACACCGCGGTCGCCCGGATGCGCTGGAACCGCCAGTTCGTGCTGCTCGCCGACGCCGTCCTGCTGGGCCGCGAGGGCGCGGGCGAGCGGGCGGCGGCGACGGTGGAGTCCGCGCTGACGGTGGCCGAGCCGTATCCGCTGGCCCGGCACCTCGGGCTGCGGCTGGTCGCGGACGCGGCGCACCAGGACGGCTGGGGCGATCCGGTGGGCTGGCTGCGGCGCGCGGAGCACTACTTCCACGACCGGGACGTGCAGGCCGTCACCGGCGCCTGCCGGGCCGGGCTGCGCCGGCTCGGCGCCTCCGTGCACCAGCACCGCACCGGCACCAGCGGCATCCCCGACCAACTGCGCGCCCAGGGCGTCACCGTGCGGGAGTTCGAGGTGTTCCGGCTGCTCGCGGAGCGGCTGACCAACAAGGACATCGCCGACCGGCTGTTCATCTCACCGCGCACGGCGGAGAAACACATCGCGAGCCTGATCACGAAGACGGGGGCGGTCAACCGCACGGACCTGTGCGCCCGATCGGCCGCCCTGCGGGACGCCTAGCGGGCCGGCGGGCTGCGAGACGTACAGCCGCTCGGTCGCGCGCGCGAGCTGCAACTCCTGGGCCACTGCTGCGAATTATGTCAGGTCTCGTCCGTGAACGTCCATCACCGGGGGCAATCACAGCGGATCTTGGGCAAACAACTGACTTTTGTAGCAGGGTAGTTGCCGATAGACCGTCGAGAACGGCGGATCGCCCGGCACCAAGGAGAGCGACATGGGCAAGGTATGGCTGGTCACCGGGGCGAGCAGCGGGTTCGGCCGGGCGATAACCGAGGCGGCGGTCGCCGCGGGCGACTTCGTGGTCGCCGCCGCCCGCCGCACCGCGCTGCTCGACGACCTGGTCGCCGCGCACCCGGGCCAGGTGGAAGCGCTGCCGCTGGACGTCACCGACATCGCGGGCGCCCAGGCCGCGGTCGACGGCGTGGCGGCCCGGCACGGCCGGATCGACGTCCTGGTCAACAACGCCGGACGGGGCATGGTCGGGGCGGTCGAGGAGGCCACCGACGCGGACCTGCGGGACCTGATGGAACTGCACTTCTTCGGTCCGGCAGCGCTCACCCGGGCCGCACTGCCGCACATGCGCCGCCGGCGCTCGGGCGCCATCGTGCAGCTCAGCAGCATGGGCGGGCGGCTCGCCTTCGCCGGAGTCGGCGCCTACTGCGCCACCAAGTTCGCCCTGGAGGGGCTCTCCGAGGCGCTGGCCGCGGAGGTCGCCCCGCACGGCATCCGGGTGCTGATCGTCGAGCCCGGCGCGTTCCGTACCGGCTTCGCCGACGCCGCGGATCTGCGGCCCCCCGCGGCGATGGACGCCTACCAGGACACCGTGGGCCCCCTCCTTGCCGCGCTGCCGGGCGGAAGCGGCAAGGAACCCGGGGACCCGGCCAAGGCCGCGGCCGCCGTCCTCACCGCTCTGGACGCCGACGAACCGCCGCTGCGTCTGCCGCTCGGCAACGACGCCGCCGACGTGATCACCGGCCACCTCGACCGTGCCCGCGCCGAACTCGGCACCTGGGAGAAGCTCGCCCGCTCCACCGACTTCGACGACTGACGCCCCCGGCCGCCGTGCGAGCTCCGGCGGGTGCCGGGGGCTCGCACGGCGGCGGTTTCGGCAGCGCCCCGAAGGCGAAGGGGCGCGGGGAACTGCGCGACCGGCCGCGACGGCGCCGCAGCCGGCCGACGGCACAACACGGCACACCCCGGGCACAACCAGCGGAGCGTCAGCGCATCTCGCGTACCGGGCGGGAGGCGAGGACCGCGAGCCCGGTGAGGGCGAGGACCGCGGCCACCGCCCCGAACAGGGGGAGGGCGCCGACGCGGGCCAGCGCGCCGCAGACGATCAGGGACAGCGGGGCGGCGGCGTAGCCGAGGACCATGTCGACCGACACCACCCGGCTGAGCACCTCCTGGGGGATGTTCCGCTGGATCCAGCTGAGCCCGAACACGCCCTGGAACCCGATGGCGAAGCCCATCGAGAGCACCGTCGCCACGACGGCCGCGGTGCTGTGGACCAGGCCGAGCACGGCCATGCCGACGGCCAGCCAGCCGGCCAGGGCGGCCACCAGCAGGCCGACCCGGGGCCGGCCGCCGAGCGTGCCGCCCGCCAGTGTGCCGAGCATGGCGCCGCCGGCCAGGGAGCCGTTCAGCACGCCCAGCGTGGTGGAGCCGCCGCGCAGCACCTGGTCGGCGAGGGTGGCGAAACCGACCGTGAAGGGCCCGGCGTAACAGAAGTTGACGGCGGTGTCGAGGGCGACGACGGTGCGGAGCCGGGGGTCGCGCAGGGTGAAGGTCACGCCCTCGCGGATCCGGGCGGCCAGGGACGCCTGCGGTCGCGGGGCGGCGGCGTCCTTCTCCCCGTCGGCCGTGCGGGGCCGGGTGCGGATGCACGCCACGCACCAGCCGCACAGAGCGAAGCAGACGGCGTCGACCAGGAAGGCCACCGGTGCCTGGGTCATGGCGATGACCAGGCCGCCGACCGCCGGTCCGACGACGGCCGCGGTCCTCGACCCGGCGCCCAGCAGCGCGTTGGCCGGGGTCAGCAGGCTCTCGTCCACCACGGAGGGCAGGATGGACACGCGGGCCGGCTGGAAGAAGGCGTCGACGGCGCCGAACGCGGCAGCCGCCGCGCACAGCATCCACACCGTCAGGTGCCCGGTCAGGCCGGCCACGCCGACCCCGGTCATCAGCCCGGCCCGGGTCCAACTGGAGCCGATCATCAGGGTGCGGGTGGACAGCGAGTCGCCGAGGGTGCCGCCGACCAGGGTGAGCAGGGCCCGCGGTACGGCCTGGAAGGCGAGGACGTAGCCGAGGGTGAGGGTCGATCCGGTCAGGCCGAGGGTGATCCAGGAGAAGGCGACGACGCTGAAGCCGTCGCCGAGCAGGGACAACGACTGGCCGAGCCAGAGGAGTTGGAAGGGCCGGTGCCGGGCGGGTGCCCACAGCCGGGGACCGGCTCCGGCGAGGGTGGTGGCCATGGTGTGCCTTTCGTCGTGTCGTCGTGTCGTCGCGTCGTCGCGTCGTCGTGCGGACGCGTCCGGGGGCCGGTCAGTAGCGGACGGGCAGGGCGGTGAGGCTGCGGTTGAGCAGGGAGGGCTGCCAGGCGAGCCGGGAAGGATCGTCGAGGGTGAGGTCCGGGTGGTCGCGGACCAGCGTTTCTACGGCGGCCACGGCGACCAGCCGGGCCAGGGCGGCGCCGATGCAGAAGTGGGCGCCGAAGCCGAAGCCGAGGTGGGTGGCGCCGGTGCGGCGGACGTCGAACCGGCCGGGGTCGGGGAAGCGGGCCGGGTCGCGGTTGGCGGCGGCCGTGACCAGGAAGATCCGGTCACCGGCGCGCAGCGTGCGGCCGTCGAGTTCGAGGTCGCGGGCGGCGGTGCGGATCGACATCTTCGACGGCCCGTCCAGGCGCAGTGTCTCCTCCACCGCGCCCTGCGCCAGCCGGGGGTCCTCGCGGACGGCGGCGAGGGCGCCAGGGCGGGTGTGCAGGGCCAGGACGGTGTTCGCGATCAGGTTGCTGGTGGTCTCCCCGCCGGCGAACGCCATCTGGGTGAGCATGCCGACGAACTCCTCCTCGGTGACCGACTCCCCCACCCGGCCCTCCCGCAGCACCTGGCTGATCAGGTCGTCGGCGGGTTCGGCGCGGCGCCGGGCGACGAGGCCGGCGAGGTAGTCCTCCAGGCTCACGAGCGCCTGCAGGGAGGCCCGGAACTCGCTCTCCTCCTGGGCGGTGCCGAGGACCAGGTCGGCGACGCGGGCGTTCCAGTACCAGAAGGAGGGGGCGTCGGTACGCGGGATGCCGAGCCAGCGGGCGAAGACCAGCGCGGGCAGCGGCTTCGCCACGTCGGCCATGAGGTCGCCGGTGCGGCCGGGGACCGCCTTGCGGGCCAGGACGGCGCGGGTGGCCTTCTCGGTGAAGGTGCGGTAGCGGGCCACCGCCCGCGCGGCGAACGCCTCCTGGAAGACCTGGCGCAGTCTGCGGTGCTGCGGCGGGTCGTTGAACACCATCCAGCGAGACAGGATCCCGAAGGCCCGTTCGGCGTCCTCCCGGGCGCCCTGCGGGACGGCGTCCATCAACGGCCGTACCCGGTCGGCCGAGACGGCGGGGTCGCGCAGGCAGCGCATCACCTGCTCGTAGCCGCTGACCAGCCAAGCGTGGTGCATCGGGCTCCAGTACACCGGCGCGTGCGCGCGCAGGGCATCGAGGTGCCCGTAGGGGTCGGCGACCATGTCCGGCGAGAGCAGGTACCGCTCCGCGAACCCGGAGGCCGGGCCCGAGGCCGGGGCCGAGCCCGACGCCGAGGCCTGAGCCGGGGCCGAGCCCGGGACGGAGCCCAGGCCCGAGGCCGGGGCGGACGCCGAGGCTGGGGCCGAGGCCGAGCCCGGGGCCGAGCCCGAGCCCGAGGCCGAGCCCGAGGCCGGGGCCGAGCCCGAGGCCGGGGCCGAGCCCGAGGCCGGGGCCGAGCCCGAGGCCGGGGCCGAGCCCGAGGCCGGGGCCGAGCCCGGGGCCGAGCCCGAGCCCGAGGCCGGGGCCGAAGCAGGGGTGGGTGTGATGGTGGTCATCGGGGGGTCTCCGTCTCGAGGGCGGTGAGCAGTGCGGCGATGCCGGTCACCCTCGGCTCGGCCATCATCGACATGTGGTCGCCGTCGCTGATGTGCAGGGTGAGCCCGCCGCCGGCCGTCTCGCGCCAGCGTTCGACGTAGGTGTCGTAGTCGACGTCCAGACCGGGCATCGTGCGGCCGCGCGGCAGTCCGGCGGCCTCGCTGCCGACCACCAGGTGGATGTGGCCGGGGTAGGGGCGGACCTCGTAGGCGGCGAGCGCGGCCAGCAGCGAGTGCCACACCTCGATCGGCGCGCCCTCGACCAGGGCCGCCTCGGCGGGGCTCATGCCGGCGCCGAGCAGAGTGGCGGTCAGTTCCGCCGTGGCTCGGTCGCGCTGCGGGGACGGCGGCATCTCGCGCAGCCTGTCGCGCAGGCGCAGGGCGGTGCGCAGGTCCTGCGTGACGCCGTTCAGGCGGGCGCGGGCGGCGCTGTTGGGCAGGTACGGCTCGATCAGCACCAGCGGCGCGATCTCGTGCCCGGCGCGGTGCAGCTGGGTGGCCATCTCCAGGGCGATGTTGGCGCCCATGGACCAGCCGAGCAGGGCGTGCGGGCCCGTGCCCTCCCGTTCGGTGATCTCGGCGACGTAGTTGGCGGCGATGCCGCTCACCGTGCTCGGGTCGATCCCGCCGAGCAGCCCGCGCGCCTGGAAGGCGTGCACGGGCCTGCCGGGCGGCAGGGCGCGGGCCAGCGGCACGAACCAGGCGGCGCTGCCGCCGGTGGGGTGCACGCACCACAGGGGTTCGCCGGTGCCGGGGCGCAGCCGCACCTCGGAGGTGACGGCGGCGGGCAGCCCCTCCCCCGCGGTGCGGGTGGCGTGGGCGGCGAGCTGGGCGATGGTCGAGTGCTCGATCAGGTCGCCGACCGAGATGGCGATGCCGCGTCCGGCGGCCATCAAGGACACCCGGACGGTGGACAGCGAGCTGCCGCCGATGCGGAAGAAGTCGTCGTGGACGCCGATGCGGGACAGCCCGAGCACCTCGCGCCAGATCTCGGCGAGGATCTTCTCCGCCGGGCCGGCCGGGGCCACGTACTCGGCGTCGCGGCGGTCGAGTTCGGCCGGCGGGAGCGGCAGCGCCCGCTTGTCGATCTTGCCGCTGCGGTTGACCGGCATCTCGTCGAGGACGACGAACCGGGCGGGCAGCATGTAGGCGGGCAGCGACGACCGCAGGGCGCGGCGCAGCTCCTCGGGGGCCGGCCGCTCCGGGCCGTGCACGACGAGGTAGGCGACCAGGGCCGGCTCGCCGGGCAGGTCGGTGCGGTGCAGGACGACCGCCTGGCGGACCTCGGGCAGTTGCCGCAACGCGTGCTCGATCTCGCCGAGTTCGATGCGGAAGCCGCGCAGCTTCACCTGCGAGTCACGGCGCCCGAGCCACTCCACCGAGCCGTCGGGCCGGTGGGTGCCGAGGTCGCCGGTACGGCACAGCCGTTCGCCGGGGGCGCCGTAGGGGTCGGGGACGTAGGTGGCGGCGGTGAGCGCGGGCCGGCCGAGGTAGCCGCGGCCCACGGCCTGCCCGCCGAGGTAGATCTCACCGGGTACGCCGACCGGGACCGGCTGGAGGTCGTCGTCCAGGACGTGGATGCGGGTGTTGCGGATGGGGGTGCCGATGGGCGGGGTGCCCTGGCCGGGGCTCAGTTCGGCGGCGACGGACCACACGGAGGTCTCGGTCAGGCCGTACACGTTGTGGAAGCGCCGGCCGCGCGCCCAGACGTCGGCCAGTTCGGCCGGGCACGCCTCACCGGCCACCTGGAGCACCCGCAGCCCGGGGAAGTCGTCGTCGCCGAGCACCGCGAGGGCGCTGGGCGGCAGCATGGCGCAGGTGACGTGCGCCTCGCGCAGGGTGCGGGCCAGGTCGGGGCCGGGGCGCAGCTCCTCCCTGGGCGCGGTGACCAGCCGGCCGCCGTTGGCCAGGGACCAGGTCAGTTCCAGGATCGAGGCGTCGAAGCCGAAGGAGGCGAACTGCAGCACCCGGTCCTCGGGGGTGGGGCGCACCAGATCGCGCTGGCCCTCGATCATGTTGGACAGGCCCCGGTGCGGTATCGCGACGCCCTTTGGGGTGCCGGTGGAGCCGGAGGTGTAGATGATGTAGGCGAGGGTGTCGGCGTCCGGCTCCGCACCGGAGGCGTCCGGCTCCGCACCGGAGGCGTCCGGCTCCGCACCGGAGGCGCCGGGGACCTGGTCGACCCGCTCCGCGGGGGCGTCCAGGTGGATCACGGGTCCGTCGAAGGGCACCGTCCCCTCCAGCGCCCGCTGGGTCAGCAGCACCCGCATTCCGCTGTCCTCCGCCATGAACGCGAGCCGTTCGGTGGGGTGTTGCGGGTCCAGCGGCAGGAAGGCGCCGCCCGAGCGGAGCACGCCCAGGGCGGCGCGCACCAGGTCCGGGCCGCGCTCGGCGCAGATGCCGACCACGGTCTCCGGACCCACCCCGAGCCGCCGCAGCCGACGCGCCAACTGATCTGCCTGCTCGTGGAGTTCGCCGTAGGTCAGCGGCTGCCCCCGGTGCTCGACGGCGACCGCGTGCGGGGTCCGGGCGGCGTGGCCGGCCACGTGCTGGTGGAACAGCAGCGGAGAGGCGGGGAGTTCCGGTCCGCGCCCCCACACGTCGAGGGCGGTGGCACGGGCCGCGCCGGTGAGCGCGGGCCGGGTGACCCGGGCGTGCGGCTCGGCCACCATGGCCGCCAGCTGGGCGCAGTACACGTCGGCCAGCTGTTCGGCGGTGGCGGGCGCGACGAACGCGGGATCGGCGTCCAGGGTGAAGGCGTTGACGCTCGCGTTCACCAGCAGCGGGAACATGGTGCGGGCGATCTCCAGGGAGTCGTCCCAGGAGTCGTGCGAAAGCCGGTGGAAGTTGACGTAGTTGAAGACCGCGTCGGTCAGGCTCGGTTCGGTGGGCCGCAGTTCGGCAATGCGGACCAGCGGCACCCTGCGGTGCGGGAGCATCTCCTGCTCGGCGGCGAAGACGTCCCGCAGGTAGGCGAGCCAGTCGGCGCGCGGCCGGGCCACGCCGAACGGCACGGTGTTCAGGAACAGTCCGCGCATCCGGTCGGCGCCGGGCACCTCCGGCCGCCCGTTGGTGACCAGGCCGATGCTGTGGCCCGACACGCTGTCGTCGCGGTCGGCGAACAGGCTCATGGTGTGGTGGAAGGCGGCGATCAGCACGGTACGGCGGGGCACGCCGGCCTTCCTGGCCAGCGCGCCGATGCCCTCGGCGAGGTGGGCGTAGGAGCGGCGGACCTCGTGCACCGGCGGCTGTCCGTCGGTCTCGCCCGCGGGGCGCCGGCGGAAGGTGACGGGGCGCAGCTCCGCGAGGCGTTCACGCCAGTAGTCCAGGGACTCGTCGTTGCCGAGGGCCGCGCGTTCCAGGGCGACGTACTCGGCGAAGGCCGGGGCCTCGGGCGGCCGGGGGGCGGTGCGGTGGGCGACGGCCTCGCGGTGCAGGGCGAGCAGGTCGGCGACGAGGGAGGTCAGGCTCCAGCCGTCCAGCACGACGTGGCAGTCGGTGAGGACGAGCCGCAGGTCGTGGTCGGTGATGTGGTGCAGGTGGATGCGGACCAGGGGCGCGGCGGCGAGGTCGAAGCGGCGCCCGAACTCCTCGTCGACGAACCGGCGCAGCCGCGCCCGCTGTTCCTCGCGGTCCAGCCCGCGCAGGTCGGTGTAGCCGACGGGCAGCTGGGCGGTGCGGTGGACGAGCTGGAGGGGTTCGCGGTAGGTGACCAGGTCGACGGAGGTGCGCAGGATGGGGTGTCCGGCGACCACCGCGTCCACGGCGGCCTGGAAGGCGTCGAGGTCGAATCCCTCGGGCACGGTGATCTTCAGATCGGTGACGTTGTGGTAGGCGCCGCGGCGGGGGTCGGCGAGCATCTCGTGCAGCATGCCCGCCTGGAGCATGGTGAGCGGGTAGGCGTCCGCGAGCCCGTCGGGCAGCCGGCCGGCGTCGGCGGGGTCGAGCTGGGAGAAGGGTTCGACAGGGTCCGGGGCGTCGGACGCGTCGGTGACGAGTGCGGCCAGGTCGGCCAGGGTGCGGGCGCGGAACACGTCGGCGACGGTGAAGCCGAGTCCGGCCAGGCGGCCGAGGCCGACCAGGCGCAGGGCCAGGATGGAGTCGCCGCCCAGGTCGAAGAAGTTGTCGGTGCGGCTGACGTGTTCGGCCCCGAGCACCTGGCCCCACACGCCGGCCAGGGCCTGCTCCACCGGCCCCTCCGGCGGCACGTGCGTGCGCTGTCCGGTGGCGGCGGGCGCGACGGCGGTGAGCGCGGCCCGGTCCACCTTGCCGTTGGCGGTCAGCGGCAGCCGCTCGTGGCGGACGAACAGGGCCGGGACCATGTAGTCGGGCAGGGTCAGCCTGAGCCCCGCGCGCAGGGCGGGCGGGTCGAGGGGGCGGGCCTCGGGGGTGACGACGTGGGCGACCAGGCGGGCGGTGCCGCCGTCGCGGCGGGCCACCACGGCGACGTCGGCGACCCCGGGCAGGCCGCGCAGGGCGGTCTCGATCTCGCCGGGTTCGATGCGGTAGCCGCGGATCTTCACCTGGTGGTCGGCGCGGCCGACGTAGGCCAGCTGGCCGTCCGGCAGGACCCGGACCAGGTCGCCGGTGCGGTACATGCGGGCGCCGGGCGCGCCGAAGGGGTCGTCCAGGAAGCGTTCGGCGGTCAGTTCGGGGCGGTTGCGGTAGCCGCGGGCCACGCCGCCGCCGGCGACGTACAGCTCGCCCACGCTGCCGTGCGGCACGAGCCGGCCCCAGGGGTCGAGGACGTAGCCGTGCTGTCCGGCGAGCGGCCGGCCGATGGGTGAGCGGACCGTGCCGTCGACGTCCTCCTCGGTGATGGTGCGGATGGTGACGTGCACGGTGGTCTCGGTGATGCCGTACATGTTCACCAGGGCGGGCCGGGGCCCGGGGGCGGTGAACCAGTCGCGGTAGTCGCGGACGTCGAAGGCGTCGCCGCCGAAGACGACGGTGCGCAGCGCGAGGTCGGAGAAGGAGGCGCCGACGTCCGCGAGATGGGCGCGCAGGCCCTTGAAGGCGGCCGGGGTCTGGTTGAGGACGGTGACGCCCTCCTCGCGGAGCACCCGGTGCACGGCGGCCGGGTCGCGCACCTCGTCGCCGGTGAGGACGACGACGCGTCCGCCGCTGGTGAGCGGCGCCCACAGCTCCCACACGGAGAAGTCGAAGGCGGGTGAGTGCATCAGCGTCCACACGTCGGCGGGCCCGAAGTCGAAGTGCCGGTCGGCGGCGTCGAGCAGCCAGGCCAGGTTGGCGTGGGTGAGTTCGACGCCCTTGGGACGGCCGGTGGAGCCGGAGGTGTAGATGACGTAGGCGAGGTCGCCGGGACCCGGCAGGACATCGCCGCTCGGCTCCGGAGCGACCGGCGCCTCGGTCGGCTCGGCGTCGAGGACGACGAGCCGGACGGGCAGGTCCTCCACGGCCGGACGGGTGGCGGTGTCGGTGACGACCAGGTCGATGCCGGAGTCGGTGACGGTGAAGGCGCGGCGGGCCGGCGGGTGGGAGGGGTCGAGCGGCAGGTAGGCGGCGCCGGCCCGCCACACGGCGAGCAGCGCCACGGCCAGGTCGGGGGTGCGGTCGAGGCAGACGCCGACGAGGGAGCCGGGTCTCACCCCGGCGGCGCGCAGCCGACGTGCCAGGCCGCTCGCGGCGGCGTCGAGCCCGGCGTACGTCAGGGTGCGTCCCGATCCGCTGACGGCGGCCGCGTGCGGAGTGCGGCGGACGTGCTCGGCGAGCCGGTCCGGGGCGGTGCGCGGGGCGGGCGCGAGCGGGTGGCCGGTGTTCGCGGGGCCGTCGGGGCCGAGCAGGTGGGCGCGTTCGGCCGGGGTGAGCGGGTCGACGGCGCTGAGCGGCAGGTCGGGGGTGGCGCGGAACGCCTCCAGCAGGGCGGCGGTGTGCCGGGCCAGGGCGGCGACGGAGGACTCCTCGAACAGCTCGGGCCGGTACACGAAGACGAGGTCGGTGCGCCCGTCGCCGTCGCGCAGGTCCAGGGTGAGGTCGAACTTGGCGGTGGTGAGGTCGATCCGGTACGGCGTCCCGTTCGCCTCGCCGAGGGCGAGGTCCGCGCCGGTGGCGTCGGTGTGCGTGTAGAGGACCTGGACGAGCGGGTTGCGGGCCAGGTCGCGGTCCGGGCTGAGCGCGTCGACGACCCGCTCGAACGGCAGCGACTGGTGGGAGAACGCCTCCAGGACGCGGTCCCGGGTGCGGGCGAGCAGCGTGGCCGGGGTCGGGTCGTCGGAGAAGTTGCCGCGCAGAACCAGCGTGTTGACGAAGAATCCGACGAGTTGCTCGGTCTCGGCCCGCTCCCGGTTGGCGACGACGGTGCCGACGGCGATGTCGTGCTGTCCGCTGTGGAAGGCCAGCGCGGCCTGGAAGGCGGCCAGCACCGTCATGTACGGCGTGGTGCCGGCCTGCCGGCCGAGGGCGTCGAGCGCTTCGGTCAGCTCGGGGGGCAGCGTGAGGGTGTGGGTGGCGCCGAGGCTGCCGGGGGTGTCGGGGCGGGGGTGGTCGGTGGGCAGGTCCAGCGGGGTGAGGCCGGCCAGCCGGGTGCGCCAGTGCTCCAGCGCCGCGGACTGGTCGCTCTCGCGCTGCCAGACGGCGTAGTCGGTGTAGTCGAGGGGCAGTTCGGGCAGGTCCGCGCTGCGGCCCCGGGTGCGGGCCCGGTACAGCTCGGTGAGGTCGCGGACGATCAGGCCGAGGGACCAGCCGTCGGAGACGATGTGGTGCATGCCGAGGACCAGCACGTGGTCGTCGTCGGCGGCGCGGACCAGGGTGGCCCGGAAGGCGGGTTCGCGGGCCAGGTCGAAGCGGCGCGTGGCGACGGCGTGCACAGCGGCCGCGAGGCGGCGCTCGCGGGCGTCGCCGGCCGGTCCGGTCACCTCCACCAGGTCGAGGTCCGCCCGGCCCGCGGGCAGGACGCGCTGGTACGGGACGCCCTCGTGCTCGGGGAAGACCACCCGCAACTGCTCGTGCCGGGCGACCAGGTCGGCGAGGGCGGCGCGCAGCGCCGGGACGTCCAGCGGACCGGTGAACCGCCAGGCGGCGGGCAGCAGATAGGTGTGGGCGCCGGGGTCGAGCCGGTCGAGGAAGTACAGGCGCTGCTGGGCCGCGGACAGCGGGATCCGCTCCGGGCGGGGACGGACCCGGCGGGGCCCGTCGTCGCGTACGGCGCCGTGGCCGCGCAGCCGCTGCTCCAGCAGCCGTCGGGCGGCCGGCGACAGGCCGTTCGCCGGGGACGCCGGGGAGTGGGCGTCTGCCGGGGACAGGGGGCCGGGTCGCACGTCGGATGTGGTCATGAGGGCACTCCGATCTCAGAACTGGGGGAATGGGCCGGGGCGGTGGCGCCCTCAGAAGTCGGCGGTGAGCGAGAAGTCGATCTCGTCGTCGCTCATCTGGGAGATCAGCTCCAGCAGCCGGCGCTCCACCTCGGCGGCCAGCCGCTCCACGGTGGGGTGCTCGAAGAGGTCGCGGACGGCGAGCGGGCAGTCGAAGGCGGTGCGCAGCCGGGAGGCGACCGCCACCGCGCGCAGTGAGTGGCCGCCCAGGGCGAAGAAGTCGTCGTGGACGCCGACCCGGGGCAGGTCGAGCACCTCGCACCACACCTGGGCGACGACCGTCTCGGCGGGGGTGCGCGGCGCCACGAAGGCATGCGGTGCGCGGGCGGCGGGCTCGGGCAGGGCCGCGGTGTCCAGCTTGCCCTGCACGGTCAGCGGCAGGGCGTCGAGCAGCACGAACGCGGACGGCACCAGGTAGTGCGGCAGGTGGGCCCGGCAGTGCGTGGCCAGGGACTCCTCCGACAGCCCGCTGCCCGCGGCGTATCCCACCAGGGCGGCCTCGCCGTGCAGGGTGCGGACGACGACCGCGGCGCCGGTGACTCCGGGGTGCCGGCGCAGCGCCGCCTCGGCCTCCGCGGGTTCGACGCGGAATCCGCGGATCTTGACCTGGTCGTCGTTGCGGCCGAGGAACTCCAGCTCCCCCGAGGGCAGTCGGCGGACCACGTCGCCGGTGCGGTACAGGCGTCCGCCGGGCCGGCCGAACGGGTCGGGCACGAACCGCTCGGCGGTCAGCGCGGGCCGCCCCAGGTAACCCCGCGCCAACTCTGGTCCGCCGACGAGGAGTTCGCCGGGGACGCCGTCCGGGACGGGCTCGCCGAGGGGGTCCACCACGTAGGTGCGGCGGCTGCCCAGGGCGCGGCCGATGGGCACCCGGCCGGGCGGCGCGGCGTGCACGGTGTGGGCGGTCGCGGAGATCACCGCCTCGGTGGGCCCGTAGGTGTTGATCACCGGGACCGAGGGCAGGTGGGCGAACCAGCGCTCCAGCGGGTCGGCGGGCAGCGCCTCCCCTCCGGTCACCAGCAGCCGCAGCGAGGTGAGGTGGGGCGCCAGCGTGTCCAGGCGGGCGACCAGTTCCGCCCAGTAGGACGGGGTGAGTTCCATGACGGTCACCCGCTCCCGGGCGACGCGGGCGGCGAGCTGCTCGGGGGTCCATATCTCGTCCGGGCGGACGATCACCGTCGCCCCGGTGCTCAGCGCCGGGAGGATCTGCTCCAGGGAGGCGTCGAACGAGGTCGAGGCGAAGGTGAGCACCCGGTCCCGCTCGGTGAGCGCGAACCTCTCGCGGGCGGCGGCCACATGGGCGTCCAGCGCGTGGTGTGCCACGCCGACGGCCTTGGGCAGCCCGGTGGAGCCGGAGGTGAAGATGACGTAGGCGAGGGAGCCGGGATCCGGGTCGTGGCGGGGGCCGTCGCGGTCCGGGCGGACGTCGCGGACGTCGACCGCTCTCGCCCCGAGCGCCGTCACGGTGTCCCGGGTGCTCGCGTCGGAGACGACGTGCCGTACTCCGGCCTCCCGGAGCATGTGGCGCAGCCGCTCCTCGGGCAGCCGGGGATCGAGCGGTACGTATACGCCGCCCGCCCGCCACACGGCGAGCATCGCGGCCACCGACCACACGCCCCGGCCCAGGCACACCCCCACGGCGTCGCCCGCGGCCACGCCCGCGCCGGCGAGTGCCGCGGCGAGCCCGCCGGTCAGGGCGTCCAGGCCCGCGTGGTCGAGGGTGGTGTCCTCGCAGACGACGGCGGTCGCGTCCGCCCGGCCCGCGACGCGGAACCGGGGTGCCGGCGCGGCGTCCGTCCCGGCCGTGGCCAGCAGCCGGTCGCGCTCGGCGGCGGCGAGCAGCGGCGCCTCGTCGACGCGGATCGCGGGATCGGCGAGGAACGCCTCCAGCAGTCGGCCGACATGACGGGCGAACCGGGTGGCGGTGGCCGGGTCGAACAGGTCGGCGGCGTACTCGACGTTGAGCGCGAACCGGTCCGGGCGGACCACGAAGGTCGCGGTCAGGTCGAACTTGGCGGAGCCCCAGGGCAGTGTGAAGTCGGTGGCGTCCGGTCCCGGCAGGCCGGAGCCGCCGGTGGAGGCGTCCTGGACGTCCACCATGACCTGGAACAGGGGGTTGCGGGACAGGTCGCGTTCCGGGCGCAGCCGCTCCACGACCCGTTCGAAGGGCACCTCCTGGTGGTCGAAGGCGCCCAGGACGGTCTCCCGCACCCGGTCCACGAGGCCGGCGAACGTCGGCCGCCCGGACAGGTCCGTGCGCAGCACCACGGTGTTGACGAAGAAGCCGACCAGCGGCTCCAGTTCGAGCCGGTCGCGGCCGGCGACGGGCGTGCCGACGGACACGTCCGGCTGCCCGGTCCAGCGGGCGAGCACCGCCTGGGCGACCGCCAGCAGCACCATGAAGCGGCTGGCGCCGCGTTCGCGGGCGCAGGCGTCCACGCGCTCCACGAGATGGGCGGGCAGCTCCACCTCGACGGCGCCGCCCCGGCCGGTGAACACCGCCGGGCGGGGCCGGTCGGTGGGCAGCTCAAGGGCCGGTGCGCCGTCCAAAACGTCTCTCCAGTAGGCGAGTTGGGGTTCCATGGCGCCGCTGTCGGCGCGCTCGCGCTGCCAGGCGGCGAAGTCGGCGTACTGGACCGGCAGCGGCGGCAGCTGCGCGCCGCGGCCGGTGCGGCGGGCCGCGTAGTGCCGGGCGAGTTCGTCCAGCAGGACGCCCTTGGACCAGCCGTCGGTGACGGCGTGGTGCAGGGCGAGCAGGACGACGTGGTCGTCGTCGGCCAGCTCCCACACACCGGCCCGCAGCAGCGGCGGCCGGGCGAGGTCGAAGCGGCGGGTGGCGAGCGTCGCGGCGGACCGGCGGACCGCCTCCAGGCGGGACGGCTCGTCCGGGCCCGCCGGGGCCGGCTCCCAGTGGAGCGGGACGCCCATCGGGTCGCACACCTGCTGCACGGGACGCCCGTCGGACTCGACCAGGGCGGTGCGCAGCACCTCGTGGCGGGCCACCAGGTCGTCGAGGGCCTGCTGCCAGGCGGTGCGGTCCAGGCCGCCGCGCACCCGCCAGCAGTACCACAGCAGGTAGGAGTCGCCGCGGTCGGAGGTGCGGTCCAGGAACCACAGGCGTTCCTGGGCGAAGGACAGCGGCAGCGGCCGGTCGCGGTCGACGGGAACCAGTTCGGCCGCCCCGGAGGCGCGCGCGGCGCTCACCCGGGGGGCGAAGCCGCGGACGGTCGGGTTCTCGAAGACGGTGCGCAGTTCGATGTCGCGGCCCAGCCGCTGGGCGATCCGGGAGACCGCCATGGTGGCGAGCAGCGAGTGCCCGCCGAGGTCGAAGAAGCTGTCGTCGATGCCGATCCGGTCCAGGCCCAGCACGTCGGCCCACACCTCGGCGACGATCCGCTCGGTCTCGTCGCGCGGCGCGGTGAGCGCGGGGTCGCCGGCGTCGCGGGTGCGGACCGGGTCGGGCAGGGCGTTGCGGTCGAGCTTGCCGGAGACGCCGACCGGCAGCGCGTCCAGGACGACGAAGTCGGAGGGGATGGCGTAGTGCGGCAGCCGGTGCTCGCACCAGGCGCGCAGCTCCGCCCGGTCCGGCGCCCGCGGCGCGTCCGGCGCCGGTACGACGTAGCCGGTCAGGCTGCGTCCGGTGGCGCGGTCGGGGCGGGCGGCCGCGGCGCCTACGAAGGGGCAGGCGCGCAGCACGGTCTCGATCTCGCCGAGTTCGATGCGGAAGCCGCGGATCTTGACCTGGTCGTCGGTGCGGCCCACGAACTCCAGGTCTCCGCCGGCCCGCCAGCGCACCAGGTCGCCGGTGCGGTACAGGCGGGCGCCGGGCGGCCCGTAGGGGTCGGGCAGGAAGCGTTCGGCGGTCAGCGCGGGCCGGTTCAGGTAGCCGCGGGCCACTTCGGTGCCGCCGATGAGGAGTTCGCCGCAGACGCCGACCGGCACGGGTTCGCCGTCGGCGTCGACCACGTACACGCGACGGTCGCCGAGGGGTCTGCCGATGGGCACGCTGTCCTCGGGGGGCTCGTCGGCGTCGTACGTGGTGGCGGTGACGGTGGTCTCGGTCGGGCCGTAGGCGTTGCACACGCGTACCCAGGGGACGGCGGCGCGCCAGACGGCGAGGGTGTCGGCCGGGACGGCCTCGCCGCCGAGGACCAGCAGTCGCAGGGAGGCGAGGTCCGCGGCCTGCCGGCGGTCCAGCGAGAGCGTCAGCTCCGACCAGTAGGTGGGCGGCACGTTGACGACGGTCACCTCGTGCCGGCGGACGATCTCGGGGACCTGGGTGGGCAGCCAGGGTTCGTCGGGGCGCATGACGACGGTGGCGCCGGTGGTGAGGGCAGGCAGCACCTGGTCGAGGGAGGCGTCGAAGGAGAAGGAGGCGAAGGCCAGCACCCGGTCGGCGGCGGTGATGCCGAGGCGCTGCCGGGCGGCGGCGACGTGGGAGGCGAGCGCCGCGTGCTCGACGCCGACCGCCTTGGGCCGGCCGGTGGATCCGGAGGTGAAGATGACATGGGCGAGTTCGCGGGGATCGGGCCGGTGGCGGGGGCCGTCCGCGGCCGGCTCGACGGCGGTGACGTCGACCGTGGCGGGGGCGAGTCCGGCGGCGGTGCCGGCCGTCGCCGGGTCGCTGACCACACAGCCCAGCCGGGCCTCCCGTGCCATGAACTCCAGCCTTTCGGCCGGGAGTTCGGGGTCGAGGGGGACGTATGCCCCGCCCGCCCGCCAGATGCCCTCGATGGCGGCGACCGACCACGGTCCGCGGCGCAGCAGCACGCCCACGGGGCTGCCCGGGGTGACTCCGGCCGCGCGCAGCGCGACGGCGAGTCCGCCGGTCATCGCGTCCAGTCCGGCGTAGGTGACGCTGTCGGCGCCGCAGCGCAGGGCGGTCGCGTCGGGCCGCCCGGCGAAGGCGACCGGCGCCGGCGGCCCGGACGGCCGGTCGGCGGCCCGGTGCCACTCGGGGCGGGGACGGGCCGGCGCGCCGGGTCCGGTGGGCAGGGCGCGGACCAGGTCCTGCACGGGTGCGTGGGGGTCGGCCAGGACGGCCCGCAGCAGCGCCGGGTAGGCGCGGGCGAAGGCGCGCATGGTGCCGGCGTCGAACAGCGCGGTGGCGTACTGCAGGACGGCGGCGATGCTGCCGTCCGTGCGCAGGGTCAGGTCCAGGAAGACGTCCAGCGGGGTCTCGGCGAGCGGCGGCTCGACGAGGGTCACCTCCAGGCCGGGCATCCGTATCGGCCGGATCGGCTGGTTGAGCAGGGTGAACGACGCCTGGGCGAGCGGGTGCCGGGACAGGTCGCGGGAGCCGCCGAGCGCGCCGACGACGAGGTCGAAGGGGGCCTCGGCGTGCGCGAGGTCGGCCGGCACCCGGCCGCGCACCCGGTCGAGGAGCGCGGCGAAGCCGGGCCTGCCGGACAGGTCGGTGCGCAGGACGACGGTGTTGACGAGCGGGCCGATCAGCGTGTCGGCGCCGCGCTGGGCGCGGTCGGCGAGCGTGCTGCACACGGCGACGTCGGTGCGGCCGGACCAGTGGCCGAGGAGTGCCTGGTAGGCGGTGAGCAGCAGCATGTAGCGGGTGGCGCGCCGGGACCGGGCCAGCGCGTCGACGGCGGCGACCAGGTCGGCGGGCAGGTCGAAGCGGACGACGTCGCCGGAGCCGTCCCAGACGCGGGGGCGCGGCCGGTCGGTGGGCAGGTCGAGCGGGCCGAGTCCGCCGAGCCGGTCCCGCCAGTGCGCGAGCAGGCGCTCCAGGCGTTCGCCGGAGAGGCGTTCGGCCTGGGCGCGGGCGAGGTCGGCGTACCGCAGGGCGGGCGGGGCGACCGGTTCGCCGCGGTAGCCCGCGGCGAGTTCGTCCAGCAGGACGCCCCACGACCAGCCGTCCACGGCGATGTGGTGCACCTCGACGAGCAGCAGGTGCTCCTCGGGCGTCACCCGGGCCAGCGTCGCCCGGATCGGGGCCTGCGCGGACAGGTCGACGGGGCGGCCGAGGCAGCGGTCGAACAGGTCGGCCGGGCCGGTCGCCTCGGTGTGTTCCAGGATCACGTCCGCCGGGGGGTCGACGACCGGCACCGGTTCGCCGTCGACCGCGGTGAACCGGGTGCGCAGCACCTCGTGCCGGGCCACGATCCCGGACAGCGACCGCTCCAGCCGGCCCGCGTCCAGGGGGCCGCGCAGCCGCAGCACCAGCGGGAGCATCGATCCGGTGGAGGAGCCCGCCAGCTGGTCCAGGAACCACAGCCGGCGCTGGGCGAAGGATGCCGTGCGGGTGTCCACGTAGTTCGGTGCCCCCTTGGGGGCCGGGCCTGTCGTCACTGTGAGCCTCCCAGCCGAGTCGTGGCAGCAGACTGCCGCCGGCTCGGCGCGGCCCATAGGGAAGAAGACGCAGCACCACCGGCAGACCGGGCTGCCGTTCCGGTGGCCCTCGCTGCGCCGGCGCACCTGGCGCGGTCCGCGAACGAGTTGGCGCTCCAGGCCAACGCGAGGGCCGTCGGCCGCTGGGACGGTGGAGGCCGGCGGGTCGAGAAGACGAGGTACTCAGCCGTTGAGAACCCGGCCCGCCCCAAGGAGGCAATTGTGCGACTGCGCAGGAAGGTATCCGTTGCGCTCGGGACCGCGGCCCTGCTCGCCGGAGCGTCGTTCACGCAGGCCCAGGCGGCCGGGCCGGCCACGGCCAGCGGTCTGTCCAGCTGTCCCTCGGGCTACGCCTGCTTCTGGGCGTACACCGGATACGCCGGCGCCATGGGCAAGGTGGCCGGGAACAACGCCGACTTCCGCAACCTGAGCAGCAGCAGCACCGGGTGCGGAAGCAGCTGGAACAACTGCATCATGTCCATCGCCAACCGCGGGACCCAGTGCACGGTCTACTTCTACGACGACTACAACTACGGCAAGACGCACCGCTGGCACAGCCTGAGCCGGGGCGACGAGGTGAGCGACTTCGCCACCGGGTACAACGACTCCGGCTTCAACAACGTGATCAGTTCCAACAAGTGGTGCACTTCGTGAGTCCTCGCACCGACCGGCGGTCCGCGCTCCTGGCGCGGGCCGCCCTGGTGGGTGCCGTGCTCGGCGTCGGCCTGACGGGCTGCGCGGAACAGCACGCGGCCGGCCGGCCCACGGGACCGGTCCGCGCCCCCAGCGCCTCGGCGGTCGACCTGGCCACGCACAGCGGCGCCTGGCCCCGCACCCAGCGGGTGATCGAGGACGCCCTGTCCGCGCTGGAGCGCCGCTGCCTGCGCGACCACGGGTTCGACTACCCCGCCGTCAGATCGCCGGCGTTCACCGATCCGGGCGACGAGACCGCCGTCATCGGCCTCGCCGAGCGCAGGACACACGGCTACAGCTTCGACACCGCGCGGTCGGCACCGCCTTCCGACGCCTTCTACGACGGTCTGCCGGCCGGGGAGAAGCGCCGGTTCACCGCCGTGCTGTTCGGCCCGGAGGACAAGAGGAGCACCGTCGGGCGCTTCGGCATGGGCACGGTGACCGTCCCCACCCAGGGCTGCACCGCGCAGAGTCGGCGGCAGTTGTTCGGCGACGTCGCCGCCTGGGCCCGGATCAGCTACACGGCCGAGGACATCGACGAGCGGCTCGCCCATGCCGCCGCGTCCGATCCGGAGTACCGGGCGACGGTGCGGCGGTGGTCGGCGTGCATGAGGTCGCGCGGCTACGCCTTCGCGTCCCCGACCGGGGCCGAGGCGGCGGCCGAGGCGGCGCACGGCCCGGCCGGCCGCCGCCCGGGGAAGGCGCCCGCGAAGGAGATCCGCATCGCGGTGGCCGACGGCGCCTGCGCGCAGGCGTCCCATCTGCCCCGCACGGAACTCCGGGTACGCCGGCGCCTGGTGACGACCCTGCCGCCGGACGACCGACGGCTGCTGGAGAACCTGGCGGAAGCCCGCGACACGGCCCTGCGCCGCGCCCGTTCCCTGGACACGTCCTAGTACCCCAACAGCGGTTCGTGTCCTGAGCTGCGTTCTCGGTAGTGGCAGCGGCGGGCAACGGCTTGACGGCGTCTTCTCCAGTCAGGACGGCGTGGGCGAGCATCGCCAGGGTGGGCGTTCACCGCTGTGGCGGCACAACTGCCTCCAGGGCGAAGGAGTCGTCGCACGGGTCTGGGTCGATGCCGCACAGGGCGGTGACCGGGACGGTGATCCGCTCCGCTGCGTCCACGAGCAGTGCGGACATCCGCGGATCGGCGCTGGCGAACCCGGCGGCCGCCTTGCAGTACTAAGGTGCTCATGGGGGGCGAACGGCCCCTACGGGGAGGGGAATCCACACACATGGGCAGATCAGCGCTGCCGTCGCGCCGTCGTACCGCGGCCGCCGCACTCGTCACCGTCTCGCTCGCCCTCGCGGGCAGCACGCTCCCGGCCGTACCGGCCGCCGCGGCGACCGTGGAGCCGCCGTGGAGCAGCCCGGTATCGCTGTACGGCTACAAGTCCGAGGTCCAGGACGTCGTCATCGCCAAGAACGGCACCGTCGTAGTCATTTGGACTCAGTAC
This sequence comes from Streptomyces sp. NPDC031340, assembly GCF_055569945.1. Lineage (NCBI taxonomy): Bacteria > Bacillati > Actinomycetota > Actinomycetes > Kitasatosporales > Streptomycetaceae > Streptomyces > Streptomyces sp. NPDC031340. The sequence continues at coordinate 191,375 of NZ_JBVIIE010000005.1, forward strand.
ACGACCGGCGTCCTCCACTGGGCGACGCGCCCCGCGAACAGCGAGACGTGGACCACCGGGATCCTGGCGGCCTCCGAGACGGTCAGCGAGGCGCGCCTCGCGGCCCGGCCGGACGGTTCGGTCGCTGCGGTGTGGACCACGACCGGCCACATCGCCTCCGCCACCCTGGGCGCCGGACAGTCCGCCTGGTCGCAGCTTACGGTGATCGCCTCGGACCAGAGCACGGACTTCGAGTTCCCCGACCTCGCCGTGGGGCCGGGTGGGACGATCGCCGCCGTGTGGAGCCAGCGCGTGTGGCGGACCGGCAGGAGTGAGGCGTACGCCGCCACCCTGGTCGGGGAGGGCACCTGGTCCACCCCGGCGCAGGTCAGCAACGCCGCCACCTACGCGGGTGTCTCCGGCTACGGGACCGTCGGGAACCCGCAGATCGCCTACGACGGACAGGGCGGGCTCGTCGTCTCGTACTGGATGAGCGTGAACTCCCAGTACTACCGGGTGATGACCAACACCAGGCCGTTCGACGCCTACACCTGGCCGACCCCGCAGGAGATCACCGCGGCCACCCACGCTCCCACGCTGGCCTCCGCCCCGGACGGCTCGGTCCACCTGGTGTGGCAGGACGCGAACGGCACCTTCCAGATCATGCGTCGTGCCGACGCGGCCTCCGCGTGGAGCCGGCCGCAGACCGCCGCGACCGCCGTCGGCGAGCCCGCCGAGGTTCCGGAGCCGCTGGTCGGGCCCGACGGCGACGTCACCCTCGTCTGGACCGACCGGGCCACCACCGGCGCGGGCGCCGTACGGACCACCACCTTCGACAGCGCCGGCGGCACCTGGTCGGCGTCGAGGACGTTGTCCTCCGGTGACGCCCAGTACACGTCCGACGCGGTCATCGCCCCCGACGGCTCGGTCCACGTGCTGTGGCCCGAGCTCGACGCCGACCAGAAGCGCGAGTCCGTGTGGGAGTCCACCCTGGCCGGCGGGGAGTGGACGTCCGCGCGCCGGGTGGGCGGCGGAGGGTCGGTGCACACCGAGATCGCGGCGGACGCCGTCGGCTCCGCCACCGCGGTCTGGGGGCCGTCGTCCACCATCTCCTCCGACACGGAGGTGATGGCCTCCACCATGGCCTGGCCCACCCTCAAGGTGACGGACAGCACGGTCCCGGAGAGGGTGTTCCTGAACGGCACCACCTCCTCCAGCGCCGCCTGGACGCCTTCCTGGACCACCAACTCCGCCGTCGCCTCCTGGACGCTCACGCTCAAGGACACCGCGGGGCGGACCGTCCGCACTCTCACCGGCAGCCCCGGCTCCGCCACGACGATCGCCCCGGTCTGGAACGGCCGTACCAGCACCGGCGCGATCGCCGTCAACGGCAGGCTCACCTGGACGCTGAAGGCCGTCCAGTACGGCTCCGGCACCCCGTCGACGCTGGGGACCGGCACCATCGCGGTGGCCGGCGGCCGCCCGGCCTTCCGTGACTTCAGCGGCGGCGCCGACATCGTCTCCGACGGCTTCGGCGACCTGCTCCAACTCGACACCTCGGGCAGGCTCACGTGGCTCCTGGGCACGGGCCGGGGCAACCTGACGGGAGGCGAGGTCGGCGGCGGCTGGTCGACGAGCATCAAGGCGGTGCCGTTCGGCGACCTCAACGGCGACCGCTGCAACGACTTCCTCGTCCGCGTCGGCGACGCCCTGCGCGCCTACCGGCCGGGCTGCGGCAACGCGCCGTCGGCCGCCGGCACGCCGTACAAGACGGTCTCCACGACCGGCTGGAAGCAGTACGACGTCCTGACCCACCCCGGTGACGTCACCAAGGACGGCCGCCCGGACCTGATCGCCCGCAACTCCTCCACCGGTGCGGTCTACCTCTACAAGGGCACCAGCACCGGCACCCTCTCCGCGCGGGTGAAGCTGTACGCCAACTGGAAGACGTACAAGAAGGTCGTCGGCGCCGGTGACCTCAACGGCGACGGCATCGGCGACCTGATCGCCCAGGACACCTCCAACAACCTGTACCGCTACTACGGCAAGGGCGACGGCACCTTCGCCGGCCGCGTCAAGATCGCCAGTAGCTGGGGCGGCTCCTACAACGTGGTGGTCGGCGTCGGCGACATCACTGCCGACGGCAAGAGCGACCTGATCGCCCGCGACACCGCCGGCAACCTCTACCGCCAGTCCGGCGACGGCAAGGGGTCGTACGGCACCCGCGTCAAGATCGGCCTCAACAGTGCCAAGGGGCTGTTCTGACGGTCCTCCGGCAGCGCGGGCGGGGGCGCGAGCCAAGTGTGCGTTCAGTCTCAGCGACACGCCGCGTACACGGCGTGTCGCTGAGACTCGATCACCAGTTGTCGGCCACAGGGACTGCTGCAGGGTCAAGGGACATCTTGACCTGGCTGCCGAGAGGCGGCCTGGAAGGGTGTCGCAGTGCCCAAGCCGTATCCGAAGGAACTCCGGCAGGACGTCGTGCGGGCCGCGCGCAACGGCGAGCCCGGCGTCACGCCGGAGCAGGTCGCCGCTGACCTCGGGCCCCACCCGGTCACGTCGTCGAAGTGGCTGCGCCGCGTCGAGAGCGACGAGGGCGCCAGGCCCGCAGCGGCATCGGGCGAGTCGGCCGAACTGCGGGAGGCCCGCAAGCGGATCCGGTTGCCGGAGCAGGAGAACGATGTGCTGCCGGGAGATCCGCACTCAGCGTCCCGGTCGGCCTTGAAGCGTGCAAACACCTCCACATTCCACAAGGGAATCCGTTGCCCATGAACCCATGAACAACGAATTACGAAGAATTGTGGCACTCCAGCAATGAAATCAGTACTGTTCACTGTTATTGCCTCGCCGTGGACAGATGCACCCGTTCCCGCCCGCAGAGAGGAAGTCCCCATGGGCTCCGGTTCTCCCGAACGGCAGTTGCCGGTCACCGAGCGCACGCGCCACCGCCGTCTGCGGGAACAGGGCAGCCTGGACCGCGACCAGCTCGACGCGATCCTCGGCGCCGGCTTCGTCTGCCACCTCGGCGTCACCGTCGACGGCAGCCTCCTGGTGGTACCGACCGTCTACGGATCCGACGGCAGCACCCTGTACTTCCACGGCTCGGTCGCCAGCCGCAGCCTGGCCGCGTCACCCGCCGCCGCGGTCTGCCTCACCGTCACCCACGTCGACGGCCTCGTCCTGGCCCGGTCGGTCTTCGAGCACGGGGTCAACTACCGCAGCGCCATGATCTTCGGCACCCCCCGCACGGTCACGGACCCCGACGAGAAACTCGCCGGCCTGCGCTGCCTGACCGAGCGGGCCACGCCCGGCCAGTGGGACTACGCCCGCCGTCCGAACCGCAAGGAACTCGCGGCGACGGCCCTGCTCGCCCTCTCCCTCGACGAAGCATCCGTCAAGATACGCACCGGCGCCCCCGACGACGGTGACAGCGAGGACGCCCGCCTCGGCCTGTGGGCAGGTGTCCTGCCCCTGCGAGCCACGTGGGGCGACCTGGAGCCCGACCCGCTCCTGCCCCCGGACACCGAGGCCCCCGCCCACCTGACGAAGCGCATCGGCACCGCTGCGAACTGAGCCCGGCAGAAAGCGCCCTCACCAAGCGCGGAGCGGACCCGGCCAGCCTTGTCCGCGACCACGTGGTCCGGCCGGCAGCGCGGTCGGCCTCGACCGAGGCGGGGCACTCGGATCCGCTCGAGAAGTGGGCGCGCGCAGACGCCCTCGTGACGTTGCCCGGCCGTGAGCATGACGGCCGGCGGCCGTCACAGGCGAGGTGGATCTTGGTTGTCAGTCCGCCCCGGGATCGACCGAGGGCGTGATCGTCCGGTTCGTCCTGCCGGACGGTCCCCTTTTTCGCCCCGTGGGCGCGGCGTGCTGGTGGGCGCGGACGATGGTGGAGTCGATCCGGACCAGCCAGTCGATGTCTCCGGCCGCATCCGCCCGGGCCTGCATCTGCTGCAGAGCCCGGGTGAAGATGCCGTCGAGGGCGTAGCGACGGAAGCGGGTGCAGACCGTCTTCCACGGCGCGTTCGGGCAGGTCACTCCAGGAGATGCCGGTCCGAATCTTGTAGACCATGCCGTTGATCGGGATAAGGAGAGAAGGCAGAACCGGCCGGATTCGAACCAGCGTCCTCGCGATTTTGGAGACCGCGCGCGACGACCTCTGCGCTACAGCTCCGCCCCGTACGCCATCCTAAAGTCACCCGCTGCTGCCGAGGTGGTACCCGTGCCCTTGCCATGCCCGTTCGGCCGGGAACTGACGGGGAGCCCCGGCATATGACGGGCAGCGAGCGGCTGCTGAGCAGCAGTGTCTGGGACGCGGACGCCCTGCGCGACGACGTCCGTGCCTACGTCGGTGAGTCCCTTGGCCCCAATGGCGTGTTGATCATCGACGACACCGGGTTCGTCAAGCAGGGCACCACGTCGGCCGGGGTGGGCCGGCGGTACACCGGCACCTCGGGAAAGATCGACAATTGTCAGATCGGGGTGTTCGCCGCCTACGCCACCGGCTCGGGCCGGGCCCTGGTGGACCGGGAGCTCTACCTGCCCAAGTCCTGGGCCTCGGACCGCGAGCGCTGCCAGGCGGCGAAGATCCCTGATGAGCGGGGTTTCACCACCAAGGGTGAGCTGGCCCGGGACATCGTGCGCCGCTGCCTCGCGGCCGGTCTGCCCGATGCTCGCCACGCCGTCCTGACCACCCTCGCCGCCCAGGCCGGCGAGGCCGCAAAGGGGGCTGCAGAAACGGATCAGCCCTCGCCCCGCTCACCGTGGCAGAGATACGGCGGCTCCTGGACACTCTCCTGCCCCACCCACGAGCCGACCGCGATCCCGTCACCCACGCACTGAAATGGTCGGCCTGGAGAAGACGCCGTCAAGCCGTTGCCCGCCGCTGCCACTACCGAAAACGCAGCTCAGGACACGAACCGCTGTTGGAGTACTGGGTGTGGTTTCCGGACAGCACACCTGGGCCTGTCGAGCGGTCAGTCCTCACCGACCAGATCGAGGGGACGCGTCGTCTGCGGGGCAGGCTCCGGCACCGGCCAGGTGCGGGTGACCGTCCGCGACACGTCGCGCCACCACGGTCGCGAGGGGATCTCACCGGCGGGCTGGAACGGCTGGCCGGGAATCGGCAGGGCGAGTGCCTGGCCGGCCTGCTCGGCCACGTCCTTCATCCATTCCCCCGGCTCGGCCCAGGCGTGCGGGGCCAGGTTGAAGGTGCCCCAGTGGATCGGCAGCAGCACCCCGTGCGGGGCGCCGCCCTGGAGGTCGAGGTGGGCCCGCAGGCCCTCCTCGGGCGTCATGTGGATGTCGGGCCAGAACTCGCTGTACGCGCCGACCTGGATCATCGTGACGTCGAACGGGCCGTGCGCGGCGCCGATGTCCTTGAAGCCCTCGAAGTAGCCGGTGTCGCCGCTGTGGTAGATCCGGTGCTCCTCGCCGGCGACGGCCCAGGACGCCCACAGGGTGTGCTGGGTGTTGCGCAGGCCGCGGCCGCAGAAGTGGCGGGCCGGGGTGGCGGTGAGGGTGAGCCCGCCCACCCGCGTCTCCTCGTGCCAGTCCAGCTCGCGCAGCCGGGCCGGGGAGACGCCCCAGTGCTCGAGGTGGGCGCCGACGCCCAGCGGCACGGCGAACACGGTGTCCGTGCCCGCCAGCGCCTTGATCGTGGGCATGTCCAGGTGGTCGTAGTGGTCGTGCGAGATGACGACGACGTCGACCGGGCCGAGGGCGGCCAGCGGCAACGGCACCGGGTGCAGCCGCTGGGGACCGACGAAGGGGAACGGGGAGCAGCGCTCGCCCCACACCGGGTCGAACAGCACCCGCCGGCCGTCGATCTCGGCGAGCACGCCGGAGTGGCCCATCCAGGTCAGTCTGAGTCCGGTGGCGGGCGGCGTGGCGATGTCGGCGAGGGTGGTGGGGTACACCGGGACGGTGCCCCGGGGGGTGCGGTGCGGCCGCTCCTCCTTGCCGAAGAAGACCTTCGCGAAGTCGAGCATCGAACCGGAGGGCCGGGTGCGCGCGACGCCCCCGGGGTTCTGGAAGACGCCGTCCTTGAAGTGCGGTGATCTGCGGATGCGCGCGAGGCGCTCACCGCTCGGGTCCGCGCCGAAGGCCGCGGGCCGCAGCGCGCGGAGCCCGGAGCTCAGGGGACGGGAACCGGACACGGTACCTCCAGGTCGGGTCGGAGGCCTTCCATTATGGTCGGCCCCACCGACAACGCCCGGTTCACCGGGCCCGGCGGGGGCTTTCCAAGGAAAGACCAAAGATCGGCGGCGGCCGTTACGGACGCGGCCGCCGCAGGCGCTGCCGCTTTCAGGGCCGCACCGCCGGGATGGGCACCGCCGTCCCGCTCACCCGGACGCGCGGGTCCCCGTCCCGCAGGTCGACCGTGAGCGTGGACGGTCGTCCCAGGTCGTGGCCCTGATGCAGGGTGAGTCGGGCGTCGGGGGCGACCGCGCCGAGGGTGCGCAGGTAGGCGCCCAGCGCGGCGGCCGCGGCGCCGGTGGCGGGGTCCTCCACCACACCGCCGACGGGGAAGGGGTCGCGGACGTGGAAGACGTCCTCCCGCTCCCGCCAGACCAGTTGCAGGGTCGTCAGGTCCAGACGGTTCATCAGGGCGGCCAGGCGCTCGAAGTCGTAGTCCAGGGCGGCCAGCCGGGCGCGGCCGGCCGCCGCCAGCACCAGATGACGGGCGCCCGCGAAGGCGATCCGCGGGGGCAGCGCCGGGTCCAGGTCGGCGGCGGGCCAGCCGAGGGCGGCCAGGGCCTCGGCGACGTCGTCGGCTGCCGCGTCGGCGACGTACGGCTCGACGCTGGTCAGGGTCGCGCGCGGGGCGCCGGACGGCCCGGCCGCCACCGACACCGGGACGTCTCCGGCCTGCGTCACGAACAGCAGCTCGCCGGGCCCGGTCCGCTCGGCGAGGGCGACGGCGGCCGCGACGGTGGCGTGCCCGCAGAACGGCACCTCCGCCTTGGGGCTGAAGTACCGCACGGTGAAGACCCGTTCGGGGTCGGTGCCGGGCCGCCGCGGACCAGGGGTCAGGAACGCGGTCTCCGAGTAGCCGACCTCGGCGGCGACGGCGAGCATGGCGGCGTCGCCGAGACCGCTCGCGTCCAGGACGACCCCGGCCGGGTTGCCCCCGGCGGGGTCGTCGGAGAAGGCGGTGTAGTGCAGCACATCCGTCGCGATGGCGTCGCTGGTCGTCATGTACGGGCAGAACACCGTCCGCCGGCCGGCTGTTCCCGGCCGGCCGCACGGAACACGCCACGGAACATGCCACGGAGCACCGGCTCCGGAGCACCGGCTCCGCAGCGCCGGGTCAGGCGACCGACTCGATCCGCAGCTTGATGTCGTACGGGGACAGCATCCCCTTCGCCTCGACGTGGTCGCCGGACGACTCCCCGCGCAGGCGACGGCCGATCCAGGGCACCAGGTACTCGCGCGCCCACTGCACGTCGTCCCGCCGGATCTCCAGGGTGCCGCGCGGCGGAAGCGGCGGCCAGGGCTGCTCGGGGTCGGCCGGCACCTCCAGGCCGAGGACCTGGCCGGCGCGCAGCGCCACGCGCGTGTGCCCCTCGGGCGAGAGGTGGAGCCGGTCGCCGTCCCAGGCCCGGCGGTCCTGGACGGACTTCAGGGACCACAGGTCCAGCACGGGACAGCCGTAGCGGTCGGCGATGGCTCGTACATGGCCGTTGTAGGTGGCGATCTTGCCGCGCAGGCGCTTGAGCACCGGCACGCCACGGGTGTCGAAGCCCGTCGTCACCAGGACGGTGCCGGCGGCCTCGGTGAGCCGTGCGACCGCCCGCTCGAACCGCTCGGCGACCTCGTCGGGGTCGGTGCCGGGCCGGAGGATGTCGTTGCCGCCCGCGCAGAAGGACACCAGGTCCGGAGCGAGTCCGACGGCCTGCGGGACCTGCTCGGCCACGATCTGGTCGAGCAGCCTGCCGCGCACGGCGAGGTTGGTGTACGTGAAGTCGCCCTCGGGCCGCCGGTCGGCGAGGAGCACCGCGAAGCGGTCCGCCCAGCCGACGAACGCCCCGTCGGGACCCGGGTCGCCGACGCCCTCGGTGAAGCTGTCCCCCACCGCGACGTACGACCCGATCACTGATCTGCTGTCACTCTTCGAATCGTCTGCCACAGCAGGTCATGATTCACCGCTCAATGTGACCTACGCGACCGTAGGGAGGGCTTGACGAACGGTGAGATAAGCCACGCCTAAATTGTTCGCCAAACCCGGAATAAGCCGCACCCGCACCCGCACCCGCACCCGCACCCGCACCCGCGCACGGCGACGGCCGAGGGCCGGACCCGGGGATCGGGGTCCGCCCCTCGGCGGCATGCCGGGCGGTCGGGGAGCCGTCAGCCGACGGCGACGCCCTTGGAGCGGAGGTAGCCGACCGGGTCCACGTCGGAGCCGTAGTTCGGCGTGGTGCGGATCTCGAAGTGCAGGTGCGGGCCGGTCACGTTGCCGGTCGCGCCGGAGAGGCCGATCTGCTGGCCGGTGGTGACGGTCTGGCCGGCCGAGACGGAGAGCTGCGAGAGGTGGGCGTACTGGGCGTAGTAGCCGTCGCTCAGCTGGATGACGACCTGGTTGCCGTAGGCGCCGCCCCAGCCCGCGGAGACGACCGTGCCGGCGCCCACGGCCTTCAGCGAGGTGCCGGTCGGCACGACGAAGTCGACGCCGGTGTGGTAGCCGCTGGACCACATGCTGCCCGCGACGCGGTATCCGGTGCCGACGCCGGCCCCGGAGACCGGGAGGGTGTAACCGCTGGAGGTGCCGGTGGAGGTGCCGGTGGTCTCGGCGACCTGGGCGACCGTCGCCGACTGCGAGGAGGACGGGTCCGCGGACGCCGAGGGAGACGGGTCGGCGGAGGAAGCGGACGGAGAGCCGGCGGCAGGCGCGGGAGCCGGGGAGGACGCCGAAGAAGACGAGGACGAAGACGGCGAAGTGGATGAAAAAGGCGAAGCGGACGACGACTTGGTGGCGCCGGCCGCGGCCTTCTTGCCGATGACGAGCCTCAGGCCGGGGTGGATCAGCGACGGGTCGTCGCCCACGGCCTCGCGGTTGTCCGCGTAGAGCTTCTGCCAGCCGCCGCGGACGCTCTGCTCCTCGGCGATCTTCGAGAGGCAGTCGCCCTTGCGCACCGAATAGGTCCGCACCCGCGCATTGTTCGCGGCCTTGCCCTTGGCCGCCTTCTTCCCCTCGGCCGCCGTCTTCTCGGCGCCGGAAAGGGACTGCACGGTCTTCTGCGAAACCGGCTGCGCGGTGTCGGCGTGGGCGCCGGTGGCCCCCAGCAGGGGGAGGGCGAGCGCGGCGCCGCCGGTTCCGGCGACGGCGATGGAGCGGGTGAACCGCTGGGACTTGGGGCGGCGGTGCTTACCCTTCGCGGGCATGACGAATTCCTCTCCGGCGCCTGCGAGGTGAGCTGTCGGGTGCGGACTGGAGCTGTCCGGCCGCGCCGTGGGCGCGACTTGACCCCAAGCCTGTTCCGGAGACCGGACAGGCGGTTCTACCTGCGGGTCCCCCGCTCCTGCCGTGCACGGGTGAGTGGTGCGGGATTCCGGGCGGCGGCAGGATTAGGCGTCCGTCCGGATTGCCTGGCGAACGTAAGCGACCACGGCGCGAAGGGACAACAAGAGGTTGCGGGAGGCGCACGTTTCCCTTGATCCCCAATGGGAATTCGCGGTCACCCTCCGTCGATTCCGAGCCGTCCGTATCGGCCAAATTCCCTGAAAACCAATGCGCATTACGTGAACATGACGGGCGACTCACGGTGACCGATATGACGATGCTCACGCGCACTCGCGCCAGCTTTCCTTATTCCGGAGCGAGTTGCAACGAAATCCACCCAAAGCACTAATTCGGACAGAAGACTCAGACGTGGGCGATACCACCGTCGGCTCCGCACGGTCAGGCCACACACCCCCTGCTGAGCCGGGGTGTGCGTGTCGTATCGTCAAGGAGGTGCCCGTCGACGAGCAGCGCCGGCGGGGACGGCTGGGAGGAGCCCCCGTGACGCAGCAGATCCCGTCGACCGAGCCCGAGCTGGCAGGAATTCGCAACTTCCGCGACGTGGGGGGCCTGCCGACGGTGGACGGACGACGGGTGCGCCACGGAGTGCTGTTCCGCAGCGGCCACCTCGCGCACGCCACCGCGGAGGACGCCGCCTTCCTCGCCTCGCTGGGGCTGCACACCGTCTTCGACTTCCGCAACGCGGCGGACCAGAAGCTGGAGGGCCCGGACGTCGAGCTGCCGGGCGTGCGGAACGTGAACCTGCCGCTGAGCGACCCGGCGGACGGCGCCGAGTTCTGGAAGATGGTCCGGGACGGAGACCTCGACCAGCTGCGCGAGATACTCGGGGACGGCAAGGCGGCCGGCCGCATGATCGGCTCGTACCGGCTGATCGTCAAGGAGCGCACCGGCGAGCACACGCGCGTGCTGCACGCGCTGGCCGAGGACAGCGTGCCCGCGCTGATGCACTGCGCCGCGGGCAAGGACCGCGCGGGCCTGTCGATCGCCGTGACCCTGCTCGCCGTGGGCGTGGAGCGGGACGCGATCTTCGCCGACTACCTGGAGTCGAACGCCAAGCACCGCCGCTACCGGGTGCGCCGCGGCTCCAGCTCGCCCTCGGCCTACTCCCCCGAGGTCATGGAGCTGCTCAGCCCGCTGTTCGAGGCGCGCGAGGAATACCTGGCGGCGGCCTTCGAGACCATCGAGGAGACGTGGGGCGGGGTCGAGTCCTACCTGGAGCAGGGGCTCGGCATGACCCCGGCGGTCCGGGAGCGGCTGCGCGAGCGCCTGCTCGACTGACGCCGGGCAGGAGGCGGCGTCGGACTGTGCGGCGGGCTACTTGGCGCCCACCGAGAACAGCAGGTAGATGAAGCCCGCGAAGAGGTGGCCCGCCGCGATGTAGATGATCAGGCGGATCCACAGGGACCGCGGGAACTTCTCCTCGTAATTGCTCATGGCATGTCTCCGGTGGTCGGGCCCAGGCACAGCGCGGCCGTGGGACTCTGCAACAGGGTGTGGACGAACAGCAGCTCGACCCCTTCGGGGTCCAGCGCCGCGATACGGTGCGGCGTCAGCGAGTCGAAGTGCGCGCTGTCGCCGGGACCGAGCCGGTGGGTGGCGTCCCCCAGGCGCAGCCACAGCCGCCCGGCGAGGACGTACAGCCACTCCTCGCCCGGGTGCACGCGCACGATGTCGCCCTGGGTGCCGTACGGCGCGTGGACCCGCAGGGCCTGCATGCCCCGGCCGGAGGCGCCGGCCTGCCAGTAGGTCCAGCCGCCCGCGGCGGTGGGTTCCATGTCGACGCCGCGCACCACCGCGTTACGGTCGGCGACCGTCTCGCCGAGCAGTTCGGAGACGGTCGTACCGTAGATGCGGGCGAGCCCGAGCAGCACCGGCAGCGAGGGTTGCCGCTGCCCGGTCTCCAGCCGGGAGAGGTGGGCCGGGGACAGTCCGGCAGCGCGGGCCGCGGCCTCCAGGGTGAGGGAGGCGCGGCGGCGCAGTGCGCGGAGCTGCGGCGCGACGGCGGGCAGGTCTGCCAGCGGTCCCGTCGGCTGCTCGAACTCGGCTTCCGGGGAGCTCATACCCCCATTGAGCCGCAGCTTTACCTCTGGGGCAAATTTCTTGCCTCAGAGGCAAACAGCTCTTGGCCGGTGGCAGGGACTGCCCGGCCGGCGGCCCGGGTCAGCGGTTGGCGACGGCCTGTTTGATCAGCGTCTTGCCGAAGTCCCACATCAGCCCGCCTCCATTGTGCGCCTCGTCCATCACCTCCGTGAAGGCGGCCACGAACCGGTCCACCTCCCGATCGCCGATGATCAGCGGCGGGATCAGCTTGATGACCTCCAGGTGGTCGCCGGAGACCTGGGTGAGGATGCGGTGGCGCTGCAGCAGCGGAACGACGACCATCTGCGCGAACAGTCCCTTGCGGGCGGCCTGCAGCATGGTCCACCGGCTGCGCAGCTTCAGCGACCTGGGCCGGCCGAACTCGATGCCGATCATCAGCCCGCGGCCGCGGACGTCGGCGAGCAGCTCGTACTTCTCGGTCAGCGCCGCGAGCCGGGACCTCAGGCGATCGCCCGTCATCCGGGCGTTCGCGACGACCTGCTCGTTCTCCATGACCGACAGCACGGCGAGCCCGGCCGCCATGGCCTGCGCGTTGGACCCGAAGCTCGCCGAGTGGACGAGGACGCGGTCCATCGACGAGTAGACCTTCTTGAAGATCCAGTCCTTGCCGAGCGTCGCCCCGACCGGCACGTATCCGCCCGACAGCGCCTTGGCCACGCACACCAGGTCCGGCTCGACGCCCTCCTCGTGCTGGTAGGCGTAGAAGTCGCCGGTCCGGCCCAGGCCGGTCTGCACCTCGTCGGCGATGAGCAGTGCCTTGTGCCGGTGCAGCAGTTCCTGCGCGGCCCGCAGGTAGCCGGGTGGGGCCTCGTACACGCCCTTGCCCTGGATCGGCTCCACGATCAGGGCGGCGACGTCGCCCCTCCTCAGCTCCCTCGCCAGGGCGTCGAGGTCGCCGAGGGGTACGGGGGTGTCGGGCAGCAGCGGGGCGAAGCCGTCCCGGAAGCCGGACTCGCCGTTGACCGACAGCGAACCCGTCGTCAGTCCGTGGAAGGCGTGCTCGCAGTACAGCACCCTGGGCCTGCCGGTGGCGTAACGGGCGAACTTCAGCGCGCCCTCGACCGCCTCGGTGCCGCTGTTGCCGAAGAACACCCGGTCCAGGTGCGGGCTGTGCGCGAGGAGCTTCTCGGCCAGCAGCCCGGGCAGCGGCTGGCAGTCGAAGCGGGTGAGGTCGGCCAGCGACGCGTCGAGGACGTCGTGCAGCGCCTTGCGGACCACGGGGTGGTGGCGGCCCAGGCCCATCACCCCGAACCCGGCGAGCATGTCCAGGTAGTCGTTGCCGTCCGCGTCCCAGAAGTACGCGCCCTCGCCGCGCTCGTAGACCTTGTCGAAGCCGATGGTGTGCAGCATGCGCGGGAGCTGGTGGTTGAGGTACCTGGTGTGCAGCTCGTAGCGCTCGGCTCCGCGCTCGGCCAGGAGTGCGCCGAGGTCGAACTCCTTGGTCATTCAGCCCTCTCCTTGACTGGGGCGGCCCCCGCCGGGTCGGCGGCGGCCTCCTTGACGGCCAGGCTCGCGCTGATCCGCCCGGCCACCTCCACCGGTGTGAGCCCGATGTCGGCCAGCACCTCCGCACGCTTGGCGTGCGCGAGGAACTGCTCCGGAATGCCGAACCGCCGCACCGGTACGTCGACTTCGGCGTCGCCGAGCGCCAGCGCCACCGCGGATCCGACGCCGGCCGCGCGGCTGTTGTCCTCCACGACCGCCACCAGGCGGTGCTCGGCGGCGAGCCCCGGCAGCGCCGGATCGACCGGTTTGACCCACCGGGGATCCACCACCGTGCAGGCGATGCCGCGCGCCTGGAGCAGCTCGGCGGCCTGCAGGCAGACCGGCGCCATGACGCCGACGGCGACCAGCAGCACCTCGGGCCGGTCCGCGCGGTGCAGCACGTCCATGCCGCCCACCCGGTCGACCGCCGGGATCCGCGGTCCCACCGACTCCTTCGGGAAGCGGACCAGGGTCGGCGCGTCGTCGACGGCGACCGCCTCGCGCAGCTGGGCGCGCAGCTGGTCGGCGTCGCGCGGGGCGGCTATCCGCAGGCCCGGCACCACCTGGAGGACGGACATGTCCCACATGCCGTTGTGGGAGGCGCCGTCGACGCCCGTGACACCGGCCCGGTCCAGTACGAAGGTGACCCCGCAGCGGTGCAGCGCCACGTCCATCAGGAGCTGGTCGAAGGCGCGGTTGAGGAAGGTGGCGTAGACGGCGACCACCGGGTGCAGCCCGCCGGTCGCCAGGCCGGCCGCGGAGACGGCCGCGTGCTGCTCGGCGATGCCCACGTCCCACACCCGGCCGGGGAAGCGGGCGGCGAACTTGCCGAGGCCCACCGGGTGCAGCATGGCCGCCGTGATCGCGACGACGTCCTCGCGCTCCTCGCCGATCCGGACGATCTCGTCGCCGAACACCGAGGTCCAGGACGGGCCGGCGGCGGGTGTGAGCGGTTCGCAGGTGTGCGGGTCCATCACGCCGACGGTGTGGAAGCGGTCCTCCTCGTGCGCGAGGGCGGGCTCGTAGCCGCGGCCCTTCTCGGTGAGGCAGTGCACCAGGACCGGCCCGTGGAAGCGCTTCGCGCGCCGCAGCGCCGACTCCACGGCCCCGATGTCGTGTCCGTCGATCGGGCCGACGTACTTCAGGCCCAGGTCCTCGAACATGCCCTGCGGGGCGAAGGCGTCCTTGAAGCCCTTCTTCGCGCCGTGCAGCGACTCGTAGACGGTGTGGCCGACGAGCGGGGTGCGCAACAGCACGTCCTTGCCCCAGGCGAGGACCTTCTCGTAGCCGTCGGTGGTGCGCAGGGTGGCCAGGTGGTCGGCGAGCCCGCCGATGGTCGGCGCGTATGAACGCTCGTTGTCGTTGACGACGATGATCAGCGGCCGGTCCTTGGCGGCCGCGATGTTGTTCAGCGCCTCCCAGGCCATGCCGCCGGTCAGCGCGCCGTCGCCGATGACCGCGACGACGTGCCCCTTCTCCCCCTGCACCTGGCGTGCCTTGGCGAGCCCGTCGGCCCAGCCGAGGGCGGTCGAGGCGTGGCTGTTCTCGATGACGTCGTGCTCGGACTCCTCGCGCGACGGGTAGCCGGACAGACCGCCCTTGCCACGCAGCTTCGAGAAGTCCTGACGCCCCGTCACCAGCTTGTGGACGTAGCTCTGGTGGCCGGTGTCCCACAGGATGCGGTCGACGGGCGACTCGAAGACCCGGTGGAGCGCGATGGACAGTTCCACCACGCCCAGGTTCGGCCCGAGATGACCGCCGGTCCTGGCCACCGCGTGCACCAGGAACTCCCTGATCTCCTCGGACAGTCGGCGAAGCTCCGGCTCGGCCAGCGCTTTCAGGTCGCGTGGTCCACGGATGGTCTCCAGAATCGTCACGCTCGAGCCCCCTTCGGTCCTGCTGTTCAACTCACGGTGACGGCCGGCTCCCCCGACGCGCCGTCCTGCTCCATCTGCTCCGCCAGCTTCATGGCCTCTTCGATGAGGGTCTCGACGATCTTCGACTCGGGGACGGTCTTGACGACCTCGCCCTTGACGAAGATCTGCCCCTTGCCGTTGCCCGAGGCGACACCGAGGTCGGCCTCCCGCGCCTCGCCGGGACCGTTGACCACGCAGCCCATGACCGCCACCCGCAGCGGCACCTCCATGCCGGTCAGCCCCGCGGTGACCTCCTCGGCCAGCTTGTACACGTCGACCTGGGCACGCCCGCAGGAGGGGCAGGAGACGATCTCCAGCCCGCGCCGGCGCAGGTTCAGCGACTCCAGGATCTTCAGGCCGACCTTGATCTCCTCCACCGGCGGCGCGCTCAGCGACACCCGGATCGTGTCCCCGATGCCCTGCGACAGCAGCGCGCCGAAGGCGACGGCCGACTTGATGGTGCCCTGGAACGCCGGGCCCGCCTCCGTCACGCCGAGGTGCAGCGGGTAGTCGCACTGCGCGGCGAGCTGCCGGTAGGCCTCGATCATCACGACCGGGTCGTTGTGCTTGACGGAGATCTTGATGTCCCGGAAGTCGTGCTCCTCGAACAGCGACGCCTCCCACAGCGCGCTCTCCACCAGCGCCTCCGGCGTCGCCTTGCCGTACTTCTGCAGCAGCCGCCGGTCCAGCGAGCCCGCGTTGACCCCGATCCGGATCGGCGTGCCGTGGTCCTTCGCCGCCCGCGCGATCTCCTTGACCTTGTCGTCGAACTGCTTGATGTTGCCCGGGTTCACCCGGACCGCCGCACAGCCCGCCTCGATCGCCGCGAACACGTACTTCGGCTGGAAGTGGATGTCCGCGATCACCGGGATCTGCGACTTCCGCGCGATCGTCGCCAGCGCGTCCGCGTCGTCCTGCGTCGGACACGCCACCCGCACGATCTGGCACCCCGACGCGGTCAGCTCCGCGATCTGCTGCAACGTGGCACCGATGTCGGAGGTACGCGTCGTCGTCATCGACTGCACCGACACCGGCGCCCCGCCCCCGACCGGCACGGAGCCGACCTGGATCCGCCGCGACGCTCGCCGCTCGGCGGCCGGCCGGGCCGGCACCTCGGGCACGCCCAGGGAGACGGCGGTCACCGGGTCAGTCCCGGTTTCCGGAGACGGTCTCGCGCATCGCGCGCAAGGACTCCTTGAGGGATCCCATGGTGGCGAGGACGGCGGTGGGCTCGTAGCCGCAGTGCGCCATGCAGTTGGCGCAGCGCGGGTCCTTGCCCCGGCCGTACTTGTCCCAGTCGGTGTCCTCGATGAGCTCGCGGTACGTCGGCACGTACCCGTCGCTCATCAGGTAGCAGGGGCGCTGCCAGCCGAACAGCGAGTAGTTCGGGATCGCCCAGGCCGTGCACGGGAAGTCGACCTTGCCCTCGAGGAAGTCCAGGAACAGCGGCGAGTGGTTGAGCCGCCAGCGCAGCCGGTTGCCGCCCGCGAAGGCCTTCCTGAACAGCTCGCGGGTCTGCTCCACGCCCAGGAAGTGCTCCTGGTCCGGGGCCTTCTCGTAGGCGTAGGCGGGCGAGATCATCATCTCGTCGACCTTCAGGTCGTCGTTGAGGAAGTTGAGCACCTCGATGATGGTCTGCGGGGTGTCGGTGTTGAAGAAGGTCGAGTTGGTGGTCACCCGGAAGCCGCGCCGCTTGGCCTCCTTGATGGCCTCCACCGCCTCGTCGAACACGCCCTCCTTGGCGACGGACTCGTCGTGCCGCTCGCGCAGCCCGTCGATGTGCACCGCGAACGCGAAGTACGGCGAGGGCTTGAACCTGTCCATCTTCTTGCGCAGCAGCATCGCGTTGGTGCACAGGAAGACGTATTTCCGCTTGGCCACCAACTGCCGCACGATCTCGTCGATATGAGGGTGCATCAGGGGCTCGCCGCCCGCGATGGACACCATCGGCGCGCCGGACTCCAGCACCGCTCCCACGGCCTGCGCGACCGGCATGCGCTGCTTGAGCACCCCGGCCGGGTGCTGGATCTTGCCGCAGCCCTCGCATTTCAGGTTGCACGCGAAGAGCGGCTCCAGCTCCACGATCAGCGGGAACTTGTCACGCTTGCGGAGCTTCTGTTCTGCCAAGTAAGTAGCGACCTTGATGGACTGACGCAGCGGCATGGCCATCTGGCTCACCTCCTGGGGAGCAGCAAGGAACGGTGCCATTCGAAGAAAGCCGGAAGAACGGATCGGAGCACGCGGAAAGCCGATATTCCACCGCGCAGTGTGCCGATCCGGACGAGTTCATGTTCTGGAGCGTCCACCACCACCCGCACGGCCGCAACCGGGCGCTCGCCCACGCGCACCGCGCTCAGCAGCGTGGCCGCCGACTCCATGTCGACCGCGATCGCGCCGGTCGCCAGCAGCTCCGACCGCTCCGGACCGCGGACCACGTGGTCGGAGCCGGTGAGCGGCCCGGTGTGCACGGTACGGCCGGGCACGGCCCGCACCAGCGCCTTCACCAGCAGTTCGGTGCCGACGCACGGGACGTCGCCGCGCGGGTCCCGGGTCTCCTCGGCGACCACCAGGTCGCCGGGGTGCATGCCGGGGGCGAGACCCGCGCAGAAGCCGGTGGCGAGCACGGCGGCGTCGGCCAGCACCGGGTCGGCGAGGACGCGGACGACCGACCGTTCGGCCGCCTTGGGGCCCATGCCGGTACGCAGCACGGTGACCGGCCCGCCGGCGCCGCCGTACCCGTCCGGTTCGGTTACGGGACGTCTCGGGCCCTCCCGCCGCGCTCCGCGGTCGCCGGTGCGCAGGGCGAGGTGCTCGATGCCGAGCGCGCACGCGATCAGCAGCGGTGCCGGGGCGGGACGGTCGCTCATCAGCCCCCCTCGGCCTCGGCGACGGGTTTGTCGACGAGCAGCCGCTCGACCAGAGGCTGCTCGGCCGGTGGCTGTACCGTCAGGGGCTCAACGGCCGGTGGCTGTACGGTCCGGGGCTGAACGGCCGGTGGCTGTACGGCGAACGGCTCTCCGTGGACGTACCGGCCGAGCGCGGTCAGCGGGAAGACCTGCCGGTAGAGGTGGTAGTTGATGGAGAAGTCCCATGGGAATCCGGTGCCGGTGAAGTACGGCTCGTCCCACGAACCGTCCTCGCGTTGCGTGGCCGCGAGCCACCGCACGCCGCGTTCGACGGCCCGGGAGTCCCGCTCCCCCGCCGCCAGCAGGGCCATCAGCGCCCACGCCGTCTGCGAGGCGGTGGAGGCCCCGCGGCCGCTCCACTCCTCGGCGTCCCGGTAGGAGCGCAGGTCCTCGCCCCAGCCGCCGTCGTCGTTCTGCACCGACTCCAGCCAGGCCACCGCGCGCCGGATCGCCGGGTGCGAGCCGGGCAGGCCGACGGCCGTCAGCGCGGGGACCACGGACCCCGTGCCGTAAAGGTAGTTGACGCCCCAGCGCCCGAACCACGAGCCGTCCGGCTCCTGTTCGGCGAGCAGCCACTCGATGCCGCGCCGGGTGCGCGGGTCGTGGGCCATGCCCTCGGCCGCGAGCATCTCGACCACGTGCGCGGTGACGTCGGCGGACGGCGGGTCGATGACCTCGCCGAAGTCGCAGAACGGCAGCCGGTTGGGGAACCGGCTGGTGTTGTCGACGTCGAAGGCGCCCCACGCCCCGTTCCTCGACTGCATGCCGAGGTTCCAGCGCACCCCGCGCCCGATCGCCTTCTCGACCCGCTCCGGGTCGTGGTGGCGGACCCGGCGCAGCGCGAGGACCACCTCTGCGGTGTCGTCGATGTCCGGGTAGTTGTCGTTGTGGAACTCGAACGCCCATCCGCCGGGCGGAAGTTGGGGCCTGCGCACGGACCAGTCGCCGGGTCGCACGATCTGCTCGCCCAGCATCCAGTCGGCGGCCTTGACCAGTTGCGGGTGATCGGCGGGCACTCCGGCGTCGGCGAGCGCGATGGTGGCCAGACAGGTGTCCCACACCGGGGACTGGCAGGCCTCGATCATCCGGGCGCCGTCCTCGCGCCAGACGGTGTACCGGTCGAGGGACTCCAGGCCGGCCCGCATCACCGGGTGCTCGAGGTCGTAGCCCAGCAGGTACAGGGCGATGACCGAGTACACGGCCGGCGGCTGGATGCCGCCCCAGCAGCCGTCGTTCTCCTGTCGCTCGATGATCCAGCGGGCGGCGCTGTTCATCGCGGCCCTGCGCAGCCGGCGCACCGCGATCGGCCGGTAGCCGCGCACCACCTTGTCCAGCCGCTGGAACAGGCCGTCCCAACTGGTCACCGGCGCGAGGGGCTTGGGCGGATTGGGGTGGTCGGGGTCGGTGTGCAGTTCGTCCAGCGGGAACGGCGCCGGACGCACCGGACGCTTCGCGGAGACGACGGTGAGCGGCACGATGGTCTGCCGCGCCCAGCACCCGAAGTTGTAGATGTTGAGCGGGAACCACTTCGGGAAGTAGAGGAGTTCGGGCGGGAGTTCGGGCAGGTCCTCCCACTTCCACCAGCCGAACAGCGCGAGCCAGATCCGGGTGAAGACCCGCGCGGCGGCGATCCCGCCCCGCTCGCGGATCCACGCCGAGGCCTTCGCCATGTGCGGCGCGTCGGGCGCGTCGCCGGCCAGCCGCAGGGCGACGTAAGCCTCGATGGTGGCGGAGAGTTCGCCGGGTCCGCCGTAGAAGGTGGCCCAGGTGCCGTCCGGGCGCTGCTCGCCGCGGACGAACAGCGCGGCGGCGCGGGTCGTGGCCTCGTCGCGGATGCCCAGGAACTGGCGCAGGAGCAGGTCCTCGGCGTCCATCGTGACGTTCGTCTCGAGGTCGCCCTTCCACCAGCCCTGGGCGTCCTGCCGCGACAGCAGGAAGTCGGTGGCGCGCCCCACGGCGCGCACGGCGGCGTCTCGGACCCCCGCCGCCACGGGGTCGGTGCTGTCGGTTTCGCTGGCCGCGGCAGCGCGGGGCGGCAGCGCCCCGGTGCTTCCGTCGGTCGTCGCTGTCATGGCTTCCCCTTCGTGCAGTCGTGCGAGTCGTGCTGCTGTGGGTCCGCCGTCGGACGGTGCCTCGACCTCGGCACCGGCCGGCGACTACGCGAGGGATATTCGACCGATAATGATCATCTCTTCCGTACGACGACGAAGTCGGCGAGCGCCGTGAAGGCGGCCCGTACCCGGTCGGGCATGTCGATGGCGTGCAGGGCCTCGACCGCCACGGTGTGCTGCCGGCGCGCCTCCTCGGCGGTCCACTCACGGCCGCCGGCCTCCTCGATGAGGGCGGCGCGGGCCGCGAACTCCTCCTCCGAGAAGTTCGCGAAGTCGCTGCTCTTGGCGTCCGCGGCGAGGATCTCGCCGAGCCGCTCGGAGGCCGGGCCGCCGGCCGCGAGGGCGGCCACGACCGGCA
Organism: Streptomyces sp. NPDC031340; assembly: GCF_055569945.1. Taxonomy (NCBI): domain Bacteria; kingdom Bacillati; phylum Actinomycetota; class Actinomycetes; order Kitasatosporales; family Streptomycetaceae; genus Streptomyces; species Streptomyces sp. NPDC031340. The sequence goes on from NZ_JBVIIE010000005.1 coordinate 211,756, forward strand.
GGGACTTCTTGCGCTGGCGCAGGTCGCTCCAGGTCTGCTTGCCGGTGGAGACCGGGTCGCCCCAGATGCCGAGGAGGTCGTCGACGGCCTGGAAGGCCAGGCCCAGGTGGTAGCCGTACTTCTCCAGGGTGTCGGCGGTGTGGTCGTCCGCGCCGCCGAGGACCGCGCCGATCGAGGAGGCGCAGGCGAGCAGGGCGCCGGTCTTGTTGCCCTCCATCTCCAGGCACTCCTCGACGCTGACGCGGTCGCGGTGCTCGTAGGAGATGTCCTGCGCCTGACCGTCGATCAGGGCGCGGGTGGCGGTGGTCAGGCGGCGGGTGGCGCGGCCGGCCTCGACCGTGCCGAGTTCCAGCAGTATCTCGTTGGCCAGGGCGAACAGGGCGTCGCCGACGAGGATCGCCTGGGCGGGGCCGTGCACCTTCCAGACGGTGTCGCGGTGGCGGCGCTGTTCGTCGCCGTCCATCAGGTCGTCGTGCAGCAGCGAGAAGTTGTGGACCAGTTCGACGGCGACCGCGCCGGGGACGCCGGCCTCGGGGGCCGCCCCGGTGACCTCGGCCGAGAGCACGGCGAGCGCGGGCCGGACGGCCTTGCCGCCGTCGCCGTCCGCGGGATTGCCCTCGGCGTCGATCCAGCCGAAGTGGTAGGCGGAAACGGTGTCCATGGGAGGGGCCAGGCGGTCGACGGCCGCCCGCAGTACCGGTGTGGCCAGGGTCCGGCCGCGCTCCAGAAGCGCGGTCACGTCCACCGCGGTCTCTCGAGCGGCCGTCGAGGCCGGGGGCACAGTGGGCAAGGTCTCTCCTCTTGTTGCGGTGCCGGAAGTGCGGGGGCCTGCCGCCCGCTGATCGAGCGTCACGCCGCCTCCTCGACGTCGAAGAGGCGGCGGGGGCGGGACCGGCCCAGGGCGCTCAGCGCGGCGTCCGCCGCGTTCACGCCGCTGCGGACCGCACTCTCCATGGTCGCGGGCCACCCTGTGGCGGTCCACGCTCCGGCCAGGTAGAGGCCGGGGGCCTTGGTACGGGCGCCGGGCCTGAGCCGTCCGACGCCGGGGGTCGGGGCGAACGTCGCCGTGCGCTCCCTGGTCACGAAGAAGTCCCTGACCTCGGCGCCGCGCGCACCGGGCAGCAGCCGTTCCAGCTCGGGGAGGTAGCGCTCGCGCAGTGCGGCGACGGGCGCGTCGATGTCGTCGTGCGCGGCCGACTGGGACAGCGCCAGGTACTGTCCGGTGCGCAGCCCGGAGGCTTCGGTGCGGTCGAAGACCCACTGCACCGGGGTGCCGAGGGCCGCGAGGAAGGGCCGGGCGAGCACCTTGCGGTCGTAGACGACGTGCAGGTCGATGATCGGCGCCGTGCCGATCCGCAGCAGCCGTTCCGGGGCGTCCAGGGCGCCGGCGGGCAGCAGGTCGTGGGCCTCGCGCTGGGCCACGGCGAGCACGACGGCGTCGGCGGTGAGCGTCTCGCCCGGCACCTCGACTGTCCAGCGCCCGGTGTCGTCACGGGAGACGGAGGTGACGCGGGTACGGACCTCGGTACGCACCCCCGCGGACTCGAGGGCCTTGCGGGCCAGCCGGTCGTGCAGTTCGCCCAGCGGGACGCGCGCCCATCCGATGTCGGCCGCGCCCGGGTCGGACAGCAGACCGGTCTTGAACACCATCGCGGCGAGCCCCAGCGAGGCGTCGCCCGCGACCGCGTTGAGGGTGGCGACCCCGACCAGGTCCCACAGGGCCTCGACGGCGCGCGCGGACTGGCCGTGCTCGGCCAGCCAGCTGCCGAAGTCCCGGTCGTCCAGCGCCGGATCGGCGAGGTCGAGCCGCTTGAGCGCGAGCGCGGCGCGGCCCACCCTGGCCCGCTCGGCGAGCGAGAGGTGCGGGTAGGCAGCCAGGCTGCGTCCCAGGTGCAGCGGGACCGGCAGCGGGTCGCGCCGCAGCCGGCCCAGCCGCCGGCCCTCGGGCTTGGCCACGTCGACCACCGGCACGTCGAGGCGGCTTTGCAGCGGCGCCAGCGCGGTGGCCTCGATGCGGTCGAGGAACCACCGGTAGGCGGTGCAGCAGCGCAGGTACACGTGCTGTCCGTTGTCGACGGTGAGGTCGCCGCGCTGGAAGGAGAAGGCGAGCCCGCCCAGCCGGGGCCGGCCCTCGAGAAGGGTGACGCGCACTCCGGCGTCGGCGAGCGCGAGGGCGGCGGTGATGCCGGCGAGTCCGCCGCCGACCACGACGGCGTCCCCGCCGGTGCGCCGGGCGGGGTTGGCGAGCGGGTCGTCGGAGCGCGTGCCGTCGGTCATCGTACGTCCTCCCCTGCGCGGCCGCCGCGGTGGTCGAACGGATCACGGCACACCGTCGCCGTCAGGGACGCGGTCGCCTCCCGGAGGGTTGCGTGCCGTTTTTCACCGGCGCAATCGCCTGGGACCGGGTTCTCCATCAGGCGCGCCTCCTGACGGTCCTCCGGTTGACCTGCCGGGTGTCCAGACCGGACAGCCCCCGCACGGCGACGTACGCCTTCTCCCGTCCCGGCAGCGAGACCCGGCCGCGCAGCACGGCCTCGGGGTCGCGCTCGATGCGGTCGAGCAGTCGGCGGTAGATGCCGGCCATGGCGGCGACGCAGGCGCCGCTGCGCCGGTCGAGCATGGGCAGCAGCCGGTAGCCCTCGGCGAAGAGCGTGCGGGCCCGTCGCACTTCGAAGTGGACGAGGCCCGCGAAGTCGGAGCCGTCCGGTGGCGTCGGCCCGCCGAAGCCGGCCGCGCACCCGAATTTCGCGAGGTCGTCGGCGGGCAGGTAGGTCCGTCCGCCCTCGGCGTCCTCGCGCACGTCCCGGAGGATGTTGGTGAGCTGGAGCGCCAGGCCGAGCGTGTCGGCGTACTCGGGCGCGCGCTCGGCGCCGCGCGCCCCCGGCTCGGTGCCGAACACGCCGAGCGAGAGGCGCCCGATGGCGCCCGCGACGCAGCGGCAGTACCCCTTCAGGTCGTCCCAGGTCTCGTAGGTCTCGCCGCGTACGTCCATCAGGACGCCGTCGATCAGCTCGTCCAGGCCGCCGAGCGGGATCGGGAAGGCGCCGGCGGCGTGGGCGAGGGCGACCGCGACCGGGTCGGTGTCGTCCTCGGCGATCGCGTCCTCGCGCACCCGGGCCAGCGTCGCCCGGGTGTCCTCCAGCCGCGCCACCTTGACCTCGTCCGCCAGCGCGCCGTCGCCGATGTCGTCGACGCGCCGCGAGAACGCGTACAGCGCGGACATCGCGCGGCGCTTGGGCGCCGGCAGCAGTCTGATGCCGTAGGCGAAGTTGCGGGCCTGCTGTCCGGTGACGGCCTCGCAGTATCGGTAGGCGGCGAGTACCGGTGCGGACACGTGTGGTTCGAACTCCACGGTCCGGATCACCCCTCTCCTCGCAGAGTCACGCCCACCTCACGCAGCAACCGGATCTTGCCGGGCTTGGGCGGGCCGGGAAGTACGTCGTATCCGGCTGCGGCGATCGCGTGGACCGCCGCCCTTCCTCCCGCCACGAACCCTGCGAGCAGCAACTTCAACCTGCCGTGGACGCTACCCACCAGAGGGGCGCCTTCATTCAGGAGAAAGAGGGCGCGTTCCGCTTCGTATGCGACCAGCGCGCGCGCCGATGCGCTCGCGACGGGGGTGGCGAGGTCCGCCTCCTGGACGTGGAAACGTTTCATGTCCTCGGCGGGCAGGTAGACGCGGTCCCGTCGGAGGTCCTCGGCGACGTCCTGCAGGTGTTCGACGATCTGCAGTGCGGTGCAGATCGCGTCCGACAGGCGGATGCGCTCGGGCGTCGAGGTGCCGGTGACGGACAGGACCAGGCGGCCGACCGGGTTGGCCGACAGTTCGCAGTAGGCGAGGAGGTCGGCGTAGGTCTCGTAGCGGGTGACGAGCTGGTCCTGGCGGTTGGCGGCGATCAAGCCGAGGAAGGGCTCGGGGGTCAGTGCGTGGCGGCGCACCGTGGGCTGCAGGCGGCGCAGCAGGGGGTGACGGGGCGTGCCGTCGAAGACGCGGCGCAGGTCGGCCTCGAAGGCGTCCAGGAGCAGCAGCCGGTCCTCGGCGTCCGCGGGCGGGACGCCGAGCAGCCGGGCGTCGGCGCCGCCGGGGGCGAGGTCGCCGTCGCCGATGTCGTCGACGAGGCGGGCGAAGCCGTACACGGCCATGAGGTCGGTGCGCCAGGCCCTGGGCAGGAAGAACGGCGCCACCGGGAAGTTCTCGCCCGAGGCCTTGTCGAGCGTGCCGCGCTCCGGATCACCGGCGAGCGACGTGTCGGTTCCCGTCACCGCCGGCTGCCCGGGACGGGGACACCACACGCTGCGTTCAGCCGGGGAGTCTCCGTAGCCATTGCCGTCACATCTCCCGTTCTACACTGCCGACCCGATACGCACTATTTCGGACACGCCGCCCGGGCCTCCACGCGGCCGTCCCGGTGGAGGGTGTGGCGCGTTATCGCCCTACTTGCCGCCTTTCGAGACCGCTACAGCTTACGTTGTACAGCGCAGCGATGATCCCTGGGGTGTCCTGCACATCACAACAACACACCGATTGGCGTCAAGATTCCTGAGACTGGGCCGAGTTGACGTTTCCTTTGCAGACGCGGGGCCCCGTCGCGGAGGTTGCGACGGGGCCCCGGGAAGCGTTCCGGGCCATCAGGAGCAGGCCGGGATGCCCTATTTGCCGGTGAACTTCTCGTACTCCTTGAGGACCTCGTCCGTGGGTCCGTCCATGCGCAGCTCGCCCCGCTCCAGCCACAGCACGCGGTCGCAGGTGTCGCGGATCGACTTGTTGTTGTGACTGACCAGAAACACCGTGCCGGCTTCCTTGCGCAGTTCGCGGATGCGCTGTTCGGAGCGCTTCTGGAACTTGCGGTCGCCGGTGGCCAGGGCCTCGTCGATCATCAGGACGTCGTGGTCCTTGGCGGCGGCGATGGAGAAGCGCAGCCGGGCCGCCATGCCGGAGGAGTAGGTGCGCATCGGCAGGGTGATGAAGTCGCCCTTCTCGTTGATGCCGGAGAAGTCGACGATCTCCTGGTAGCGCTCCTTGATCTCCTCCCGGGACATGCCCATCGCGAGGCCGCCCAGGATGACGTTGCGCTCACCGGTCAGGTCGTTCATCAGCGCCGCGTTCACGCCCAGCAGGGAGGGCTGGCCGTTGGTGTAGACGTGGCCCTTCTCCGCCGGGAGCAGGCCGGCGATGGCGCGCAGCAGGGTCGACTTGCCGGAGCCGTTGGAGCCGATCAGGCCGATCGCCTCACCCTTGTAGGCGACGAAGGAGACGCCCTTGACCGCGTGCACCTTGCGCACGCCGCGCGCCGCGTCGTCGGAGCCCCGCCTGAGGATCCGGCTGAGGGCGGCGGTGGCGCTGCCCTTGCCGGACTTGGCGCCGTTGACGCGGTAGACGATGTGCAGCTCGTCGGCGATGACGGTGGGGATCCGCTCACCCTGCTCGTGCCGGCCCTGCTCCCGCTCGGTCGTCGGCTCAGCCACGGCCGTACCTCTCCTCCGCCTTCCAGAAATACACGAAGCCGCCGACGGCGATCAGCGCGGCCCATCCGCCGGCGACCGCCCAGACGTGGTCGGGGAGGTTCTCGGCGCCGTAGCCCTCGATGAGGGCGAAGCGCATCAGGTCCATGTAGATCGCGGCCGGGTTCCACTGCAGGACGTTCGCCACCCACTGCGGCTTGTCGGCCAGCATGATCGGGATGGAGAACATGACGCCGGACGCGTACATCCAGGTGCGCATCACGAACGGCATGAGCTGCGCCAGGTCGGGGGTCTTGGCGCCGGCCCGGGCGAAGATCAGCGCCAGGCCGGTGTTGAACAGGAACTGCAGGGTGAGCGCCGGGACGATCAGCAGCCAGGACAGGTCCGGGTAGCTGCCGAAGGCGGCGGCGACGGCGAACAGCACGATCATCGAGAACAGCAACTGCTGGAGCTGCTGCAGCGCGAAGGAGATCGGCAGGGAGGCGCGCGGGAAGTGCAGCGCGCGGACCAGCCCGAGGTTGCCGGAGATCGCCCGCACGCCCGCCATCACGGAGCTCTGCGTGAAGGTGAACACGAACACGCCCGTGACCAGGAAGGGGATGTACACCTCGCGCGGCAGGCCCCGGTTGGCCTTGAGGATCATGCCGAAGATGAAGAAGTAGACGGCCGCGTTCAGCAGCGGGGTCGCCACCTGCCACAGCTGGCCGAGCTTCGCCTGGCTGTACTGGGCGGTCAGCTTCGCCCGGGAGAAGGCGAGGATGAAGTGGCGCCGGGCCCACAACCGGCGGACGTACTCGACCAGGGAGGGCCGGGCGCCGCTCACGGTGAGCCCGTACTTGGCGGCGAGCTGTGCCGCCGTGAGGCCCGCGTCGGGCGACGGGGGCGCGCTCAGCGCGACCAGGGCGTCGTGCGTTGTCTCACTCACTGGTGAATAACTTTCGTCTCCGGGATTGCGCAGCCCTGTACGGGCGGGGAATGGGCCGGGGACCCGGTCGGGGTCCGGCCGCTCACAGGAAAGAGCTTGTCAGATCACAGGAGGCCGGCCCAGTCGGGTCAGCCGCCACACCGTACGCCACCTCATGGGCCGGCGGGGACCGCACGGGGTGGTCCAGCCCTCCCGGAAACCGCCGAACCACGCCTTCAGCGCGGGCCGCGAGGGACGGCGCACCAGGGTGAGCAGCAGCCACACCCCCAGGTAGACCGGGACGAGCGGCGCGGGCAGGTTGCGGCGGGCCAGCCACACGCGGTTGCGGGCGACCATGCGGTGGTAGACCGCGTGCCGGGAGGGCGCGGTCGTCGGGTGGTACAGCACCATGTCGGACCGGTAGTCGATCATCCAGCCCGCGTCGAGGGCCCGCCATGCCAGATCGGTTTCCTCATGGGCGTAGAAGAATTCGTCCGGCAGGCCGCCGACGTCGGCGAAGACCTTCGTGCGGACGGCGTTGGCGCCGCCGAGGAAGGTGGTGACCCGGGAGGAGCGCATCGGGTCGGAGGCGCGCAGCCGCGGTACGTGCCGGCGCTGGGTGACGCCGGTGTCGGGGTCGGCGATGCGGAAGCTGACGATGCCGAGCTCCGGGTCGGCGGCGAAGGCCCGGCGGCACAGCTCGGCCGTGTCGTGGTGGGCGAGCAGGCCGTCGTCGTCGAGGAAGAGCAGGATGTCGACGTCCCGGCCGCCGGGCCCGAAGGCCTCGATGCCGACGTTGCGGCCGCCGGGGATGCCGAGGTTCTCGGGCAGCTCGATCGTGCGGACGAGCGACGAGAACTCCGTGACGTCCGGCACGGGCGAGCCGTTGCCGACCACCACGGCCTCGACGGGATCGCCCTCCTGCTTGGCGATCGAGTCGAGCAGGGCGCGCAGTTCGTCCGGGCGGTTGCCCATGGTGATGATGACCGCGCCGACCTTCATGCCGCTCACCTGAGCCTGCTGGAGGCGAGGATGGACACCAGGTGCAGCAGGGTCTGCAGCAGCGCGATGCCGGCCAGCACGGCGACGCCGAGGCGGGACCAGAACAGGTCGCCGCGCAGCTGGTCGGCGATGGCCAGGACCAGGATCAGCAGGGACGCCTCGATGCCGAGGATCAGCCGGTGGAACTTCAGCGCGGCGGCGGCCCTGCGGGCCAGTGCCATGCCGGAGGAGCGCATCTCGGCGGCGGCCTCCTTGACCGGGGGCAGCCCGCCCTGGTGGCGGGCGACGCCGACCAGGTCGGTCTCGGCCTTGATCAGGATCGCGCCGAGCGCGGCCAGGGTGCCGAGGAAGGCCCACAGCCAGTCGATGCGGCCGACGCCCCACAGGTCGGCGGCGCGCAGCCCGAAGCCGACGAGCACGGCGGCGTCGGTGAGGTAGGCGCCGACCCGGTCCAGGTAGACGCCGCCGAGCGAGAACTGCTGCTTCCAGCGGGCGACCTCGCCGTCCACGCAGTCCAGCAGCAGGTAGAGCTGCACCATGACCACGCCGAGTACGGCGCCGGGTATCCCGGGCACCAGCAGGGCCGGGGCCGCCAGGACGCCGCAGACGGTCATCAGATACGTGAGCTGGTTGGGCGTGACCCTGGTGTTGACCAGGTAGCGGTCGACCCGTAGGGACACCTCGCGCATGTAGAGGCGCCCCATCCAGTGCTCACCGCTGCGCCGGTCCTTCACCCCCGCGGGGTGGACGACCGGTCTGAGTTCAGCTACCGATGGCCTTGACATAGTCGGCGTAGGTGTCCTTGATCTGGTCGGTTTTCAGGTCGAGGTGTTCGAGGATCGTGTAGCGGCCGGGCCGGGTCTCGGGGGCGAACTCCACGACGCGGACGAACTCGTCCGCCGTGAAGCCGATCTCCTCCGGCAGCACCGGCAGTCCGTGCCGGCGCAGCACCTCGGCCATGTACGCCGCTTCCTCGTGGGCGCCGCGCAGGTACATCGCGAAGGCGGCGCCGAGGCCGCACTGCTCGCCGTGGCTGGCCGCGCGCTTGGGGAACAGCAGGTCGAAGGCGTGGTTGATCTCGTGGCAGGAGCCCGAGGCGGGCCGGGAGTCGCCGGAGACGGACATCGCGACGCCGGTGAGGACCAGCGCCTCGGCCAGCACCTGGAGGAAGCCGCCGTCCCCGATGCCGCCGGGGTGCCGGAGCACCGCCTCCCCGGCCTGGCGGGCCATGGCGGCGGCGAGGCCGTCGATGCGCTCGCCCTTGACCCGGGCCGCGAGCTCCCAGTCCGCGACGGCGTTGATGTTGCTGATCGCGTCCCCGATCCCGGCCCGGACGAAGCGGGCCGGGGCCTCGCGGATCACGTCCAGGTCGATGAGCACGCCGATCGGGTTCGGCACGCCGTAGGAGCCGCGGCCGGCGTCGTTGTCGAGGGTGGCGACCGGCGAGCACAGGCCGTCGTGGGCGAGGTTGGTGGGTACGGCGACCAGCGGCAGGCCGACCCTCGCCGCGGCGAACTTGGCGCAGTCGATGATCTTGCCGCCACCGAGTCCGACGACCGCGTCGTAGTGGCCGGCCTTTATGTCGCCGGCCAGCCGGACCGCGTCGTCCAGGGTGCCGCCGCCGACCTCGTACCAGGTGGCGCCGGGCAGCGAGGGAGCGACCCGCTCGCGCAGCCGGGCGCCCGAGCCGTTGCTGACGGCGATGGCGAGCCGGCCCGACTGGGAGATGCGCTCGTCGGCGAGGACGCCGGCGAGGTCGTCGAGGGCTCCGGGGCGGATGTCGACGACGAGCGGGGAGGGAATGAGCCGGGTCAGTACTGGCACGCGATCTCCCGTCCGCGGGCGAGATCGTCGTGGTTGTCGATCTCGACCCACTGGACATCGCCGATCGGCGCCACGTCGATCCGGAAACCCCGGTTCACGAGCTCCTGGTAGCCGTGCTCGTAGAACTGCTGCGGGTCGGTCTCCCAGACGGTCTTCAGCGCGTCGGCCAGCTCGGGGGCGGCGTCGCCCTCGATCAGGGTGACGCCGATGTACTCACCGGTGGCCTCGGCCGGGTCCATCAGCTTGGTGATCTTCGTCATGCCCTTCGCGGGGTCGACGACGACCTTCATCTCCTCGTCGGCGAGCGACTTCACGGTGTCGAGGGCGAGGATGATCCTCTTGCCGTCGCCGCGGGCGGCGAGCAGCGTCTTCTCGACGGAGACGGGGTGGACGGTGTCGCCGTTGGCGAGGATCACACCGTCCTTGAGCGCGTCACGGCCGCACCACAGGGAGTAGGCGTTGTTCCACTCCTCGGCCTTGTCGTTGTCGATGAGGGTGAGCCGGAGGCCGTACTTGGCCTCCAGCGCCGCCTTGCGCTCGTACACGGCCTCCTTGCGGTAGCCGACGATGACCGCGGCCTCGGTGAGACCGACCTCGGCGAAGTTGGCGAGGGTCAGGTCCAGGACCGTGGGTTCGCCCTCTATGCCGGCGGGCCCCACCGGAACCAGCGCCTTGGGCAGGCTGTCGGTGTAGGGGCGCAGACGCCGTCCGGCGCCGGCCGCCAGCACGAGGCCGATCATGCGGGTTCTCCTTCGTCGTGTACTGCGGGCGCGCCGCCTTTGTGGGCGGCCGTCCAGAAGCGGATGCTCTCGAAGAGCACCACCAGGGCCACGGCCACGGCGAGGACCGCGAGCGCGACCGTGAACTGCGAAGCGGTGAGCAGCGCGGACAGGACGGTGACGAGCAGGATCCGTCCCTCCTGCCCCCCGACGGCCCGCACCAGCCAGGCCGGGGGCGCTCCGGCGCCCCCGCGGATGCGGTACACCGTGTCGTAGTGATGGTAGGCGACGGCCGCCACCAGCCCGAAGGCCGCGGGAAGGGCGCCGTGCACGTCCGCCTTCGCCGCGAGGATCAGGACGGTGCCGTACTCGGCGGCGCGGAAGAACGGGGGGACGAGCCAGTCGAGGGCGCCCTTGAGGGGGCGGCGGGCGACGGCCTCGGTGGCGAGCAGGGCGTACGCGCCGGCCGCCAGCACGACCCACCAGCTCGGGCCCCAGGCCCAGGCGGCGAGGACGACCAGGGCGGCGCCGACCGCGGCGCTGAGCGGTGCGATGTGGGGGCCCTTGCTCCGCATGAGCGGGGCGAGCGCCTGGACCAGGGGGCCGGTGTCGGCCAGGTCGGCCAGCGCCCGCGCGGCACTGTCACTGCGCTCGGTCTTCCGGGTCACCGAGCGCAGCACGCGGCCGGCCGTGGTGTACGTCGCCGCGAAGGCGCAGCCGATGAGCAGGGCGTAGAAGGTGATCCGGGGCGTGGTGGCCGCGGTGAGGACGGCGATCATCGCCCACCGCTCACCGATCGGCAGGACGATCATCCGCCGCAGCCACACGGTCCAGCCGACGCTGTCCAGCCGGTCGGAGAGGGCGGCGGTGGGGCTGGTGTTGCCGGTGGCGGCGGGATCGCCGGTGTTCGCCTCGTTGAAGGAGAAGTCGACGACGTGCCGGCAGGTCTGCAGGATCATCGCGCCGAGCGCGAGGGCCCATACGTCGTCATGGCCGCCGCCGCGGGCCGCGCCGAGCGCGAGGCCGGCGTAGTAGGCGTACTCCTTGGCCCGGTCGAAGGTGGCGTCCAGCCAGGCGCCGAGCGTGGAGTACTGCAGGGAGTAGCGGGCGAGCTGGCCGTCGGTGCAGTCCAGCACGAAGGAGGCGATCAGCAGGACGCCGGCCGCTATGAAGCCGCCGCGGGTGCCGGTGGCCGCGCAGCCCGCCGCGATCAGCGCGGTGAGCAGGGAGGCGGTGGTGACCTGGTTGGGGGTCAGGCCGCGGCGGGCGCACCAGCGGGCGAGGTAGCGCGAGTAGGGGCTGATGAAGAACGTGGTGAAGAAGCCGTCGCGGGCCTTCACGGCCGACTTCAGGCGTACGGCCTCGTCGTCGACTGCGGCGACGGCCTGCCGTGCCTCGTTGCGGGCCTGCGGGTCGGCGGGGACGACGGCCACGAGGCTGCCCAGTTCGGGGCGGCGGACGTCGGCGCCGTCGGCGTCCAGAGCGGTGACGACGCGGTCGGCGAGGCTGTCCACTGCGACGGCGGCGCCGCCGCCCGCGGAGTTCTCCCGGGCGACCGCCCGGGTCAGGGCCTGGCGTCCGGCGGGCTTGGCGGTGACGGCGCCCGGGATCGCGGCGAGGTCGAAGCGCGGGTCGGTGAGGCCGAGGCGCAGGGCGTGCGGGTGGCCGACGAAGCGGGCGTCGACGAGGGCGACGCGCCGGTCGCCGGGTACCTGGGCGAGGAGGGTCTCGGCGTCCGAGGCGTCCGCGGCGACCTGGACGTCGAAGCCGAGGGACCGCAGATCACCCTCGATCGACGATCCGGGGACCGGCTGACCGGTGAGGATGGCGGTCGACAACCGAACTCACTCCCTGGGTGCCGACGCGTTGGCGCCGGGCATGTGCACGATGGGGGCGCCCCTTGGCTGCACCAGGCGGGCGGCATGTCGGCAGAGGCTATCGGATGCCCGGACAGCGGCGTTCACCGCCCGTTCACGGGCCGATCAGCGTCGCCTCCACCGGCCTTTGCCGCGATCATCATCGGGGATCGCGGGCCCTGCCCACAAACCGCGCACCACAGACCGGACATCTCGGGCACCGGGGGGCCGGTCGTCCGGTCGGCATAGGGTGGGCGACCATGACGTGGCTGATCACAGGCGGAGCGGGATACATAGGGGCTCATGTGGCGCGGTCCATGAGCGACGCCGGGGAGCGCGTGCTCGCGCTGGACGACCTCTCGGCGGGGGTGGCCGACCGGCTGCCCGCCGGCGTCCCGCTCGTGCACGGCTCGTCGCTGGACGCCGGCCTGCTCAAGCGGGTGTTCGCCGAGCACGGGGTGACCGGCGTGGTGCACCTGGCCGCGCGCAAGCAGGTCGCCGAGTCCGTGGCGCAGCCGGCGCGGTACTACCAGGAGAACGTCGGCGGCCTCGGCACGCTCCTGGAGGCGGTCGCCGAGGCCGGCATCGGGAAGTTCGTGTTCTCCTCGTCGGCGGCCGTGTACGGCAGCCCGGACACGGATCTGATCACCGAGGACACCCCGTGCGCGCCGGTGAACCCGTACGGCGAGACCAAGCTGGCCGGCGAGTGGCTGGTGCGGGCGGCGGGCCGGGCGCACGGCATCGCGACGGTGTGCCTGCGCTATTTCAACGTCGCGGGCGCCGCCGCCCCGGAGCTGGCCGACACCGGCGTCTTCAACGTCGTCCCCATGGTCTTCGACCGGCTCACCCGTGACGAGGCCCCGCGCATCTTCGGCGACGACCACCCGACGCCGGACGGCACGTGTATCCGCGACTACGTCCACGTCGCCGACCTGGCCGAGGCGCACCTGGCCGCGGCGCGCCGGCTCGCGGACCAGGAAGGCGACCTGACGGTCAACATCGGCCGCGGTGCGGGCGTCTCGGTGCGCGAGCTGGTCACGGTCATCGGCGAGGTGACCGGCGACACCCGGCCCGCCGTCGTCGAGGCCCGCCGCCCCGGAGACGCGCCGCGCGCGGTCGCCTCCGCCGAGCGGGCCGCCGTGGAGCTGGGCTGGAGGGCCCGGCGGGGCGTGCGGGAGATGGTCGAGTCGGCGTGGCAGGGCTGGCTGCTGCACCACGCCCGCTGACCGGGCACGCGCTGACCTGCGGATCGTTTCCGCAGGTCAGCGATATGACAACGGTGTTCAGTGCCGCGTTGCCCCGGGCCCGTCGCGCGTAGTTCACTGTGCACCGGGCGCGACACAGGAGGGCTCTTCCATGGGAGCTGGCCACGACCACGGCCACACGCACGCACCGGCGGGCGGTACGGCGACGGGGGCGTACCGCGGCAGGCTGCGGGTCGCGCTGGCGATCACGCTCACCGTCATGGTGGCCGAGATCGTCGGCGGGGTGCTCGCGGACTCCCTCGCGCTGATCGCGGACGCGGCGCACATGGCGACCGACGCGCTGGGCCTGGGCATGGCGCTGTTCGCGGTGCACATCGCCGGCCGGCCCGCGACCGGCAACCGCACCTTCGGATACGCCCGCGCCGAGATCCTCGCCGCGCTGGCCAACTGTCTGCTGCTGCTCGGGGTCGGCGGGTACGTCCTGTACGAGGCGGTCCAGCGGTTCATCACCCCGGCCGACACCGCGGGCGGGCTGACCGTCGTGTTCGGTGCGGTCGGCCTGGTCGCCAACGGGATCTCGCTGACGCTGCTGATGCGCGGCCGGCGGGAGAGCCTGAACGTGCGCGGCGCCTTCCTGGAGGTCGCGGCGGACGCCCTGGGCTCGCTCGCGGTGATCGTCTCGGCGCTGGTGATCCTGGGCACGGGCTGGCAGGCCGCCGACCCGATCGCCTCCCTCGTCATCGGCCTGATGATCGTCCCGCGGACCATGAAGCTGCTGCGCGAGACCCTGGACGTGCTGCTGGAGGCGGCCCCCAAGGACGTCGACATGGCGCAGGTGCGGTCGCACATCCTGGCGCTGGACGGCGTCGAGGACGTCCACGACCTGCACGCCTGGACGATCACCTCCGGCCTGCCGGTGCTGTCGGCGCACGTGGTCGTGCGCTCCGACGCGCTGAGCGCGATCGGCCACGAGAAGCTGCTCCACGCGCTCCAGGACTGCCTCGGCGACCACTTCGACGTGGAGCACTGCACCTTCCAACTGGAGCCGACCGGCCACGCCGAACACGAGGCCCGGCTGTGCTACTGAAGCGCGGCCGTGTCACCGAGGCACGGCCGTGCCGCCGGTGACGGTTCCCCGCCCGGCGCTCCGGGAACGATCACCTACCGGGCCCCTCTCCCGGCGTCCGGCCGGTGACGGCCGCTGCCTGCGGCGCGCGGGACATGCAGGCGCGCCGCGCCGAGTTCCGGGAGTGCCGGAGGTGTACGGCAGACTTGGGGGGCGCGAGAACCGAGGCGAAGGATGGGTATGCCGATCACACCTGCCACCGCGACGCACAGTTCGTCGAACGGCACCGCAGAGGCGATTTTGCTGGAACTGGTCGACGACGACGGCGTGACGATCGGCACCGCGGAGAAGCTCGCCGCCCACCAGCCGCCGGGGCAGCTGCACCGCGCGTTCTCGGTGTTCCTCTTCGACGAGCAGGGCCGGCTGCTGCTGCAGCAGCGGGCGCTCGGCAAGTACCACTCCCCCGGCGTGTGGTCCAACACCTGCTGCGGTCACCCCTACCCCGGCGAGGCGCCGTTCGCGGCGGCGGCCCGGCGGACGTACGAGGAGCTGGGCGTGTCCCCCTCGCTGCTCGCCGAGGCGGGCACGGTGCGCTACAACCACCCGGACCCGGAGTCGGGCCTGGTGGAGCAGGAGTACAACCACCTCTTCGTCGGCCTGGTACAGGCCCCGCTGCGGCCGGATCCGGAGGAGGTCGGCGCGACCGCGTTCGTGAGCCCGGCCGAGCTGGCGCGCCGGCACGCCGCGGACCGGTTCTCGGCGTGGTTCATGACGGTGCTGGACGCGGCCCGTCCGGCGATCCGGGAGCTGACGGGCCCGTCGACGGGCTGGTGACGCTCAGCGCGACCGGACCGGCTCGAGCGGCAGGGCGGCCCAGATCACCTTGCCGCCGCTCGCGGTGTGCGCGACCTCGCACGCGCCGCCCGCCTCCCGGGTGATCTCGCTCACCAGCAGCAGCCCGCGTCCGCCGGTACGGGCGTGGTCGGTCTCCAGGGCGGTGGGCCGGTAGGGGTGGTCGTCCTCCACGGACACCCGGATCCACTCGGCGCCCACGGCGACCTCGACGGCGAGCACGGGCGAGAGCAGCGCCGCGTGTTTGACGGCGTTCGTGACCAGTTCCGAGACGATCAGCAGCAGGCCCTGCACCAGGTCGTCGGAGGCGGGCACGCCCTGGCGGTGCAGCAGGTCCCGCACGGCGTGCCGGGCCCGGGGGACCGACGCCTCGACGGCGGGGGCGGTGAACCGCCAGACGCCCTCGTACGGCATGGGGCCGCCGGGCGGCCGCGGCGCGAGGGGCTCCGGCGCGCCGTCGCGGTGCCGCAGGCCGGAGCCGCGCCCATGGTCGTCCATCGTCCGGTCGCCGCCATTGCCCTCGATTGTCACCACGCGTCCGAGTGTTGGTAAAGACACACTCCACTTCGGACGACTGACCAGAAGTCAGCAGATATCGAACGCTTCTGATCGCTGACGCACGGCATGGCCGACTCCGGGACTGATCCTGCCCGTACCCCTTACCGATCGAGGGGTGTGCGGGGCGGCTAGCATCCGGCGCATGGAGCCCCAGCTGCTGCACGACGTGACCGACTCGGTCGCCACCGTCGTCATTCACCACCCGGCCAAGCGCAACGCCATGACGGCCGCGATGTGGGCCGCCCTGCCGCCGCTGCTGTCCGCCCTGGCGGACGACCCCCGGGTGCGGACGCTGGTCCTCACCGGCGAGGGCGGCACGTTCTGCGCCGGGGCCGACATCTCCACCCTGCGCGGCTCGCCCCGCGAGGCACAGGAACTCGCGGTGCGCGCCGAGGATGCCTTGGCCGCCTTCCCCAGACCGACGCTGGCCGTGATCCGCGGGCACTGCGTGGGCGGCGGCGCGCAGCTCGCGGCGGCCTGCGACCTGCGGTTCGCCGAGTCGGGCGCGCTGTTCGGGGTCACACCGGCGAAGCTCGGGATCGTCTACCCCTCCTCCTCGACCCGGCGGCTGGTGTCGCTGGTGGGGCCGGCGACCGCCAAGTACCTGCTGTTCTCCGGAGAGTTGATCGACGCGGGGCGGGCGCTGCGGACGGGCCTGGTGGACGAGGTGCTGCCCGGCGACGAACTGGCGGAGCGGGCGGCGGATTTCACCCGCGTCCTGGTGTCCCGTTCGCAGCTGACGCAGGCCGCCGCGAAGGAGTTCGCGAACGGCCGCACGGACCGGGACGCGTACTGGGCCGAGCAGGCGCGCGGCAGCGGCGACACCGCGGAGGGCGTCGCCGCCTTCCTGGAGCGCAGACAGCCGCACTTCTCCTGGACCACGTCGGGATGAAACGGCCGCCCGCGCGGATCCTCCGCCGGCCCGCCTTTCCCGCCATCCGGCTCCCGCCTCTGGAGGACGTACCGACCAGTCGGTAACGTGCCGGGTATGACTACTGCCGTCCTCGAGCCGCGCGCCGGCCGCCGCTGTCACAACGTCCTCAACTCCCTGCACGCGACGCACTACTTCTCGCCGGACCTGGGCAGGGAACTGGCCGCCCTCGGCATCACCCACCCCAAGGCGGTCAACTTCGCCGTGCGGGCGGCGGCCATGGGCGCCGTCGGGCCGGGCACGGTGGCGGCGGCCTTCTACAACTACAAGTACGAACTGGTGGCCCGGCACGTGCCCGCCGTGTGGGAGGCCGCCGCGCCCGAGAAGGTGCTGGCCGCACGCGCGCGTGCGGTGGACACGACGCTGCGCCGGCTGCTGGGCGAGGAGGGCGTGGCGTCGCCGGAGATGGCGGAGGCCGCCCGGCTCGCGCTGCGGGCCACCGAGGCGTGTTCGCGAGCGGCCAGGCCGCTGTACGCGGCGCACGCCGACCTGCCCGTCCCCGAGGAGCCGCACCTGGCGTACTTCCACGCGGCCACGCTGCTGCGCGAGCACCGGGGCGACGGACACCTCGCCGTGCTGATGTCGGCCGGCCTCGACGGTCTGGAGGCGGTGGTGACGCACACCGCGACCGGCAAGGGGATGACGCCGAAATGGGTGTCCGTCACGCGCGGGTGGAGCCAGCAGGACTGGGACGCGGCCACGGACCGGCTGCGCGAGCGCGGGCTGCTGGACGCGGACGGCGAGCTGACCGAGCGGGGCGTCGCCCTGCGCACCGAGATCGAGACCGAGACCGACCGGCTCGACCGGGCGCCGTACGAGCACCTGGGCGCGCCCGGCGTCGCGCGCCTGACCGAGCTCGGCACGGCGTTCGCGGGCGCGGCCCTCGCCGCGGGCGCCTTCCCGGCGGACCTGATCGGCAAGCGCTGACGCATGCCGGGCGCTCGCCGAGGTACCCGTACCTTTCCCGGCCGCGGCGGCCGGGAAAGGGAAAGGGGAGACACGTGTTCCGAGCGATCGCTGACGTCCTGCGGCAGATCGGTGGCGCCGTCGCCACCGTGGTGACGCTGCCGTTCCGCGCGGTGGCCCGCCTGTTCGGCGGCGCCTCCTCCACCGCCCGCGGCCGCGGCGCCTGACCGCGCCGCCCGGCCCGCCGGGTGTGCCCTGATCCCCGAGGGTCGGTGCCGCCTGCCACAATTGCCGCGCAACCTCTGTGAGAAGGCGGTACGGGATCGTGACGACACCCCTCGTAGGCTCCATCGAAGGCAGGATCGCCGAGGAGCTCGGCGTACGGGAGCGGCAGGTCAGGGCCGCCGTGGAACTGCTCGACGGCGGTTCCACGGTGCCCTTCATCGCCCGCTACCGCAAGGAAGCGACCGAGATGCTCGACGACGCGCAGCTGCGCACGCTCGAGGAGCGGCTGCGCTATCTGCGGGAGCTGGAGGAGCGGCGGGCGGCGATCCTGGAGTCGGTGCGCGAGCAGGGCAAGCTCACCGAGGAGCTCGAGGCCCGGATCCGCGCCGCCGAGACCAAGGCCCGGCTCGAGGACATCTACCTGCCCTACAAGCCGAAGCGGCGCACCAAGGCGCAGATCGCCCGGGAGGCCGGCCTCGAACCGCTCGCCGAGGGGCTGCTGGGCGACCCGACGGTCGATCCGCTCGCCGCGGCCACCGCGTTCGTCGACGCCGACAAGGGCGTGGCCGATCCGCAGGCCGCGCTGGACGGCGCCCGCGCGATCCTGACCGAGCGGTTCTCGGAGGACGCCGACCTGATCGGCGAGGTGCGCGAGCGCATGTGGGTGCGCGGGCGGCTGTCCGCCAAGGTCCGGGAGGGCAAGGAGGAGGCGGGTGCCAAGTTCGCCGACTACTTCGACTTCGCCGAGCCCTTCACCGAGCTGCCCTCGCACCGGATCCTGGCGATGCTGCGGGGCGAGAAGGAAGAGGTCCTGGACCTCGTCATGGAGCCGGAGGAGGCCACCGACGGTCCCTCGTCCTACGAGGGGATCATCGCCCACCGCTTCGGGATCGCCGACCGCGGGCGCCCTGCCGACAAGTGGCTCCTTGACACCGTGCGCTGGGCCTGGCGCACCCGGGTCCTGGTGCACCTCGGCCTGGACCTGCGGCTGCGGCTGCGCACGGCCGCCGAGGACGAGGCGGTGCGGGTGTTCGCGGCGAACCTCCGCGACCTGCTGCTCGCCGCCCCGGCCGGCACGCGCGCGACGCTGGGACTCGACCCGGGCTTCCGCACGGGCGTGAAGGTGGCCGTGGTCGACGCGACCGGGAAGGTGGTGGCCACCGACGTCATCCACCCGCACGTCCCGGCCAACCGGTGGGACGAGGCGATCGCCAAGCTGGCCCGGCTGGCGAAGGAGCACGCGGTCGAGCTGATCGCCATCGGCAACGGCACCGCCTCCCGCGAGACCGACAAGCTCGCCGGCGAGCTCATCACCAAGCACCCGGAGCTGAAGCTCACCAAGGTGATGGTGTCCGAGGCCGGCGCCTCCGTGTACTCGGCCTCCGCCTTCGCCTCGCAGGAACTGCCCGACATGGACGTGTCGCTGCGCGGCGCGGTGTCGATCGCGCGCCGGCTGCAGGACCCGCTGGCCGAGCTGGTGAAGATCGACCCGAAGTCGATCGGCGTCGGCCAGTACCAGCACGACCTGTCCGAGGTGAAGCTGTCGCGTTCGCTGGACGCGGTGGTGGAGGACTGCGTCAACGGCGTCGGCGTCGACGTCAACACCGCGTCGGCGCCGCTGCTCGCGCGCGTCTCCGGCATCACCTCCGGCCTCGCCGAGAACATCGTGGCGCACCGGGACGCCAACGGCCCCTTCACGTCCCGCCAGGAGCTGAAGAAGGTGTCACGCCTGGGCCCGAAGGCGTACGAGCAGTGCGCGGGCTTCCTGCGCATCCGCGGCGGCGACCCGCTGGACGCCTCCAGCGTGCACCCGGAGGCGTACCCGGTGGTGCGGCGGATGGTGAAGACGACCGGGCAGGACGTCGCCGCGCTGATCGGCAACACGTCGGTGCTGCGGTCGCTGCGGCCGGACGACTTCGTCGACGAGACGTTCGGTCTGCCGACCGTGACCGACATCCTGAAGGAGCTGGAGAAGCCGGGGCGCGACCCGCGTCCGGCGTTCAAGACGGCCGTCTTCAAGGAGGGCGTGGAGAAGATCTCCGACCTGTCCTCCGGGATGATCCTGGAGGGCGTGGTCACGAACGTGGCCGCCTTCGGCGCGTTCGTCGACGTCGGTGTCCACCAGGACGGGCTGGTGCACGTCTCGGCGATGTCCAGGACGTTCGTCAAGGACCCGCGGGACGTGGTGAAGCCGGGCGACATCGTCAAGGTGAAGGTCCTCGACGTCGACATCCCGCGCAAGCGCATCTCGCTGACGCTGCGGCTCGACGACGAGGCCGCCCCGCAGGACGGGCGGCCGGGCGACGGGGGCGAGCGGCGCCAGCGCGGCCAGCGCCCGCCGCAGCAGCAGCGCCGGCAGGGCGGGGGCGGCGGCCAGGGCCGCAGCGGCGGTGCCCAGGGCCGGGGTGCCGGTCAGGGCTCCCGCCAGGCGCCCGCGCCGGCGAACAGCGCGATGGCCGACGCGCTGCGGCGGGCCGGATTGGTCGACCCGAAGAAGCGCTGACCGGCAGGGGCCGGGCCGGGCGGGTCACACCGTCCGGCCCGGCCCGAAAAGAGCCGCGTGTCCGAGGATCGCGTGACCTTCTGTCCCGCCCCAAGGCCATCGGGCGAAAGACGGGCCGGGAGAAAGGCCGGATCACTATGATTCGGCCATCTTCGCACTGCCTGTCTCCAGGCGGAACAACTCATCCTTGGGGGACACATGTTCAGACGTTCCGCCGTCGCGGCCCTGTCGGGCGCGATGGTTCTGTCCGCCCTCGCCACGACGGCCGCCCGGGCCGATTCCGGCGCTGGAGACACCCAGGTCCTGCTGGCCGTCGTCAACGGCGGCCAGCCGGTCGTGCTGGGCGCGATGACCAAGAAGACGGTCACCCTCAGCATCAGCGCGACCGACGACTCGGGCATCAAGGATGCCTACGGCTGGCTCTACCACGGCTCCTTCGACAACCCCGACGGCTTCGCCGGCCCCGGTTCCGACACTCCGCTGACCTGCGCCCCGGTCTCCGACATCAGCACCACCTCCACCTGCACCGCCGACATCACGATCGACCCGAACGCGATGCTGATCAACGCGAACGCGGGTACCTGGCACATCTGGACGTCCGTGGACGCCAACGACTTCGACTACGTCGAAAAGGACAGCGCGGGCACCTTCGTGATGAAGCGCGCCGGCAGGCTGACCGCCGACGCCGCTCCCGAGCCGGTGGCCAAGGGCGGCGTCCTCACCGTCAAGGGCACGCTGACCCGCGCCAACTGGGGCTCGGGCGGCACCTACAGCGGGTACGCGGGCCAGTCGGTGAAACTCCAGTTCCGCAAGGCCGGTACCACGACGTACAGCACCGTGAAGACGGTGACCAGCGGCACCGGCGGCGCCCTGAAGACCACGGTGACGGCCACCGCCGACGGCTACTGGCGCTGGAGCTTCGCCGGCACCGGCACCACCGGACCGGCCAAGGCCTCCGGTGACTACGTCGACGTGACGGGCGTCTAGCGCTCGGTGACCTTGCCGTCGGCCACCTCCAGGCGGCGGGTCACGTGGACCGCGTCCAGCATGCGCCGGTCGTGGGTGACCAGGAGGAGGGTGCCCTGGTAGGCGTCGAGGGCGGACTCCAGCTGTTCGATGGCCGGCAGGTCGAGGTGGTTGGTCGGCTCGTCGAGGACCAGCAGGTTGACGCCCCGGCCCTGGAGCAGGGCGAGCGCGGCCCGGGTGCGTTCGCCCGGGGAGAGTTCCGCCGCGGGGCGCAGCACGTGGTCCGCCTTGAGGCCGAACTTGGCCAGCAGGGTGCGGACCTCCACCGGCTCGGTGTCGGGGACGGCCGCGCAGAACGCGTCGAGCAGGGCCTGCGGGCCGTGGAACAGCCTGCGGGCCTGGTCGACCTCGCCGACCAGGACGCCCGAGCCCAGTGCGGCGTGCCCGGCGTCCAGCGGCACCCGGCCCAGCAGAGCGCCGAGCAGCGTCGACTTGCCGGCGCCGTTCGCCCCGGTCACCGCCACCCGGTCCGCCCAGTCGATCTGCAGGGACACCGGGCCGAAGGTGAAGCCGCCGCGCCGCACCTCGGCGTCCCGCAGGGTGGCGACCACGGCGCCGGAGCGCGGCGCCGACGCGATCTCCATCCGCAGTTCCCACTCCTTGCGCGGCTCCTCGACGGTCTCCAGCCGTTCGATCATGCGCTGGGTCTGCCGGGCCTTCGCGGCCTGCTTCTCGCTGGCCTCGCTGCGGAACTTGCGGCCGATCTTGTCGTTGTCGTTGCCCGCCTTGCGGCGCGCGTTCTTCACGCCCTTGTCCATCCAGGCGCGCTGCGTCTGCGCCCGGTCCTGCAGCGCGGCCCGCTTGTCGGCGTACTCCTCGTAGTCCTCGCGGGCGTGCCGGCGGGAGGTCTCCCGCTCCTCCAGGTAGGCCTCGTAGCCGCCGCCGCAAAGGGTGATCTGCCCCTGCGCCAGGTCGAGTTCGAGGACCTTGGTGACCGTGCGGGCGAGGAACTCGCGGTCGTGGCTGACCACCACCGTGCCGGCGCGCAGGCCGGTCACGAAGCGTTCGAGGCGCTCCAGACCGTCCAGGTCGAGGTCGTTGGTGGGCTCGTCGAGCAGGAAGACGTCGTAGCGGGACAGCAGCAGGGAGGCGAGTGAGGCGCGGGCCGCCTGACCGCCGGACAGCGACGTCATCGGCTGGTCCAGGTCCACGGTCAGGCCGAGGGACGCGGCGACCTCCTCGGCGCGCTCGTCCAGGTCGGCGCCGCCGAGGCCGAGCCAGTGCTCCAGGCTGGTGGCGTAGGCGTCGTCGGCGCCGGGCGCGCCGTCGACGAGGGCCTGCGTGGCCTCGTCCATCGCCCGCTGCGCCTCGGCGACGCCGGTGCGGCGGCCGAGGAACTCCCGGACCGTCTCGCCGGGCCGCCGCTCCGGCTCCTGCGGCAGGTGGCCGACGGTGGCCGACGGCGGGGACAGCCGCAGTTCGCCCTGTTCGGGCGTGAGCAGCCCGGCGAGCATCCTGAGCAGCGTGGACTTGCCCGCGCCGTTGGCTCCGACCAGCCCGATCACGTCCCCGGGCGCGACGACGAGGTCGAGCCCGGCGAACAGGGAGCGGTCGCCGTGCCCGGCGGCGAGGTTCTTGGCGACGAGGGTGGCAGTCATCAGGCCCTCGATCTTAATGTCTCGCCTCGTCCCCCCCCTCTCGGCGCCGTCGCGCCCCGCCTCAGCGGGCCACCGGCGCCACCAGCACGTTCCCCGCCGTCCGCGCCACCAGGAAGGCCTCCCCCTTCACCGCCGCGGCGTCCAGGGGGATGCGGTGGCCGCCGGTGTCGAGGACGCCGTCGAAGACGTCGCGGGTGCGGGTGCGGTAGAGGCGGTCCAGGCGGTACGCGGTCAGGCGCACCCGGCACGGCGAGGTGACCTCGACCCGCGCCTCGCCGCCGGAGGCCGCCAGGCCGGTCAGCCGGCGCCGCTCCACTGGGCCGCGGTCCAGGGCGTGTTCGATCTGGGCGACGAGGACCGGGACGACCGGCGCGAGACCGTCGACGCAGGCCACGTCGACGCCGGCCCGCTCGAAGCAGCGGCGTACGGCGGCGCGCCGCTCCTCGGTGACCGCACGGCCGAAGGCGACGGCGCCGTAGCCGCGGAGTTCCTCGGCGGGCACCCCGTCGGCGTCGTGGGCGATGTCGGCGCCGATGCCGATGGTGCGCAGCGCGGCGGCGAGCCTGGCCAGGACGGCGACGCGGGCGCCGATCAGCAGGACACGGCGGCGCGTGCCGGGGGCGTCGCCGTCCAGGAGGGCGCCGAGCGCCTGCCGGTAGTCGGCGCCGCGGAACCGGAAGGGCCCTATGCCGTGGTAGCCGTTGAGCGCCAGGTCGGCGTGCGGGCCGGTCTGCCAGGCGAAGTCCCGCCAGATGTAGTCGTCCCCGTCCCGGTCGATCAGGGCGGTGACGGCGCCGCACGCGAGGTCCGCGCACTCGGGGCAGCCGTAGATGATGTGGCGGCCGCCGGGCAGCGGCGCCGCGGCCTCCAGCAGCAGGCCGCGGACCTGTTCGGTGAAGATGGCGGGCGGGACGTCGGAGGCGAGCGGGGAGACGGCGTCGAGGTCGGAGAGCCGGAAGAGCAGGGGGCGGCCGTCGACGACGAAATCCACGAAGTCCCGGTGGATCTGGTAGGCGCCGTCGGCGAGGACCCCACCGGCACGCATCGCCGGTGCCAGGCCGAAGGTCGCGTACTCGGCAGACATGTTGTGAGTATTCCCGCCGCGGATCCACTCCGAGCACGGCACGACACATTCCGTTACGGTCCCCGCATGGAGAGTGGATCGAACAGCGATGTCGTGGTGGTCGGCGCCGGGATCATCGGGCTGACGACGGCCGTGGTCCTCGCCGAGCGGGGTGTGCGGGTGCGGGTGTGGACGCGGGATCCGGCCGGGCGGACCACCTCGGCGGTCGCCGGCGCCCTGTGGTGGCCGTACCGGATCGAGCCGGTGGCGCGGGCCCGCGCGTGGGCCCTGCGGTCCCTTGATGTGTACGAGGAGTCCGCGGCCCGGCCGGAGACGACCGGCGTACGCATGGTCGAAGGGGTGCTGGGCGAGACGGACCTGGACTCCACCGCGGCGTGGGCGGCCGCGCGGCTGCCGGGGCTGCGCGCGGCGACGGCCGCGGAGTACGCCGGCTCCGGGCTGTGGGCGCGGCTGCCGCTGATCGACATGGCGGCCCAACTGTCCTGGCTGCGGGAGCGGTTGGAGCGGGCGGGCGGGACGGTCGAGGAGCGTACGGTGTCCGCTCTCGCGGAGGCCGACGCCGCGGTGGTGGTCAACTGCACCGGTCTGGGCGCCCGCGACCTGGTGCCGGATCCGTCGGTGCGGCCGGTGCGCGGGCAGTTGGTCGTCGTGGAGAACCCCGGGATCCGCACCTGGACGGTGTCGACCGGCGCCGGCGGGGAGATGGCGTACGTCTTCCCGCAGCCCGGCCGGCTGCTGCTGGGCGGCACGGCCGAGGAGGACGTGTGGTCGACCGAGCCGGATCCGGCGACCGCCGAGGCGATCGTGCGCCGGTGCGCGGCGCTGCGGCCGGAGATCGCCGGGGCGCGGGTGCTGGGGCACCGGGTGGGGCTCAGGCCCGCGCGGGACGCGGTCCGGCTGGAGCGCGGGCAACTGCCGGACGGGCGGGTGCTGGTGCACAACTACGGGCACGGCGGGGCGGGCGTCACGGTGGCCTGGGGCTGCGCCGAGGAGGCGGCCGGGCTGGCGTGCCCGGCCGCCTGAGCGGCGGGCGCTACGGGATCCGCTGCGGGGTGTGCTGCGCCCTCGGTCCGTGGTTCGCCGTGGGCGTGTGCGGTGCGGTGCCGGCGGTGGCGCGGGCGAACGCCGCCGCGCCGCCGACCAGGGGAACGCGGGCGGAGGTGCCGGAGAGGGCGAGGGTGAGGGCCGGGGTGTCGGCGGGCGGGTCGATGAGGTCCTTGTCGGTGCCCGCGACGATCAGGGCGAGGCGGTGGCCGGCCGGGACGACGTGGTCGGTGGCCGCTAGGTCGACGGTGATGGTGTAAGCCCTGCCCGGCGTGAGCGGGACGCCCTCGCGGCCGGAGGCGTAGGTGCCGAGGTCGGCCCAGCCGCGGCTGAACACCGTGTACCCGACGTCGGCCGTCTTCGCCCGCGTCTCCTTGTAGCAGGCGCTGTCGGCCGCGGTGCTCGCGCCCCAGCAGGTGCGGTCGGTGAGGGTGGTGATGCCCTCGCCGGCGTCGGCGTAGTCGCGGACGGTGTCCGGACCGAGGTCGACCAGGACGGCGGAGAGGTGGGCCGTCGGGGTGGTCGGGGTCGCGGTGACGGTGACGCGGGAGGAGCCGGACAGGCGCAGGTCGCGGCTGAGCGGCCGGGTGACGAAGCCCGCCTTGTCAGGGGTGGTCCGGTCGATGTCGGCGGCCCAGTCGGTCTCGCCGCGCGCCGGGTCGTCGGTGAACGTCTCGGTGCCGGACGCGGTGGCCGGGCCGAGGGTGCCGACGCCGGGCTCGCTGCCGCGGGCCGGGTGCAGGGTCGTGGCGGCCGTGCCGCGCGGCGGCCAGGTCTTCGAGGTGACCCACTGGTCGGGGTGGCGTTCCACGTCGGCCATCGGCTCGCGGTCGATGCCGTTGTCGTAGCCGAGCAGTTCGTGGTCGAACCAGCGGTGCAGGGTGTCGACCCAGGCGGCGCGGCGGAAGTCGAACGGGTCGACGTGGCCGGTCTGGGAGAGCCAGATCTTGCGCTGGACGCCGTGCCGGGCGAGGGCGTCCCACCACTGGCCGAGGTGCTTGGTGCGGACGTTGAGGTCCTGCATGCCGTGGACCAGGAAGACGCTGGCCCTGACCTTCGAGGTGTCCTTGACGTAGTCGCGCTCGGTCCACAGGGGCGTCCAGTCGCCGGTGCGCGGGGCGCCGTCGACGAGTTTCCGCTGGACGGCGGCGCACCGGGCGCGGGCGTCGGGGCTGTCGACGTAGTCGGACAGCCAGTCGGGGCCGGAGTCGTACAGCGGGGCGCCCTGCTGGAAGTAGTAGTCGTACCAGGAGGAGATGGCGCTGATCGGGACGATCGTCTTCAGGCCCTCGACGCCGGTCGCGGCGACGCCGTTGGCGATGGTGCCATCCCAGCTCTTGCCGATCATGCCGGTTCTGCCGTTGCTCCAGTCGGCGCGGGCCGGGGTGGTGCCGGTGCGGGTGGTGTAGGCCTTGGCGCGGCCGTTGAGCCAGTCGACGACGGCCTTCGCGGAGCGGACGTCGGAGCGGCCGCCGACGTCCACGCAGCCGTCGGAGCGGTTGGTGCCGGCGAGGTCGACGCCGACGAAGGCGTAGCCGCGCGGGACGAAGTAGTTGTCGTAGAACAGCGGCATCCGCAGGATGTCGCCGTCGGCGTCGTACGTCTTCCGCTGGCTCTCGTTGCCGCGTCCGCAGCAGGAGTAGTAGGGGCTGGCGTCCATGATGACGGGCACCTTGCGGCCCTGCCGGGCGGGTTCGCGGGGCCGGACGATGTCGGCGGCGACGCGGTCGTTCCTGCCGTCGCCGTCGCCGTCGAGCCCGGTGTCCACCCAGACGGCCTCGCGGACGGCGTCCTCGTAGGAGTAGACGGGGCGGCTCTCCCGAGGGGTGGCGTGGGCCGCGGCCGGGGTGAGGAAGGCGGCCATGAGGGCGGCGACGGCCGCCGCCGCGAGCGGTCTCCAGGTCGTGAAGCGCATGCGCGGACGCTACATCGGTCAACTCCAGCGAAAAAGACGGCAATCGGACGAACGAAGGGGCAGGTGACGCCGGTGGGCCGGTCGGTTCGTGACGGCCGGATGGCGATCGTGTGGCGGAGGGTGCCGTGGACAGGCCCGTGTCCGACGGGACTCAATAGGCTCGAACAGACCTCGTGTTCCTACGACTTGGAGCCTTCCGTGCACCGCAGAATCATCGCGCCGGGCGCACTCGCTGCGGCCTCCCTGTTGCTGGCGATCCCGGCATCGGCCGCGAGCTTCTCCCCCGGCGCTCCGGGCATCGGCGACCCCTACTACCCGGCCTACGGCAACGGCGGATACGACGTCTCCCACTACGACCTGAGGCTGCGGTACCAGCCCGCGACCGACGAGCTGGAGGGTACGGCGACGATCCTGGCGCGCACCACCCAGGACCTGTCCCGGTTCGACCTGGACTTCCTGCTCGACGTGAGCGAGGTGCGGGTCAACGGCGCCAAGGCCGCCTTCGCCACCTCCGGCGAGCACGAGCTGGAGATCACCCCGAAGACGCCGCTGCCCAAGGGCACCCCGGTCACCGTGGTCGTCCGCTACAGCGGAGTGCCGTCCTCCAAGAGCGCGTACGGCTTCTCCACCTGGCACCGCACCCCGGACGGAGCCGTGGCGGCGGACGAGCCGGAGGCGGCCTGGTGGTGGTTCCCCAGCAACGACCACCCGCTCGACAAGGCGACCTACGACGTGTCGGTGGCCGTGCCGGACGGCACCCAGGTCATCTCCAACGGCACCCTGCAGTCGACGAGTTCACGTCTGGGCTGGACCCGCTGGAACTGGCGTGAGAACAAGCCGCAGGCGACCTACCTCGCCACGCTGGCGGTGGGCGGGTTCGACATCACGACCAGCACCTCCGACGGCGGGGTGCCCGTCGTCAACGCCTACAGCAAGGACCTCGGCGACAACGACGGCGCCGCGCGGGCGAGCGTGGAGCGCACCGGGGAGCTGGTGGACTGGCTCAGCGGCTATTTCGGGCCATATCCGTTCGCCTCGGCCGGCGGGTACGTGCCCAACACCACCACCGGGTTCGCGCTGGAGACGCAGACCCGCGTCTACTACAGCCCGCGGCAGTTCGCGAACGGCTCGAACACCTCCGTGGTCGTGCACGAGCTGGCGCACCAGTGGTACGGCGACTCGGTGTCCCTCAAGGGCTGGAAGGACATCTGGCTCAACGAGGGCTTCGCGCGGTACGCGCAGTGGCTGTGGTCCGAGCACGAGGGCGAGGGCACCACGCGGGAGCTCGCCGACTACGTGTACGCCTCGCACCCGGCCGACGACCCGTTCTGGACGGTCGCGCCCGGCGACCCCGGCCCCGACAACCAGTTCTCCGCCGCCGTCTACGACCGGGGCGCGCTGGCCGTGCAGGCGCTGCGCGAGGAGGTCGGCGACGACGCGTTCTTCGCGATCCTCAAGGGCTGGCCGCAGGAGCACGCCTACGGCAACGCCTCGGTCGCCGACTTCCGGGCCTACGCCGAGCAGGTCTCCGGCAAGTCGCTGTCCGCGCTCTTCGACACCTGGCTGTTCGAGCCGTCGAAGCCGGCGGCGCCCGCGGCGCGGGACGCGTCCCTCGCCCGGCCGTCGGCGGCCGTGCCGCAGCCGAAGTCGTGGAAGAAGATCGCGGCCACGAACGACGTGCACTGAGCCGCGGGTTTCCCCCCCGGGCCGGTGGGGCACTGGGGGGGCCACACAAAGCTGGGGCGGGGGTTGGAAGGAGACGAGGGGTGGGGGGTTTCCAGGTGGCTCAGTCTCTCTGAG
>NZ_JBVIIE010000006.1:0-40630 GCF_055569945.1 Streptomyces sp. NPDC031340
CCCCGCAACAACAACACACACCAACACAGCATCCCAAAACCTCCCCCTCCCCCCCCCCCCCCCCAAACCCCCCCCCCCCCCCCCCCCCCCCCCCCCCCCCCCCCCCCCACCCCCCCCCCCCCCCCCCCCCCGGTCCCCCCCCCACCAGGATGCCGCCTGGACGCGCCTGGACGGACGTCGCGGATCGGTGGCCGGGTCCGCCCGCCGGTGATCTCGGCGCCGCGGATGAGCGGCAGCGCCGGCTGCGGCCCCGAGCGGGGCGTCGACGACGTCGTGGTGCGGGGCGCGGGCCTTGTCGCGCTCACGGCCGGATCGCACCGCGGAAACCCGGATCGGTCGGCCGTCGCGGAGACGACATGGCCGTCGGGGCGGGGATCACGACCAGGTCGGTGGGGCTCGCCGTCCTGTCGGGGTTCACACGTGTCAGGACGGCCTGCTCGGCCTGCACCAGTGCGTGGCGCAGGCCGAGGGGTGTGTGCGGCGAACAGGCCGACACCTTCGTGCGGGTGCCGTCAGGCGCCGGTCTGAAAACCGGGGACGGCGCCCGCGGTCATGCGCGGACCGCGGTCAGGAAGAGGTAGCCGCTCTCCGGGATGGCCCCGAACCTGCGCACGAAGTCGATGAGCGAGTCGGCCTTTTCCTTGCCGACCAGATCGGACAGCTTGTCGCGGACGGTCTCGAAGGCGTCGGCCATGAGCCCGAGGGTACGGATGACGTTGTCGGTGATGTCACGGATCTCCACGTCGACGAAACCGTTGGCGGCCAGCGCCGTCCGGTATTCGTCCACCGTGCCCAAGGAGCGCACCGCGTAGTTCTCGCAGATGTGGTCCAGGACCACGCGTCCCTCAGGGCTGACCGGGCCGCGCTGGATGACGTCGGCGACGGCGAGGCGGCCGCCGGGGCGCAGGACGCGGGCGGTCTCGGCGAGCACCTGGCCACGGTCGGGCATGTGCCACATCGACTCGAACGCCCAGGCCGCGTCGAACGAGCCGTCGGGGAAGGGCATGTCCATCGCGTCCGCGAACTGGAACGTGGCCCGGTCGGCGAGCCCGGCCTCGGCCGTGAGTTCCGTGGCCTCCGCCACCTGGATGTGGCTGACCGTGATGCCCACCACGTTCACGTCACAAGCGCGGACGAGCCGCCGCGCGGGATGGCCGACGCCGCAGCCGATGTCCAGGACCCGCTGGCCGGCCTCCGCGGCGAGACCTGAGATCATCAGGTCGGTCAGGCGGTCGGTGGCTACCTCGACGGAGCTGTCGTCGGCGTCGTTCTCCCAGTAGCCGTAGTGGATGTTGCGGCCCCACGCGGACCCGTAGATCCGGCCGAACCCGTCGTACACGTTGCGGACGTCGCTGTGAGCGGGAGCCTGTTCGAGCGTCATGACGAACTCCGTATTGTCGTGAAGGTGGCGGGAAGCCGGCGGCGGTTCAGCCGTACCGGCCGGCCGACGCCGTTCACCTCGGCGGCGGGCCTGTCCGCGGCGTCTTCCGTGTACCGGCCGTCGACCGTGCGGACTTCCGGCACCATGTCCCGTTCCTTGCTCACTTCTTCAGCTCGAAGCGCAAGAAACCCAGCTTCAAGCCCCCTGCTTGCCATTCGGCGCCAAGCGCCTGGTTCGCCATCAGGGATATCCTCAGATTCCTGCGGTCGACCGGCGAAAGGCTGCTGTCGCTGTCCAGTACCGCCTTCGTCCAGGCGGTGCTCTCCTCCCAGAACGGCGAGGTTTCCTGCGTGGCGTCGACGTCATCGACCAATTCAAAACCCGCGGACTTCGCGGCTTCTGCATAGTCGAGCACCGTAGCCGGTTTTGTGTAGAAGTATTCGGCCCACACGTCGGCCCCGTGAGGGCGTGTGATGAATACTTCCTCGATGCACACGCTCCCGCCCGGACGAAGCACGCGCGCCAGACGCTCGAACCACTGGGGACGGTTGAAGTATCCGCTGCTCTCGATCGCCACCGCCGCGTCGTAGGGGCCGTCCAGGGGAAGATGCATCGCATCACAGACCAGCGTTCGGACCTTCCCGTCCAAACCGCATTCCCGCACGAACCCGTCAATTATCGGCGCGTGTTCCTGCGCATTGGTGACCGCTGTGACGTCGGCGCCGTACTCCTGCGCCCAGAAGAGCGAGCCCCCGCCGAGACCGCAGCCGACATCCAGGATCCTCCCCGACAGTCGGTGTTCAGCGCCCCAGATCTTGGCCGCGTACCGCAGCAGACCCTCTTGGTGATTCCGTATGCTGTCGCGGATGGCATCCGGCGTCGCGTCGTGAGCATGCGGTGGCGTTTCGGAGGAGGGGTAGTGGCCTACATGATAGTGAATCCTGGGTCCAGGCCCGTATTTGCGAACAAGCCTGGCTGTTTTGTCGTCGTAGTATTGGCCGACTATTCTTACCTCGTCCTGAGACTCCAGCGCTGTTCGGGGTGAACTTGAAAATTCATCCAGATTCGACACGGTCACTCCTCCAGAGCTCGGATGCCGACGACATTGGCGAATTACCTGCTGCGGTCGTTGCGCTGTGGTCGTTGCGCTGCGCTCGTCATGATTCCGGCGAGGATACGCGGTTCGACAGGGATCGCTGGACCGGATTCCATGTTCAGAAGCGGTTTGCGGCACGAGCAGCGCCTCGCGAGAAATGCAGAGCCGCCCTCATGATCCGGGATCTTGAGTCGTCCCGAAATCAGGTGGCCGCTATTGGAATCCATCCTGTAGGGCAGCCCTGGTCGTGTCAACGACGTGGCCTGAGCATCTTCGACTTTAGGAAAAACCCCAAAGACGACGGCGTAAGGCCTGGATTGGACTATCCTGCGGAATGGTAACCGCCGGGCGGCACCGAAGGCCGCACTTCGAGTCCGGCTATCAAGCCGGCACCCGACGGCGGACAAGACTTCCTGAGAAGGACTCGGTTTCCACCGACCCGCAGGGATGCCCTGTTCGGCAACGCAAGCCAGGCGTTCCGACGCGGACGTCATGGCCCGGAACGGAGTGGGAATGAGTGGCGGTAAGCAGGTCCTGCTGGCCGAGCCACGCAGTTTGTGTGCCGGTGTACGCCGGGCGATAGCCATCATCGACCTCGCGCTGGAACAGCACGGCGCGCCGGTCTACGTCCGCAAGGAGATCGTGCACAACCACTACGTGGTGCGCGAGTTCCAGCGCC
The DNA here is from genome assembly GCF_055569945.1 of Streptomyces sp. NPDC031340. Lineage (NCBI taxonomy): Bacteria > Bacillati > Actinomycetota > Actinomycetes > Kitasatosporales > Streptomycetaceae > Streptomyces > Streptomyces sp. NPDC031340. Next base: position 3,157 of record NZ_JBVIIE010000006.1, read on the forward strand.
GCGGTGTCCGGTTCGTCGACTCCGAGCAGGAAGTGCCGGAGGGCGCGGTGTGTGTCTTCTCCGCGCACGGCGTCTCCCCGCAGGTGCGGCAGAACGCGGACGCACGCGGGCTGGACGTGCTCGACGCGACCTGCCCCCTGGTGGCCAAGGTGCACCAGGAGGCGCGCCGGTTCGCCCGGGACGGGCGGACGTTGCTGCTGATCGGGCACGCGGACCACGAGGAAGTCGAGGGCACCTACGGGCACGCCCCCGACCGGACCGTCATCGTCGAGACGGTCGCCGACGCGGAGGCACTGGACCTTCCCCCCGACGCACCGGTCGCGTACCTCACCCAGACCACGCTCTCGGTGGACGAGACCAGGGACATCATCGCCGTGCTCCGGCGCAGGTTCACCGACCTGCGCGGGCCCGCCACCGACGACATCTGCTACGCCAGCCAGAACCGCCAGGACGGCATCAGGGCCATTGTGGACCGGTGCGACCTGGTGCTGGTGGTCGGTTCGACCAACTCCAGCAACTCGATCCGGATGGTGGAGGTGGCGCGCAGGCTCGGCGGCAGGGCCGAACTGGTGCCGGACGTGACCCATTTCGACCCGGCGTGGCTGGCCGGCGTGAGCACGGTCGGCGTGAGCGCCGGGGCGAGCGCGCCGGAGATCCTCGTCGACCAGCTGCTCGACCGGCTCGCCGAACTGGGTTACGCGGACACGTCCGTGGCACGGGTGGCGACCGAGGACATCGTGTTCTCCCCACCCACGCGGCTGACCGGAGCGGCGGACGTGCCGTGACCGATCGGTACCGGGCGACCCCTGCCGCTGATGACGCCGGCAAGGACTCCGCCGGCCAGAGCGCATCAGCGGTGAGCCGCTTCGGCCGTCGTCCCGACCTGCCCGACCAGCCGCGGCCATCAACTGCTGTGCGGGTCCCTCCAGGCGTCGGCCGGCACACGAGGCCGTCGGCCGAACCGGCGTCGCGCCGGGCGGTCGGCCCGATCTGACCGAGAGGGCGGCCGCGGCCGCCCACCACACCCAGTGAGGAGCACTGTTCGACATGGCGCTCTTGGAAACCGTGCGCCACCCGGCGCGGCTGCGTGAGCTGACCGCCGGGGAGCTCCGCGACCTCGCCGGGGAGATCCGCGCGTTCCTGATCGAGCGGGTCTCCACGACCGGGGGACACCTCGGGCCCGACCTGGGGGTGGTCGAGCTGACCATCGCGTTGCACACGGTGTTCGAGTCCCCGCGGGACCGATTGCTGTGGGACACCGGGCACCAGTCCTACGTGCATCGGGGTGACGGTGGTGGACCCGAGGTGGGTCACCCCGGTCAACCCCGCGCTGGCCGATCTGGCCCGCCGCCACCGGCTCGCGATCACGGTCGAGGACAACAGCCGCGTGGGTGGTGTCGGTTCCGCGATCGCGCAGGCGCTGCGGGACGCCGACGTGCACACCCCGCTGCGCGAGTTCGGCATCCCGAGGCGCTTCCTCAGCCACGGATCCAGGGCCGAGGTGCTCGCCGCCTGCGGGCTGACCGCGCAGAACATCACCAGGGTCGTCGTGGAGCTGCTGACCGGCCTCGACACCGTACCGGCGTCCGCAGGCATCGACGACCCCGGCAACTGGCCGGTTCGCTCGGGGGAGGAACATTGACGACCGTCGATCCGGGAATGCGTCCCAGTTCATACGTGAACGCACGGATCACGAACTCGCGAACCGCCGAGCATCATTCGACAGCTTCACACGCAATGCGCGGGGGCCATGAATCTGTTCGCAGAATCTGGAGGACGAAAGCCCTGGAGACCAACGCGACACGATTCGGCGCCTGTAGCTTGTCGGACATGACGCGGACGTGATAGTCGATGGTCTTCGAGCTGAGGTACAGCTCTCTCGAAAGCCGCCCGCTGGAGAAGCCGGCCGCAACACCTTCCAGGATCCTGGCCTGAATCGAGCTGAAAACCCAGCCACCGACCGGCTGGAACACTTCGCGGCAACTCTGATCACCATGCATGGCACCCACCCATTCCATACAGCCCGGCTACGCCAAGACCGTAAACGGATAAATGCCGAGCGAGAAGTACCGGCATGTGAATCTAGGTGTACCCCTAGTTTTTGCCGCCGCTGCGCCGCCACAAGCCGTCGACTTCCGGCCAACTTGGAATTTCCGCCAAATTTTACGGAATTCCGGCCTTGCCCGTATTGAACTCTTTCCGACCCGTCGGGCGACATGGGCAGCCGGGCCGGCAGACGGGTGCGGCTCCTGTCGGATGAGTTTTCGGCCAAGCATCAGAGGCTTCGTGCGCTTGTCTACCCGTCGGGCGTCGGCGTGTCCAGTTCTGCCCCGCGTTCCCTGTCCGCTCTCCGGCCCCCGGGTCGCTCGCCGTCGCGTTCGGCGCGGCCGGGGACACGCCGGCGGCGGCCCGCGTGCGGCACCCCGCAGCGGTGGCCCGCCCCTGCGGCGCCGACGCGCCAGAACGGGACGCGCGGGAAGCGGCGGGACATCCGACCGTCCTTCACAGGTAACCCGAACATCGCCCGGACGAGGGGTAACCGGCGGTAAGTTCTGCCGTGCGCAGTTCTGTCATGTCCCCATCCACACCGCTCAGGAGACTCCCCATGCGCAGACTCCTCGCCTGTCTGGCGACGGCAGCCGCCGTCCTCGGCGGGCTCACCACCGCCGCCCCCTCCGCGGCGGCCGCCGACGGGGGCGCCTTCAGCGTCCTCAGCTACAACGTGGCCGGCCTGCCCGAGAGCCTGTCCAGCGCGCCGACACCCCGCGAGCCGAGCACCACCGAGATCGGCAAGCGCATCGCGCCGTACGACATCGTCCACGTGCAGGAGGACTTCAACTACCACGCCGCCCTCTACGCCGGCGACACCTCCCACGCCTACCGCACCCCCACCAGCGGCGGCGCGGGCATCGGCAGCGGGCTCAACACCCTCTCCAAGATCCCCTACGACGTGGACGACTTCGAGCGGGTGCGCTGGAACTCCTGCCAGTACGACTCCGGCGACTGCCTCACCCCCAAGGGCTTCACGTTCATGCGCGTGCGCCTCGCCGAGGGCGTCTACGTGGACTTCTACAACATCCACACCAACGCCGGCACCAACGACGGCGACCTCGCCTCCCGCGCCGACAACCTCAACCAGCTCAGCGGCTTCATCGCGAGCCACTCCGCCGGCAACGCGGTCGTGGTGATGGGTGACACCAACACCCGCTACACGCGCACCGGCGACACGATCGCCGAGTTCGCCGCCGCCAACGGCCTCACCGACGCCTGGGTCCAGCTGGTCCGCGGCGGCACCCCGCCCGCCAAGGGCAGCGACGCGCTGGTCTGCGACCAGTCCCAGCCGACGGTGCCCGACACCTGCGAGGTCGTGGACAAGGTCCTCTACCGCAGCAGCAGGCTGGTCTCCCTGAACGCCACCTCCTACGGCAACAAGCACGCCGGTTTCCTCACCGACGACGGGCTCATGCTCTCCGACCACGACCCGATCGCGGTGGGCTTCTCCTGGTCGCGCAACTCCGCCTACCAGCTGAGCGACCAGTTCGGCGGCCCGCACGGCGACTACTTCACCGACATCGACAAGGTTCCGGCGGGCGCCCGCGCCACCGCCGTCGGCCTGCGCGCCGGCTCCCGCGTCGACCAGATGAACGTCACCCTGAGCGGCGGCGCCACGCTCGCCCACGGCGGCACCGGCGGCACCGCGTCCTCCCTCACCCTGGGCAGCGGCGAGTACGTGACCACCGCCTACCTGTGCCAGGGCGTGAAGGACGGCCACACCCGGATCTTCTACGCCAAGTTCACCACCAACCTCGGGCGCACCCTGGCCGGCGGCTCGACCACCTCCGACTGCGTCACCCGCACCGCGCCCTCCGGCTGGCAGATCGCCGGGTTCCACGGCCGGAGCGGCGACGAGGTCGACAAGATCGGCTTCATCTACACGCAGCGGTAAGGGAGTTGCGGGCGTGGCCGGTGCGCACAGAAATCACCAAGGACAGCCCAGGTGATTGACGCGCACATGGCCACGCCCTACCTTCTGACCGATCAACCGAACTCTGTTCGGTATATCGATCACAACGTTCAGTGTCCTGCCGTCCTGCAGTCCTCAAGGGCCCCCCGCACACCCCTAGGAGCACGCATGGCAACGTCCCGCCGCCACTTCCTCGGCCTGGCGGCCACCACCCCCCTGGCCGTGACCGGGGCGATGAGCCTCGGCGCCGGTACCGCGCACGCCGCCGGCTCGGCGTACGTGATGTCCTACTTCACCGAGTCGACCAGCCTCGGCGACGGCACCGACTACGGTCTCCACCTGGCCGTCAGCACCGACGCGTTGAACTGGACGCCGCTGAACCAGAACAACCCGGTCGTCACGCCCACCGAGGGCGCGCTCGGGCTGCGCGACCCCTTCGTCCTGCGCAAGCAGGACGGCACCTTCGTCGTCCTGGCCACGGACCTCAAGGGCACCGACTGGAGCTACGTCAGCCAGTACGTCCACGTCTGGAACTCCACCGACCTGCGCACCTTCACCGGCTACCACCGGCTGAAACTGCACGACATGAACACGCACTGCTGGGCGCCCGAGGCGTTCTGGGACGCGGGCCGGGGCCAGTACGCCCTCATCTACTCCGCGGTGAACTCCAGCGGCCACAACGTGATCATGGTCAACTACACCACCGACTTCGTCACCGCCTCGGCGCCCCAGGTCTTCTTCGACCCCGGCTACGACGTCATCGACGGCGACATGGCCGTCGGCGTGAACGGGGTCAACTACCTCTACTTCAAGAAGAACCAGACCCTGGTGGGCGCGCGGTCCACTTCCCTGGACCCCGGGAGCTTCACGGAGTTCAGCACCCCGGCCGCCCACGGCGGCACCGAGGCCCCGACCCTCGTCAAGTCCCTCACGTCGAACACCTGGTACCTCTGGGGCGACACCTACACGCCGAACGGCGTCTTCTACGCCTGGCAGTCCACCGACCTCGCGTCGGGCACCTGGACCGCGCTCGACCAGCGGACCTACACCCAGCCGGTCAACTCCAAGCACTGCGGCATCACGGCCATCAGCACGGCCGAGTACGACAACCTGGTCGCCGCGTGGGGCACGCCGGCCTGGAACCGTCTCAAGTCCTACAACTACCCGGCGCGTTACGTCCGCCACTCCAACTGGGTGGGCCGGATGGACGAGTACCCGATCGACCCGTACAAGGACACCCTGTGGAAGCTCGTCCCGGGCCTCGCGGACGCCTCCGGGGTCTCCTTCCAGTCGGTCAACTACCCGACGCGCTACCTGCGTCACTACGACTACCAGCTCCGCCTCGACGTCAACGACGGCACGTCGACGTTCGCGGCGGACGCGACCTTCCACCGCACCGCGGGGCTCGCGGACGCGACCTGGACGTCGTTCCGCTCCCACAACTACCCCACGCGCTACATCCGGCACTCCGACTACGTCCTGCGCATCGACCCCGTCTCCACGGCCACCGAGCAGCAGGACGCCACCTTCCGCGTCGGGTACTGACGCGCGTCAGCCGCTGCGCGGTGCCCGTCTCCACCGGGGAGCCGGGCACCGCGGACGGATCAGGCGTACGGGAGGTGCACCACGGAGCGGCTGCCCGTGCCCAGGGTGCTGGACTTGACGCCGATGGCGCTCCAGACCTTGAGCTGGACCGTGCCGCCGTGCAGGTCGCAGGCGGTGCCGGTGGCGGAGGCGAGCCCCGTGCTCTCGGTGTAGTGCTCCCAGCCGGGGATCGGGTCGGTGGCGAAGTAGCGGTAGGTCTCGGTGCGGTCCCAGCTGCCGTCACCGGTGCAGTCGTAACCGATCTGCAGCTGAACGGCGTTGCCGACCACGGTGTCGGCGTCGACCGCCAGGTCGAACGAGGCGTTGCCCGCGCCGCGGGTCAGGTCCAGTCCGGTGGCGGTGAAGGTGACCGGCTTGTACGGGGTGCCGTCGTGGTTGCTGCCGTCCGCGGAGGGCACCGTGACGCTGCCGGAGTCGCCTTGGGCCGCGGTCAGTTCACCGCCGGCCTGGAGGTACAGGGTCGGTGAGGATCCGCCGCCGGGGGGTGTGCTGGAGCCGGTGGGCGACGGCGAGTCGGTGGGCGTGGCCGAGCCGGTGGGGGACGGGGAGTCGGTGGGAGAAGGCGAGTCGGTCGGGGAGGGGCTGGTGCCGCCCGTGGCGTTCCCTCCGCTCCACTTCAGGGCCCCGGTCGCCACGGTCCGGCCGGCCGGCACCTCGACCGCGGTGCCGTCGGAGAAGTGCACGGTCGCGTCCTGGCTCGTGACGTTGGCGGCGACGTAGGTGCGCTTGCCGTCCTTCACGAAGGCGGCCGCCAGCGGGCTGTCCGCGGTGACCGAGGTGTCGACAGTCCCCAGCGCGGCGAGGTTGCGGATCCAGTGGAAGGTGTGTGCCTTGCTCTCGCCCTCCTCGGAGGTGAAGGAGTTGTCGGCGCGGAAGGCGGAGAGCGCCGCGTCGCCGTCGCCGAGGGCCAGGTACTCGTACCAGATGTCGGTCCAGATGGTGGGCCGCGTCTTGCCGCTCTGGTCCAGCATCTCCTGGTAGTTGGCCTTGACGTAGTCCGGGTCGTCGCCCAGGTAGAGGTGACCGCCGGTCACCGGCAGCAGGTTGATGCCCTGGATCTGCTCGGGCGCGCTGGAGAACCAGGTCGAGTACGCGCCGCCGTTGCCCCACACCATGCCGACTTCCTTGTGCTTGAAGTCGCCGGGGTAGACGTCGTTCTTCGTGTCGAACCAGTAGTCCTGAATCGCGGCGGCCTGCGTGGTGTACATGTAGATGCCGGCGTCGCGGACGGTCTTGTTCCCGGTGGCGATGCCCCACTGGATCAGCGCGTTGTCGAAGTTCATGCCCTCCGACGACGACTCCTGGTTGTTGCCCGCGGCGAACGAGCCGTGCCCCGAGGCCCAGTCGTGGCCGCTGTAGATGTCGAAGTCACGCAGGTAGGGGAAGCGCTTGTCCGAGCGGTCGTAGTTGTTCGCGTCGCGGATGAGCAGGTCGACCATGCCGCCGTACTCGCTCGAGGCGGCCCAGGCCGGGTCGAACTTGGCGAGGGTCGCGGCGGCCGCGACGTAGTAGCCGTAGTGGAAGTGGTGGTCGTTGAGTTCCTGGTCGGAGCCGTAGGAGGCCGGGTAACCGATCAGGGTGCCCCACTTGTCGTCGTAGTAGAACAGGTGCCCCGTCTCGTTCTGCGACGCGGTGAACCAGTCCGTGAGCTTCGACTTGATCGTGGCCAGCGCCGCGTCGCGGACCTCGGTGTTGCCCGTCTGGTCGGCGATCTCCGCCAGACGCGCGGCCCGTCCGAGCCCCTTGCCGGTCCAGTAGGTGTCGTCGCTCTGCTGCCGGGCCGGGTCGGCCTTTTCGGCGTTCAGGTAGTTCTGCAGGGTGGTGCCGTCGGCGCCGGAGCTGTCGGCGACCGCCGGGACCTCGGGCAGGACGCCGTGGAAGACCATGGAGGTGGTGAACGACCCGATGCCCGCGAGGATCTTGAGGGGTCCGCGGGAGGAGACGTAACTCTGCGACAGGGGGCTGCCGGAGGCCAGGTTGCGCCACTGGTGCGGCAGCAGCGCGGCGACCGTGCCGGTCTCCGAGCCTTCCAGCGCCTTGGTGGTGTACCGGTACTTCGTGGTGACCGTGGCGGTGGCCTCGTCGTAGCTGTAGGAGACGGTGGTGCCGGTCACGTGGTCGTACGCGTACTTCGCGAACTCGGCGGCGAGGGCGGCCCGGTCGGAGTCCGAGGTGGACGACGTGGTCGGCAGCACGGCGACGGAGAAGTAGTCCTTGCCGGCCAGCGAGGAGGTGAGGGTGGAACCGTTGACGGACCAGGTGCCGCCGGTCGGTGCGAAGGCCACGTAGTCATGGCCGTTGACCCGGTAACCGATCATCTCGCCCGAGTGCGACCACACGCTGACGTCCGCCCCGGAGGCGGCCTGGATGCGCGCGTCGCCGCCGGTGGCACGGAAGTAGGCGAACGGCAGCCCGGATCCGATGGTCGCCCGCAGCGTGTGCGCTCCGTCGGTGAGCAGCGGGCTGACGGTCCAGTCGGTCCAGTCGTCGACCTTCACCTCGGGCGCCGCGAGACCCGCGACACCGACGGTGAAGTCCTCGGCGTAGTTGTAGTGGTACTCGCCGACGCCCTTGGCGCTGCCGGAGATCGCCGGGGTGGTGCTGTAGGAGACGCCGAGGCCGGCGGACTGCGCCCGGTAGCCGAGGGGCTGGGCGAACAGCGGCTCGCCGTATGCGCAGTTGGTGCGCTTCCACAGGATCGACGACCACCAGTCGTTGGTGGGCACGGCGCCGGAGGGCGCGTTCGACGTCACCCAGTGGCGCGGGTTGGTCGACAGGTCCGCGCAGCCGGAGGGCAGCGGGCCCGGCGGCTGGGTGGTGAAACTGCCCTGGCCGACCGTGCCGGCGCTGGCGGCGTGCGGGGTGAGCACGGTCAGGACGGCGGCGACCAGGGCGATCACGACCCCGGTCACCGTGGCGCAGGGATGGCGGAACACCCGCCGGGGACCCGGTGTTCTCGGGGATCTCAGGGATCTCAGGGTTCTCGGCGGCGGGGCACTGTCTATCGACATGCGGCATCTCCTGCGGGTGGACCGCCGGCGCGCGCGGCACGCGACGGTGACGGGGAGTCGTGCACGTGCGGGGGAACAGCCGAGTGCGGAGGACCGCCGGAAACGGTGGTCATGAGGCCGGGGAGACGGTTCCGCACTCGTTTTGAGAGCGCTCTCAAGACGGGGAGGCTAGGGACCGCCGCCGTCACGTGTCAACACTCCGCGCAACCGGAATTCACCACTCCGTCAACGCGCCGCAACGCGCGGCGGGCCGGAAAGGGCCGGTCGGAGGGCATGCGGAAAGCGCCTTCCGCGCGGAACGGCGGCCTTCGACAGGTCCCCGGCCGTCCTCGGCGGAAGGCGCTTCACCCGCGCGCCCCCGCGGGTGGTCGCCCGCGGTGCCCTACTCGTCCGCCTCCGGTGCAGTGGCCGTGGCCGTCGTCGTGGTGAACGGGAGGACCAGGCGGGAGGGGTGGGCGGCGTCGCGGTAGATCTTGTGGGTGACGGGGCGGCCCACCGGCAGGTGGAAGGCGTCCGGCGGCAGCAGCGCGTTGTGCGCGTCGGTCAGCGGCTCGTCGTTGGAGAGCTCCACGACCAGCCGGTGGCCCGGCAGGAAGGTCGCCGCGAACGGGTAGACCCGCAGCACGTACTCCTCGATCTTCCCCGGCTCGACCGGCACCGCGCGGGTGTGCGGGTGGTAGGGGTCGCCCTCGGTGGTGCGCTCCTCGTCCAGCTCGCGGTGGGAGGCCTTGAGGTAGGCGGTCGTGATCAGTTGCCGGCCGCCGCCGGGAGCCTCGTCCCACATGCGCAGGATGAAGTTGGTGTCGGGCTGGTCGATCTCGGCGAAGAGGTGCGCGGCGCCCTGGCCGATCAGCTCGGTCGGCTCGGTGAACGGCTCGGTGCTCCAGCTGAGGATCTCCACCTTGTCGGTGACCGTCAGCGGCGCCTGGTAGAAGCCGTCGGGGGCGGCGAACTCGGCGCCCATCGGCTCGGGCTCGAAGGAGAGCTTGCGGCGCGGGCGGAAGTAGAGCGACCTGTGCTCGACCGGCTTCGGCGGCCACTGGGCGCCGGTGACGGTCTCCCGGGAGCCCTCGACGTGAACGGTGACGGCGGGCTCGTCCATGATCCCGTTGTCGATGCCCTTGATCCAGTAGTCGTACCAGCGGAACATCTTGTCGTGCTCCTCGATGAAGGGGCGCGACTGCATCGGCGGGTACGGGCCGATGTCCAGCTTCTTCGGGCCGTTCAGCGAGTTGAACAGCTCGATCGTGCCGTCCAGCGTCCAGCCGCGGCCCTGGTCGATCTGGAGCCAGACCGGGATGTCGATGTTCGGCGCGAGCGTGACCGGGTTGCGCTCCTCGTACCACTCGCCGTCGACCTCGTTCAGCACGATGTCGAACCAGGCCTCGTGGTTCTTCGGGTAGTTGAGCACATGGACCAGGTTCGGCCAGGCGGCCACGTCCGGGTCCTTCAGCCGCTCGGCGACGCGCTCCTTGATCTCCTCCGGCGAGAAGGTCTCCAGCATGCGGGACTTGACGCGGTCGGTGAACGCCCAGCCGGAGTCGCCGCCGCGGCCCTCGCGGGCGGCGCGCGGCATGAACCACATGACGCCGCCGTGGTAGGTGGTCTCGTAGAAGTCGTAGTGGCCGCCGCTGACGAAGATCGCCTTCAGGTGCGGGGGCCGCTCGGCGGCGGCGAGCACCTGCATCGAGCCGAAGTAGGAGATGCCGATCATGCCGACGTTGCCGTCGCACCACGGCTGCGCGGCGACCCACTCGATGAAGTCGTAGGCGTCCTGGCCGAGCGGGACCCCGCCGGCGTTGTAGTTGCCGATGTGCTCGCCCTCGGAGGCGCCGGAGCCGCGCAGGTCGCCGATGACATGGACGTAGCCCTCCTCGACGACGCGCGCGATGTCGCCGGCCTCGATGCACCCGTCCCACATCGGGCTGGGCCGGCGCTGCGGCGGCGTGGTGAGCGCGAGGGCCTGCAGTTCCTTGCCGTACGGGCTCAGCGCCACCAGCGCCGGACGCGGCGTGTCGTCGACCCCGCTGTAGGTGTCGGCGGCCAGCGTGACACCGTCGCGCATCGGCACCCGGAGGTCCTTGCGGACGGCGATCTGCCGGTCGCCCGCCTGAATCTGCTGAAACTCACTCATGAGTGCGAAAGCTCCTGTGTCACAAGTTCTGGTCGAGGCTGGTGCGGTAGCCGTGCATCGAGGTGAAGAAGGGCGACGGCTCGAGCGTGGGGTCGCCGGTGTAGCCGAGCTCCTCGGCGGCGGGGGCGAACGGGGAGTACACCGAGTCGGTCTCCCGCAGCCCGGCCCGCAGGCAGCCGCAGGCGGCCTCACCGACCCGGCCCTCGACCGCGAGGCTCTGGGCGATGGCCTCCTGCGCCTGGGCCGCGTCGAGTTCCACGCCGTACGGGGTGCCGTCGGCGCGGCGGTAGGGGTGCCCGAGGTACAGGTGGCGCGGGCGGATCTCGTCGCGCAGGTACTCCAGACCGGCGCGGTAGGCGGCCGGGTCGGTGTACCCGGGGAAGCCGTTGGCGGCCCCGTGGACCTGCACGGCGTCGCCGACGAACACCGACCGCTGACCGTCGACGACGTAGGCCACCGAACCGGGCGTGTGCCCCGGCATCGCGTGCACGGAGACGGTGACGCCGCCGCCGAGGGAGAAAGTCTCCCCGCCCTTGACGAGCAGGGATGGCTCCATCTCGCCGGAGATGACGGCCTGTCCGGCGGCCGTCACCTTCGCCTCGCCGTCGGGGTCGCGCAGGTACCGGCCCCGCCCCGCGAGGTACTCCTCGACATGGGCCCGGCGCGAGCGGAGCATCGGCGCGTCGGCCTCGTGGATCACCACCCGCGCACGCCGGCCGGTGAGTTCCCACAGGGCGTGCGCCCCGCCGACGTGGTCGATGTGACCGTGGGTCAGCAGGATCCAGCGCACGTCCTCGATGCGCCGCCCGATCGCCGCCAGCGCGGGCGCCATCCCCTCGGCGGGCGAGGAGGCGATCCCGGTGTCGACGACGGCCGGTTCGGGCGCGTCGATGAAGAAGCTGTAGAGACCGAACCGCCCCCAGGGCGAGACCAGGGGATGGATGTCGACTGCGTGCGTCATGTCTCTCTTTCCGAACTCGTACGCGGGCTGGACTCGTGCGCGGGCCGGGTCAGCGCCGGTGGAGGAAGTCGCGCGTCTCCTCGAAGACCCGGTGGTACTCCGGGATCCAGGAGAAGTGCTGCACGAATCCGTGGCCCGCGCCGGCGTACCGGCTCACCGTCGCCGTCACCCCGGCCTCCCGCAGCCGTCGGCCGTACAGCTCGCCCTCGTCGCGCAGCGGGTCGTACTGCCCGGTGACGACGAGTGCGGGCGGCAGCCCGCTGAGGTCGGCCCGCTTGACCGGCGAGACCAGCGGGTCGGCGGGATCGGCGCCGCTGTCGAGGTAGAAGGCGTTGAACGGCTTAAGCCCGGCCGTCTCCAGGCCGTAGCCCTCGGCGTTCTCCCACAGCGAGGCGTAGCGGTCGACGTCGAAGTCCAGGTCCAGGGAGGGGTAGTACAGGATCTGGTGGGTGATCCGGTCGAAGCCGTCGTCGTGCGCCCGGGCCGCGACCGCGGCGACGAAGGTGCCGCCGGAGCTGTCGCCGGCCAGGGCCAGCGTCGTGCCGTCCCAGCCGAGGTCGGCGCCCTGCTCGGCGACCCAGCGGACGACCGCGTAGCAGTCGTCGAGGCCGGCCGGGAAGGCGTTCTCGGGCGCCAGGCGGTAGCCGACGGAGACGACCTTGAGCCCGGTCTCCTTCGCCAGCGACCGCGCGACGTGGTCGTGCGTCTCCAGGCTGCCGAGGAAGAACGCGCCGCCGTGGAAGTAGACCAGCACGCCGTGGCGTTCGGCCTCGTCCGGGGTGTAGATCCGCACCGGGACCTCGCCGGACGCGGTCGGCGCGGTCACGTCGTCGACCGCGTGCAGGGGCAGCCGCTCCGCGAGGGGCGCGACGTGCGCCTCGTCCGCGGCGCGCATGGCGACCGGGTCGAGCGGCCCCTCGGGCGGAGCCGGCAGGCTCGCGAGGACTTTCGCGATCTCAGGATGCAGCGGCATGGGCGTCAGTCCTGCGGCTGCTGGGCCGCGGGCTTCTGCCCGGGGAAGACGGCGTTGATCTCGTCCTCGCTCCAGCCCTGGCGCGAGATGCGCTGCAGTTCGTCGGTCTTCGGCTTGCGGTTGGCCTGGTACAGGGCCAGCGCCTCCTTGACGGAGTCCGCATCGCGCAGGGCGTCGGCGAGCCCGCCGGCGTCCAGGATGGCCGAGTTCGCACCCTGGCCCTGGTGGTGCAGCATCGAGTGGGCCGCGTCGCCCACGAGGGCGACGGAGTCCGAGTGCCAGGTGTCGACCGAGTCGATGTCGTAGACCGCGCGGACGTTCACGGCGCTCATGTCGAGGTCGCGCGCGATGTTGACGAGGCGCTCGTCGAAGCCCTCCACCGACGCCATGAGGTCGTCCTTGGTGGCCGCCGGGGACCAGGAGCTGTCCGCGCACAGGGTGGTGACGTCGAACGACACCTGGCCCCGGTGACGCAGCGGCAGCAGGTAGATCTTCGTGCCGCGGCCGATGTACATGCGCAGGTTGTCGTCGACGACCATCCCGTGGGCGTCGTCGAGGGAGATCACCGCGCGGTAGGCGTGCTCGCCCGAGAACACCGGGGCCCTGTCGCTGAACAGGTTCTGGCGCACCACCGACTTGATGCCGTCGGCTCCGACGACCAGGTCGGCCTCGACGGTCTTGCCGTTCGCGAAGGTGAGGACGGACGTGTCGCCCTTGTCCTGGATGCTCTCCAGTTTGTGCCCGAGCTGCACCATGCCCTCGGGGAGCACGCCGAGGAGGGCCTCGATGAAGTCGCCGCGGTGGATCAGGTGGGTCTTGGTCTCCTCGGCGAAGGCGTCGATCTCCGGCCAGGTGTCCTTCATGATCGGGTCGCCGGTGGCCGTGAGGATCTCGAAGTAGTCGCTCGGCGAGCTCACCTTCGCGATCGCGTCGAAGATCCCCCACTGGCGGAACCGGTCCATGCTGGAAGGACGCAGACCGATGCCGGCGCCGACCTCGCGGATCTGGCTCGCCTGCTCGTAGACGGTGACATCGGCGCCGAGCAGGCTCAGGGCCTTGGCGGATGCCGCGCCGGCGTACCCCGCGCCGACGATGGCGATCTTCAGGTTCTTCAGGTCCGAAGTCTGCATTGGGTGCTTCTCTCTGCTTCTGGTTCTACTTCTGGAGGGTGAGGAAGTCGGCAGGGTTCTCGACGAAGATCGTCTTGATGGCGGTCTCGTCGAGGCCGGCGCCGCGGAGGTCCGGGATGAGGTCCTCGAAGATGTAGTTGACGGTGTGGCCCTTGACGCCCGGCCAGCCCAGCGGGCTGCAGTTGGCGTCCGCGGAGGCGAGCACCTGCTTCAGCCGGCCGTCGCCGACGAAGCGCAGGAAGTGGTCGAGGCGCTCCTTGCGGGGGCGGGCCCAGAACGGCGGGTCCGGCAGCTCGGTCTCGTAGCCGAAGGTGTCGAAGCCGATGCGGCCGCCCTGCTCGGCGATCCAGACGTCGCGCGTCTTGTCGGCGTTCACGCCGTCGTCGACGTGCCCGAACAGGACGCGGTCCAGAGGCAGGCCCTCTTCGTGGAAGATCGCGATCGCGTTCTCGGCGTCGATCGCGAGGTGGGTCAGGATGGGTACGCCGGTGGCGAGCGCGGCGCGGGCGGCGGCGCGGTAGATGCGCTTGTCCAGGTCCGTCATCCGGCCGCCGCGGCTGACGCCGACCTTGATGACGCCGGCGCGGCTGCCGGTGGAGCCGATGCCGACGGTGATCTCGTGGACGAACTGACGGGTCAGGTAGTCCACGTCGGCCCGGGCGAAGTGGTGCAGGGCGGTGTCGCCGCCGACGAAGCCGGTGCAGGCGACGATGTGCACGCCGGTCTTCGCGGACAGGGACTTGTAGTAGTCGACGTCACGGCCGTTGCAGATGCCGGTCGCGTCGACGAAGGTGCCGCCGCCGTACTCGTGGAACTTCCGCAGCTTCGGGACGGTCTCCTCGTACCGCTGCTCCGGGGTCTTCCACCACTGCGTGTCCAGCTCGGATCCGGGCATGCCGTAGCCGATGTGCTCGTGGATGGCCACGAGACCCAGCTCCTCCGCCGGGATCGGCCCCAGCACGGTGTTCACTCTCGACACAACACTCACCTTTGGGGAAAGAGACTCGATGGTGGTTCGCGCTGCGGGGCTCAGCGCACCGTCAGCAGGTCGCGGGGGTTCGCGACGAGGATCCGCCGCACGTGCTCGTCGCTGAGGCCCTCGGCCTTCAGGAGCGGGACGAAAGCGGTCAGGACGTAGCTGTACGGCAGGTCGTTGATGGGGTGGCCCTTCGCCACCCCGGTCGCGTTGCTCGAGAGCAGGACCCGGTCGCCGAAGCCGGCCCGGACCAGGCCGGCGACCAGGGCGGCCCGCTCGGCGTCGGTGACGTGGTCGTCGTCCTGCACGCCGACGTGGTCGAGGGCGGCGTAGGCGCCGCGGCGGGCGACCTCCAGGGGCGCCGCGGCGGCCACGGCGTCCTTGCGGTCGAGTCCGCCGACGACGACGCGGTCGGCCGGCAGCTTCTCGTCCAGGACGACGTCGAGGTCGCGGACGGCGTCGGCGCCGTACCGGATGGAGACGGGGACGCCGGTGGCCAGGGCGGTGCGGGCCGCGCCGCGGAACAGGCTCTCGTCGGTCGCGGTCATGCCCTCGCGGGTGGCGGTGGTGGCCACCAGCCCTGCGGCGGCGCGGCGCTCCACGCGGGGGACCACCATGCCCTCGGTGATCTCCTTGGTGAACAGGTCGGCGAACTTCTCGGCCGGCCAGGGCGTCGGCGGATTGGTCTGCGGCGTGAGGAAGTAGCCGCCGAGCAGTTCCTCCGGGCCCTGCCCCGTGGAGGCGACGATGTGCACGCCGGTCGCGCGGGAGAGGGCCTCGTACAGCCGGACGTCGCGGCCGTGGAACATGCCGGTGCTGTCGACGACCGTGCCGCCGCCGTGGGCGCGGAAGTCGGTCAGCTTCGCGGCGAGGGTCTCGAAGATCTCGGCGCGGTCGAGGGTGATGTCGAAGGCGTACTCCGCGCCGGGAACCACCGAGAGCAGCGCCTCGTGGACCGCGACGGCGCCCAGCTCCTCAGCAGGCACCGGGCCCAGGACGGTGTTCACGGTGTTGCTCTTGCCGCTCATGCCTGCCTCACGTGTCCGGGGTGGGGTGCTCAGCACCCAGTGGCTGCGGCCACCGTAGCGATTCGGTTTACACGTCGTCAATGAAATGAACACCAAGAAAAAACACTGAACTGATAGTCAGGAGTGAGGCCGCGAGCCGTGCGATCCGACCGAGGACATGCAGCTCATGCATGGTTCGTCATGCAAATCATTCATTTGCTGCGTGTGAGGCCAGCCACTTCACTGGGGCGGCATGAGCACCCCACCCACCTCCGACATCGACCTCTTCGCCGACGAGGTCCTGCTCGACCCGTACCCCGCCTACGCCGAGCTGCGTGAGCAGGGCGCCGTCGTCCACCTCCGCGCGAACGACGTCTACGCGCTGACCCGCTACGACGCCGTCCGCGCCGCCCTCGGGGACTGGGAGTCCTTCTCCTCCACGTCCATCGCCTTCAACCCGATGGCCAACGAGGCGCTCACCGGCACCTCGCTCGCCTCCGACCCCCCGGTGCACACGCAGTTGCGCGCCACCCTCACCGCGAACCTCTCGCCACGTGCGCTGCGCGGACTGAAGGTCCGCATCGAGGAGAAGGCGGACGCCCTCGTCGCGGAGCTCGTCGACAAGGGCTCCTTCGAGGCGATCGACGCCCTCGCCCGCGCCTTCCCGCTGGAAGTGGTCGCGGACCTGATCGGCTTCACCGGCCACGTGCGCGACAACATGCTGCGCTGGGGCCAGGCCGCCATGCAGGTCATCGGCCCGATGAACCAGCGCACGGCCGAGAACTTCCCCGTCGCCGGCGAGCTCTACGGCTGGTGCTCCCAGGTCACCGCCGACGACCTGGCCGAGGGGTCGGTGGGCCGCGGCATCTTCGACGCCGAGGCGCGCGGCGACATCCCGCCGGACACGGCCGGCCACATCATCCACCAGTACCTCGGCGCCGGCGTCGACACCACGATCGCGGCGATCGGCAACATCGTCGCCCTCTTCGCCGCGCACCCCGACCAACTCGCCCTGGTCCGCGCGAACCCGTCGCTGGTACCGGCGGCGTTCAACGAGGTGCTGCGCTTCTGGCCCCCGGTCAACGCCTGGGGCCGGCGCGCCACCCAGGACGTCGAGGTCGACGGCGCCGTCATCCCGGCCGGCGCGCAGATCGCCGTACTGCTGGGCGCCGGCAACCGCGACCCGCGGCACTACGAGAACCCCGACGCCTTCCTCGTCGAGCGCAACCCGGTCGACCACCTGTCGTTCGGCTATGGCCCGCACGGCTGCGCGGGCCAGGGACTCGCCCGCCTGGAGGCCCACGCCGTGATCGAGGCGCTCTCCCGGCGCGTCGAGCGCCTCGTCGTCGGACCCGAGGTCCGCGTCCCCAGCAACATCACCCGGAGCATCGAACAGCTCCCCGTCCTGGAGGTGATCCCGGCATGAAGATCGTTCTCGACCGCCCCCGCTGCGAGGGCCACGGCCTGTGCGAGGAGGCCGCGCCCCAGCTCATGCACCTCGACGACGAGGGCGAACTCGTCATCGACCGCGAGGAGATCGGCGAGGCCGACGCCGCCGCGGCGAACGCCGCCGCCCGGGTGTGTCCGGTCGCCGCGCTGAGGATCGTATGAGCGCCGGCACGATCGGCCGCGTCGTGATCGTCGGCAACGGGATCGCCGGGCTCACCGCGGCCGACACCCTCCGCGACGCCGGTTTCGACGGCGAGCTGACCATCGTCGGCGACGAACCGCACCCGGCCTACAGCCGCCCGGCCCTGTCGAAGGCGCTGCTGCTCGACGGCGACGACCTGTCGTCCCACGAGCTGCCGCCGGCCGGCCACGGGGCGACCGAGCTGCTGGGTATGCGGGCGACCGGACTCGACCTCGACCGCCGGCTCGTCACCCTGGACGACGGCGCGGCCCTGCCGTACGACCGCGTCGTCCTCGCCACCGGCTCCCGGGCCCGGCGGCTGTCCGGCCTGCCCGAGGAGCTGACCCTGCGCGGTCTCGACGACGCGCTGGCCCTGCGCGGCCTGCTGGCCGCCCGGCCGTCGGTCGTCGTGGTCGGCGGCGGCCCGCTCGGCATGGAGATCGCCTCGGGATGCCTGGCCGCCGGCTGCCGGGTCACCCTGGTCTCCCAGGGCCTGCCGCTGATCGTCCAGCTCGGCCCGCACCTCGCCGAGGTCTTCGTGAAGGCCGCGCTGGACAAGGGGCTCACCGTCGTCGAGACCGGGTCGGCCCGGCTCGAACGGCGGTCGGGCGACGCCCGGGTCGTCCTCGACGACGGCGCGGTCCTGGAGGCGGAGGCGCTGCTGAGCGCCGTCGGTGACCTGCCCAACACCGAGTGGCTCGCGGACACGGGCCTGACCGTGAACGGCACCGTCCCGGTCGACTCGCGCGGGCTGGTCCGCCCCGAGGTGGCGGCCGTCGGCGACCTCGCGGCCTTCCCCACCGCCTCCGGCCTGCGCCGCGTCCCCCTGTGGAGCAGCGCGATCGAGCAGGCGAAGGTCGCCGCGCGGGCGCTCCTGCACGGCGATCAGGCGCCGCCGCTGGAGTTCCAGCCGTACTTCTGGACCGAGCAGTTCGGGCTGACCCTGAAGGCGGTGGGCCACCTGCCGCAGGCCGGGGAACCGGCCTACATCGACGGCGGCCCCGGCGGCGGCCCGGCACTCATGCGCTGGTCGCACGCGGACGGCACCGGCGTGGCCGCGGCGCTGAACTACCGCATCCCGATCCCGCGACTGCGCCGCATGACCCGCGCGGCCGCGTAGGCCGGTGCGGGCCGTGATGCGGGCCGTGATGCGGGCCACAGCGCAGGCCGCCGCGTAGGGTTTTCCGCATGGGCGACGACGGAGAGGGCACCACCGGTTCCGGGCTCGACCGGCTGGCGTCGGTCAACCTCAACCTGCTGGTGCCCCTCCTCGCCCTCCTCGAGGAACGCTCCGTCACCAAGGCCGCGCAACGGGTCGGCCTCTCCCAGCCGGCCATGAGCCACGCCCTGACCAGGATGCGACGCCTGCTGGGCGACGACCTCGTCGTCCGGCAGGGAGCCGGCGTCACCCTCACCCCGCGCGCCCTGGAACTGATCACCCCGCTGCGCAGCGCCCTGCAGCAGACGGCGCGCGTCGTGAACTTCCCCTGCTTCGACCCCGCCAGCGACGAGCGCGTCATCACGGCCGCCATGACGACCAGCACGGCGTTCGTCATCGGCCCCCGCCTGACCCGGCTCGTCACCGAGCGCGCCCCGCACGCCACCCTGCGCCTGCGCACCATCACCGTGCCGACCGAGGCCACCTACACCGACATGGGCGTCGACGTCGTCCTCGTCTCCGAGGGGCACTTCTCGCCGTACCCGCGCGAACGCCTCTACAACGACCGCGTGGTGGTGGTCGCCTCTCCCGAAACTCCCCCGGACGCGACCGCCCTCGATCTCCTCACCACCCAGCCGCACGTCGTCGTCGACACCGACCGCCGCGTCTTCCCCTACTCGGTGCTGGAGGACCAGCAGATCCCCTACCGCGTAGGCCAGTTGATCTCCGACTTCCTCCTCGTCCCCTACCTGGTCGCCCGCGCCGGCGGCGTGGCCCTACTCCGCCACCGCGTCGCCGTCACCATGAGCACCCTGGCCGACCTGCGCATCGAGGAGTTCCCCTTCCCCCTCCCCGGCCTCGGCATCGACATGGTCTTCAACCCCCGCCTGACGGACCAGTACTTCACGGAATGGCTGAGGGGGCTGCTGTTCGAGGCGGCGGGGGGTCTGTGACGCCGGGGCGGCTACGCCAGACGCCCGCTCTTGACCGCCGCCACGAAGGAGGACCAGCCACCGGCCGGAATCACGAGCACCGGCCCGTACGGAACTTTGCTGTCCCGCACCGGCACGCCGGCGGGGGTATACGCCACGGTCCTCCCCTCCGGAAGCAGTAGGTACCAGACGTCCAAGCTCCAACTGCTCGCGCCACTCCCCCGCATCCCGCAGGGGCGTCCGCAGCACCGCCTCCGACAGGATCATCCGGAACGGCGGCGCATTCTCCCCCTCCAGCAGTTCCCGCCGCCCCATCCGGGCCTCGACCTGCTGCTCCAGTTCCTTCCCTTTCAGCCCACCGGCCGCCAGCACCTCCCGCGCGTACCCCGGCGTCTGCAGCAGCCCCGGCAGGACGCTCACCGCGAAGTGCCACAGGCTGACCGCCTTCGCCTCCAATGCCATGTACCGCCGGTGGAAGGAAGTTCCCGCAACAGCCCGCCTGGACGGGTAAACCGGGGCACGTGGGTTGTGGTCTCACTTGAGGGAACCGAGGGAATCGACAACACGGAGAGCGAGAAGGCTATGGACAAGGGTGACGCAATCGTCGGGCAACTGGTGCAGGCCACCGAAGCGGCAAGGCTGGTCTGGCAGCCGCACGAGCTGGGAGGCTTCCGGACGGCGGCCGGTGACTTCACCTTCTCCGTCCAACAGGAGCGAGCCCACGAAGATGTCTACACCCTTGGCATCTCAAGTGGGAATCGGAGCGAGAGCATCAGCACACGGTCGAACACCGGCGATACGAGACCGACGCCCCTGACTGCCCAAGTCAACGATGACCTGAAACTGCTGTACGGGTTGGCGCGTAAGTCATCCAGCGGCCGATCTGCATTCTTCGACCGAGCACACCAAACCCTGCTCGACCTTCTGATGCACTAGCAGACGAATGCGGGGAGAGTCAAAGACCCTCCCCACCCTGCGACCGTGATCCACTGCGGCAGGCGGAACGCCGGCAACAGTGAGCGCGTTCCGCGTGCCGGCAGCTGCGGTACTGACGCCGAGGCATCACATTGTGACGCTCCATCAGAAAAGTCGGATCCGAGTTCCTCGCCGACCCGGAGACGTACCGACGGACGTGGACGGGTTGACGACGGCGCACTGGAATACGCGGTGGCTGAGCCTTCCGCCGCCGTCGGACGACGTGGATCACGCGAAAGGGGGAACGCCGTCGGCCGTGGGTACATTCGTCCGGTCAATCACCTGTGGGGATGGTCCCGCGCTCTTCCCACCCCGTGCGGCCCCGGCGTCGTGCCAGCGTGGTGGCCAATGGCCGGCTGACGGGTTGCTGTGGGGCTGTGGTGATGGGGACATTGGTCGAGTGCATCCTTCGGGAGGAGCAGCTCGGGGGCATAAGCCGATGACTCCAGCTCTCCCCGCGGCGGCGCGTCTCCGACCGCCGCCGCGTCAGCCCGGGCCCGGCTCCTGAACGCCGCCGGCCCGCTCAGGAGTTGTCGCTCACCGTGAACGACCCGTGGATGTCGTACTGAAGACCGCCGTTGCCGCTCGACGTGTTGTGGGTGACGCTACCGGTGCCGACGAGCGTGTGGACGCCGTCGGCGGTGTTGCCGCGCGTGGTGTTGCCGTCGATGACGAGGTTGTCGCCGGTCGCCATGATGCCGTCGCCGTCGTTGCCGTCGAACGTGTTGCCCGACAGGGTGACGTTCTGCGGCCGGTCCTGGATGTTCACCCCGTGGGCGGCGTTGCCGTCGAACTCGCTGTCCTCGATGGTGATGCCGGAAGCGGTGCCGGCCACGTGCAGACCGGTGCCGATGAGGGAATCGTCCATCGTGCAGTGGGTGATGAGCACATCGGTGACCCTGCGCAGATAGCTGTTGTGGAGCCAGTAGGCGATGCCGTTGTCGTGCAGGTCGTCGTGGTCCAGGGTCACCCCTTGGGCTCCCTTGATGTGGATGCCCATGGCCGTGTTCTCGATCTCGACGTTCCTGACGAGGATGTTCCGGTCGTCGTAGGTGAACGCCGCGAAGTAGACGCCGAGCGCGCCGGAGTAGGGGTTGTCCGCGTCGGGGTCGGTGGTGAGGGCGGAGGCGGGGATCCGGCCGTCGAGCCTCAGGTTCTCGACGATGACGTCGGTGCGCGGCTCCGGGCCGGTCAGTGTGATCAGGGGGTAGTCGTACACCGTGCTGGGTCCCCGCAGGACGGTGGCGGTGCCGCTGCCGTTGAGCGCGACGCCGGTCCGCAGTTCCAGGGACTGCCCGAGCGTCCAGGTGCCCGCCGCGAGGTTCACGCAGCCGCCGCCGGCGTCGGCGACCTGGTCGACGGCCGACTGGATGTCGCCGCCCGCAGGCACGGAGATCTGCAGGGCCGGATCCGGCTGGTCGCACCGGTCGGCGGCCGATGCGGGGGTGGCCCCGGCGAGGCCGAGCCCGTTCCCCGCCAGTGCGGCGAGCAGCAGGGCTACGGCGGTGGCGGTCGAGGCGGTGCGGACGGGTCGCCGGCGTCGTGACGGCCGGACGCGGGTCGCGAACATGGGGATCCTCTTCCTTGAGGGGAGACGAGAAGCGCACGAGGGGGGACCGCCTCGCACAGAGAGCGAGGGGAACGACTTGCGGAAGTGCCGGTAAGCCGGAGCACACGCCCGGACAGGCTCCGTCGCGGAGTCGGGCGGCGGGTTTCCGCGATGACGTCCGTTCCGTCAGACGAACGCACGCACCCGCCGGGGAAAGCGCTTGCCGAGAAGGTACACACCCGGCCTGGGCACAGCAATACCCGCGACGCTCCCCACCGCGACCCTCCGGGGAGCCCCTGCGATAGATCCGACCTATCAGCGATCGACACTCCGGACACCGCCCGCTCCAGAAAGCGTCCCCTGCCCAAGCCAGCACTTGAGCAGGGGATTCTCAGATCCACTTCCGACGGACTGGACAGACCGGCACTCCAGCTTGGTTAATTCATCCCATGCATACGAGCTACCACGCACGCTTCGAGCCCGGCCACGGCGCCCTGCCGCCCCGCGCGGACTTCCGCTCGGACGCCGCCCGCCTCGACCTCGGCGGGACGTGGCGGTTCCGGCTCTCGCCGAGCGTGCCGGACGACGAGACGTGCGCCCGGCCCGACCACGACGACTCCGCCTGGGACGAACTGCCGGTGCCCTCCATGTGGCAACTGCACGGCCACGGGCGTCCCGCCTACACCAACGAGACGTACCCCTTCCCCCTCGACCCGCCCCACGTACCCGACGACAACCCGACGGGCGACCACCGGCTGCGCTTCACCGTGCCCCGCGACTGGGCGGGCACCGGCGCGGTGCTGCGGTTCGACGGGATCGACTCCTGCGGGAAGGTCTGGCTCAACGGGCGCGAGCTCGGGGTCGTCCTCGGCAGCCGGCTGCCCTCCGAGTTCGACGTGACCGGCATCCTGCGGCCCGGCGCGGAGAACGTGCTGGCCGTCCGCGTCCACCAGTGGTCCGCGGGCAGTTACCTGGAGGACCAGGACCAGTGGTGGCTCTCGGGCATCTTCCGGGACGTCACGCTGATCGCCCGCCCCGCGTCGGGCGTCGGCGACTTCTTCGTCCACGCCGACTACGACCACCTGACCGGGCGGGGCACGCTCCGGGTCGACTGCCAGGACCCGGTCCGCGTCGACGTCCCCGCCCTGGGCCTGGCCGGCCTGGAGCCGAACCGTCTCCACGACGTCGGGGAGGTGCTGCCGTGGACTGCGGAGACGCCGCACCTCTACGAGGGGAGCGTCGCGTCGGACGGCGAGACGGTACCGGTGCGGATCGGCTTCCGGAGCGTGCGCGTCGAGGACGGACTGCTCACCGTCAACGGCCGCCGCATCCTGTTCCGCGGGGTCAACCGACATGAGTTCCATCCCGGGTCGGGCCGGACCGTGCCCCTCGACGTGGTCCGCGCCGAACTTGCCGAGATGAAACGGCACAACATCAACGCCATCCGCACCAGCCACTATCCCCCCGCCCCCGGCGTGCTGGACCTGTGCGACGAACTGGGCTTCTGGGTCGTGGACGAATGCGACATCGAGACACACGGCTTCTGGCAGCCCGACCGGGGCAGCTACGCCGACGACGCACCCGCCGCCGACGAACGCTGGGCCGCGGCGTTCCTCGACCGCATGAGCCGGATGGTGGAGCGGGACAAGAACCACCCGAGCGTCGTCATGTGGTCCCTCGGCAACGAGAGCGGATACGGACCCAACCACCGCCTGATCGCCGACTGGACCCGCGCCCGCGACCCGCACCGCCCGATCCACTACGAGGGCGACACGGAGTGCCGGGTCACGGACGTCTTCAGCAGGATGTACGCCTCGCCCGCGGAGGTCGACCTGATCGGGCGCCGGGCGGAGGAGGCCCTCGTCGACCCCGCACAGGACGCCCGCCGCCGGGCCATGCCGTTCGTGCTGTGCGAGTACGCCCACTCCATGGGCAACGGCCCCGGCGGGCTGCGCGCCTACCAGGACCTGTTCGAGCGCCATCCGCGCTGCCAGGGCGGCTTCGTGTGGGAGTGGATCGACCACGGCATCGCCCACCCCGAGTTCGGATACGCGTACGGGGGCGACTTCGGCGAGGAGGTGCACGACGGCACGTACTGCTGCGACGGCCTGGTGTTCCCCGACCGCACCCCCTCTCCCGGCCTGGCCGAACTGGCGAAGGTCTTCTCCCCGGTCACGCTCGCCGCGGCCGGCGAGCACGGGGTCCGGATCGCCAACCGCCACGACTTCCTCCCCTCGGACCTCCTGCGCTTCGACTGGACGCTGGAGGAAGAGGGCCGCCGGATCGCCGAGGGCCCGCTCGACGTGCCCCGCCTCGCCCCCGGCGAGGAGACCGTGGTCCCCTTGCCGGCCCTGCCCGCGACCGCCGAGGAGACGTGGCTGACGGTGTCCGCCCGGCTGGCCCGCGCCACCGCCTGGGCGCCGGCCGGCCACGAGGTGGGGTGGGGGCAGGTGCGGATACGACAGTCCGCCGGCCGGCCGGAGGGCCCGCGCCGCGGGGCGCCGCCCGTGGTGTCGGACACGATCCGGCTCGGCCCGGCGGTCTTCGACGCCCGGCGCGGCACCCTGCGTGAACTGGGCGACCTGACGGTCGGCGCCGCCCGGCTCGACGTCTGGCGCGCCCCCACCGACAACGACGCGACTCCCTACGGCGACGTCCGGCTGGCCGCGCGGTGGCGGGCCGCGGGCCTGCACCGCATGCACGAGCGGGTCCTGGACGTGCGCCCCGGCGACGACGACCTGCTGGTGCGCACCCGGACGGCCGCCGCGGGGCAGCGAGCCGGTCTGATCGCCGACTACCGGTGGAAGGCCGTCGACGGCGAGCTGGAGCTGGAGCTGCGCGTCGAACCGGACGGCGTCTTCGACGTGCCGCTCCCCCGCCTCGGACTGCGCCTGTCGCTGCCGGACGGGTTCGAGCGGGTGGAGTGGTACGGACGCGGGCCGGGTGAGGCCTACGCCGACTCCTGCGAGGCGGCGCGCATCGGGCTGTTCGCCCGGACGATCGAGGAGATGCAGACCCCCTACGTGCATCCCCAGGAGAACGGCAACCGGATGGACGTCCGCTGGTCCGCCCTGCGTGGGCCAGGCCTGGCACTGCGCGTCACGGGCCACCCCCGGTTCGACTTCTCGGTGCGCCGCTGGACGTCCGAGGCGCTGGACGAGGCCCGTCACCGTACCGATCTGACGCCGGACGGGGCTGTCCACCTGCACCTGGACGCCGGTCACACCGGCCTGGGCAGCGCCTCGGCCGGTCCCGCCGTGGCGCCCGCCTTCCAGCTCGCCGCCGCTCCCGCCCTGCTGCGGGTGTCGCTGCGGCCCAGGTGAGGAGACTTCGGCTCCCTTTCCCCCGTTTCGTTCCCCTGTCTCTATGAAACGCAGTGGTATACGGTTTCTCAGTCGAGCATCACACGGGCCCTCCGGCCCTGGGAGGGAGCCCACCGTGGGCAGGCAGAAGACGGCGGCGGACGAGGCGCGCATCACCATCCGGGACATCGCGGCCCGCGCCGGCGTGTCCGTGGCCACGGTGTCCAGGGTGCTGTCGAGCAGTCATCCCGTCTCCGACGACCTGCGGACCCGCGTCATGGACGTGGTGCGCGAACTGGACTACGTGCCCAACGCGCACGCGCGCTCACTGGCGGGCGCCGGCCCGAAGACCGTCGCCATCCTCATCGACGACATCACCGGGGCGGCGTTCGCCCACGTGGCCAGGGGGATCGAGGAGGAGGCGTCGGCAAGGGACTGGCTCTCCCTCGTCTGCGTCACCGGCGGCGATCCGGAGCGCGAACTCGCCCTGGTCCACCTGATGCGCCAGCAGGGCGCCGCCGCCGTGGTCCTGCTCGGCGGCACCTACGACCTCGCCGACTACCAGCTCAGGATGGCCCGGTTCGCCAAGTCGCTCGACAGCGCGGGCTCCCGGCTGATCCTGTGCGGCCGTCCTCCCCTCCAGGGCGACGTGCCGGCGACGACCATCGAGTACGACAACGCCAACGGCGCGTTCGCGATGACCAGCCACCTGTTGTCCATGGGCCACCGCCGCATCCTGGTCCTGCCAGGACCCGAGAACTTCACCACCGCCCTGGCCCGGCTCGAGGGCTACCGCAACGCGCTCGACGCCTACGGAGTGCCCTTCGACCCCGGTCTCGTGCGGCACGGCCCTTACGAGGACGCCGCCGCCCAGCGGATCGTGCAGGACGCCCTGCGGGAGAAGCTCGGCTTCACGGCCGTGTTCGCCGGTACCGATGTCGTGGCCACCGGAGTGATGGAGGGAGTGCGCGAGGCCGGGCTCGGCGTGCCCGACGACATCTCCGTCGTCGGCTTCGACGACATTCCGCTCGCCCGTCACCTCACCCCCGGGCTCACGACCGTCCACGTGCCCTATGAGGAGATGGGGCGGATGGCCGTGCGCCTGATGTCCTCGTCCCGCCGGGACAGCGACCACGTGGTGCTCGGCACCCATGTCGTGGTGCGGCGGTCCGTACGCCCGCTCGCCATCTGATCCGGCGAGATCACCGGTCGGTTCACCGACCCCCCTCACCCCCGAAAGGTCGGACCTCTTGCGAGTCCGACGTCGGGGTCTTTCGGCATACCCAACCCCTGAAGGGCGCCACGCCGACCCCTCTCACCAGGGATTTTCCGCATCGCCTGGGCACTTCCGGGCCCTTCCCGCAGCATGGGGCGCCATCCGGACATCCGATGGAAAACTTCAGGCATCCCACCTCTTGACGACCGACGTCCGTCCGGTGGACTCTACTGCCCAAGCCGAAACACACGCGTAACGCTTTACAGGAGCGATACACGAGCCGCCGTCCATGAGGTCCCGTCAGCCTCCTGGGCCTTCTCTCCTCTCCCCCACCAAGGTTTCATGGTCCCGATGTGCCCCGGATCCGGCCCCAGGCCGACTCCGGCCCAACGAGAAACTGGTTTCGACATGTTTTCAGGCAGACCGGCCGTCGCTTCCCGCCTCCCCCGGCCGCGCATCCTCGTCCGCCTCACCGCGGTAGCCCTGACCGGCACCGTTCTGGCCGCCTGCGGCACCGGGAACGACACCGCCTCCTCCGGCGCTGCCAAGGACGCCGACCCGGCGTCGGTCACCGGCACGCTGCGCGTGCTGACGCCGAGCTACGGCACCAGCACGGACGGCCAGGAGGCCCTCCAGAAGGTCATCGACACCTTCCACAAGACGTATCCCAAGGTGAAGGTCGAGGCGGACAACGCCACCTTCGACAACCTCAACCAGAAGATCTCCACCGCGCTGGCCGGCGGCCAGGGCTACGACGTGTACGTCACCGGCATCGGCTGGATCCCGCCGTTCGCCTCGAAGGGCCTGTACACGGACCTGTCGAAGTTCGGTTTCACCAAGGACAGCCTCAACACGGACTTCGACTCCTCGCTGTACAACGCCGTCCAGTACGGCGGCAAGATCTACGGAGTCCCGCTCATCGCCGCCCCGAAGGTCGTGGCCTACCGCAAGAGCATGTTCAAGAAGGCCGGCCTCGACCCGGAGAAGCCCCCGGCGAGCTGGGCGGAGCTGCGCTCGTACGCCAAGAAGCTGACCGAGCGCAGCGGCTCGGGCAAGCTGGAGCGGGCGGGCTTCGACTTCTGGTCCGGGCCCGGCGCGCTCACCCAGCCGTACGTCTCCTTCCTCGGTTCGCTCGGCGGCACGCAGTACTCCGCGGACGGCAAGCCCGCCTTCAACGACGCCAAGGGCGTCAAGGCGGCCCAGTTCGTCACCGACCTGATCAAGAAGGACAAGGTCACCGACTTCGGGTACGTCTCCAGCGACACGACCCCCATGGTCCTGAAGGGCAAGGCGGCCATGGGCTTCGCCGGCGGCTACATCGACTGCTCGGAGAAGACCGGCGTGGGCCAGGACGTCTGCGACGACCTCGGGTTCTTCAACATCACCGAGGACAGGCCCGCGCTGTTCACCGGCGGGCAGGTGGCCTCGGTGGCCGCCGGCTCCAAGCTGCAGGCGGCGTCGTACAAGTTCGTCCAGGCGCTGTCCTCGCTCCAGGCCGAGAGCGACATGGCGAAGCTCAACTTCGCCGTCCCCGCCCGCCAGGGCGCCACCGCCGACGACCCGGCCGGCCGGTTCGTGCTGCAGAACCTCAAGTACGCGGTCTTCCAGGGCGGCTCGACGGGCTACCTGGACACGCGGACCAAGTTCGGCCCCGCCCTCGACGAGATCGTCCTGGGCAAGAAGTCGGCCAAGTCGGCTCTCGACGCGCTGGCGCAGGACGAGCGGTGACATCCGCCCGGCCCTGCTGACCCCGCGCCACCGCTCTCGACAAGGACCCCCGGCCATGACGCTGCTCTCCTCCACCCGCAAGACCCCACGACCGCCGAAATCCCCCCCACCGGCCTCCGCACGGACCGAGGTCCGTCCCGGGGAACGTCGTCAGCGTCGGGCCGGCTGGGTCTTGTTCTCCCCCTACCTCGTGCACGTCGTCGTCTTCACCGCCGTCCCGATGGCGGTGGCCGTCGCCCTGAGCTTCACCGACTACGGCTTCCTCGGCGACACGCACTGGGTGGGCCTGGCCAACTACCAGGAACTGCTCGGCGACGAGCGGTTCCGGAAGGCCACGGTCAACACGATCCTCTACTCGATCGTGGCGGTCCCCGTGACGATGGCCGTGGCCCTGGGCATCGCCTTGGCCCTCAACCAGCGCGTCCGCTTCCAGCGCACCTACCGGGCCGCGTTCTACCTGCCCCAGGTCACCGCGACCGTCGCCGTGGCCCTGGTGTGGAAGTGGATCTACGACCCGAACGTCGGCATCGCCAACGCCGCGCTGGCCTTCTTCGGCGTCGGCGAGATCCACTGGCTGACCGATCCCGACTGGGCGCTCCCGGCCGTGATGCTCCTCGGCGTCTGGCAGGGACTGGGCGCGAAGATGATCATCTACTTGGCGGCCCTGCAGCAGGTGCCGCGCGAACTCCTCGAGGCGGCCCGGATGGACGGCGCCGGACGGTGGCAGACCTTCCGGCACGTCACCTGGCCGATGCTGGGCCCGGCCACCTTCTTCGTCCTGATCACCTCCGTCGTCAGCGCCTTCCAGGTCTTCGACCAGGTGTACGTGATGACACCGACCGGCGGTCCGCTGCAGAGCACCAACGTCCTCACGTTCGACATCTACCTCAACGCCTTCGACGGGCTGCGCTTCGGCTACGCGAGCGCCGAGTCCGTGATGCTCTTCCTCCTGATCGGCGTGGTGACGCTGCTCAGTCTGCGGATGCGAAAGGCCCACGACGCATGACCACCACGACCGTGCCGGCCGCCGCGCCGGCCTCCCGGCCCCGCCGCCTTCCCGCACCCGGCCGGATCCTGCTCCACCTCTTCCTGGCCGTCGGGTCACTGGTGATGATCACCCCGTTCGTCTGGATGATCCTGAGCTCGCTGAAGACCCGCAAGGAGCTCGCCGAGTTCGGCTGGCTGCCCGAGGCTCCCCAGTGGCACAACTACAGCGACGCGATGAGCGTGGCGCCCTTCGGCCGCTACTTCTTCAACAGCTTCGTCATCGCGACCGGCCAGACCGTCCTGACCCTGCTCTTCGCCACCGCCGCCGGCTACGCGCTGGCCCGCGTCCCCATGCGCGGACGGGGAGCGCTGTTCACCTTCACCCTCGCCATGCTCATGGTGCCGGGCTACGTGACGCTGATCCCCCAGTTCGTCATCGTGAAGTCCATGCCGCTGTTCGGTGGCAACGACATCCTCGGCCAGGGCGGCACCGGCTGGCTGGACACCTGGTGGGCGCTGCTCGTGCCGGGGGCCGTCGCGCCGTTCTACGTCTTCCTGGCCCGCCAGTTCTACCTGGGACTGCCCAATGAGCTGGCGGAGGCGGCGCGCCTGGACGGACTGTCCGAGTACGGCATCTTCGCCCGCATCCTGACCCCGCTGATCAAGCCGGCGCTGGCCACCATCGCCGTCTTCCAGTTCCAGGCCGCCTGGAACAACTTCCTGTGGCCGCTCCTGGTGACCAAGGACGACCGCATGCGCCCCATCCAGCTCGGACTCGCCGTCTTCTCGCAGGACCTCAACGTCCAGTGGGCCTATCTCATGGCCGGGGCGACGCTCGCCGCGCTGCCGATGGTGCTGCTGTTCCTCTGCGCGCAGCGGTACTTCATCGAGGGCATCGCCTCCGCCGGGCTCAAGGGCTGAGGGGAGCACGCCATGGCCCACACCGTCGCCGAGACACGTGCCGGTTCCCGCGGCGGGATCGCGGTGCCCCGCTGGATGGTCTTCACCGGCAACCTGGCCGTGCTGAACCTGTGCTGGCTGGTGGCCGCGCTGCCGCTGGTGACCGCGCTGCCCGCCGCGGTGGCGATGCAGCGGGTCATGCACCGCTGGCTGGAGGAGGACGAGACACGGCTCGCCGCGGCGTTCGCCGCGGAGTTCCGTACGACGCTGCGCGGCTGGCTGCCGCTGGGAGCGGGCGTGCTGCTGCTCACCGGATGCGGGTGGTTCGCCCTGTCCTTCTGGCTCGCGGTCTCCCGCCCGGTCCTCGCCGTCCCCGCCCTCGCCGTGGTGGTGACGCTGCTGCTCCTGGGCGCCGCCTCGCTCGCCGCGCTCCTGGAGGCCGCCGGGATCCACCCGCGGTCCCGCCCGCGCGAGCTGTCCGGCCCGGTCCTCGCCGTTCTGGTGGGTGCCCCCGGGCGCGTCGCCGGCGTCCTCGTGCTCGGCGCGACCTGGCTCGCCCTGGTCACCGCGCTGCCCGGCCTCGGAATCGGCTTCGGGGCCAGTCTGCCCGCGTTCCTCGCACACCGGCGGCTGCATGCGGCGGCGACACACCCACGGGGGCGGTCGGCGGGCACCCCGCTCCCCCCTTCCCACGCACACCTGGACTCCGTGTGAACCCCTCTCCCGCATCCCCGTCCGCCGGCGCGGGCGCAGTCGAGCCCGATGTCCTGCTCCGGTACCGGCGGCCCGCGCGTGAATGGCTGGAGGCCCTGCCGGTGGGCAACGGCAGGCTGGGCGCGATGGTCTTCGGCGGAACCGACGACGAGGTGCTCCAGCTCAACGAGGACACCCTGTGGTCCGGGGGCCCGCACGACTACGCCAACCCCGCGTCCCGCGACGCCCTGCCCCGCATCCGCGACCTGGTGTTCCGGGAGGAGTGGACGCGGGCGCAGCGGCTGATCGACGCCGAGTTCATGGGCCGTCCCGCGCAGCAGGCGTCGTACCAGCCGGTCGGCTCCCTCCGGCTCGCGTTCCCCGTGGACCCGGCGTCGGGCGGGGTGTCCGACTACCGCCGCACGCTGGACCTCGACGAGGCGGTCACGGCGGTCCGGTTCACCCGCGACGGGGTGCGTCATCAGCGCGAGGTGTTCGTCTCCCCGGCCGACCAGGTCGTCGTCGTGCGGGTGTCCGCGGACGTGCCCGGCCGTACGGCCTTCACGGTGTCGTTCGCCTCGCCGCAGGAGACGTCGGTCTCCTGCCCCGACCCGATGACCCTGGCCCTGGACGGCGTCGGCGGCGACGGGCCGGGGGGAACCGGCACGGTCCGCTTCCGGGCCCTGTGCCGGGTCCTGGCGGAAGGCCGGGCGGAGGTCCGCCGCGAGGGGGACGCGCTGCGGATCGCGGACGCGGACTCCGTGACGCTGCTGGTGGCCGTCGAGACAAGCCACCGCGGCCGGCAGGACACGAACGGGGATCCGCACGCCGAGGCGTCCCGGGTGCTGGAGGCCGCCGCCGCCCTCCCCTACCCGACGCTCAGGGCCCGGCATGTGCGCGAGCACCGCGCCCTGTTCCGCCGCAGCACGCTGGCGGTGCCCGCCGGCCCCGCCTCGGATCTTGCCACCGACGAACGGGTCCGGCGCTTCGCCTCCGGCGACGACCCCCGCCTGGTCTCCCTGTACTACAACTACGGCCGCTACCTGCTGATCTCCTGCTCCCGGCCGGGCACCCAGCCCGCGAACCTCCAGGGGCTGTGGAACGACCTGATGGCGCCGCCCTGGGGCTCGAAGTACACCCTCAACATCAACACGCAGATGAACTACTGGCCCGCCGGGCCGGCCAACCTCGTCGAGTGCTGGGACCCCCTGTTCGACCTGCTGCGGGAACTCGCCGAGTCGGGCCGCCGCACCGCTCGCGCGATGTACGGGGCGCGCGGCTGGGTCGCCCACCACAACACCGACCTGTGGCGGGGGACGGCCCCCGTGGACGGCGCCTTCTGGGGCATGTGGCCCACCGGCGGCGCCTGGCTGAGCACGGCCGTCTGGGACCGCTACCGCTTCACCGGCGACGCCACCCACCTGGCCCGGCACTACACGGTGCTGGAAGGGGCGGTCGAGTTCTTCCTGGACACCCTGGTGGCGGATCCGGCCACCGGACGGCTGGTCACCTGCCCGTCCGTCTCCCCGGAGAACGCCCACCACCATACGGCCGGCGCCAGCGTCTGCGCCGGGCCGGCCATGGACCAGCAGCTCCTGCGCGACCTCTTCGAGGCGTACCTGTCGGCCACCGACGTCCTCGGCGCCGGCCCCGGCCTCCGGGAGGAGGTGCTGGACGCCCTGCACCGGCTCGCCCCCGGCACGCGGACCGGCGCCCGAGGACAACTGCGGGAGTGGCAGCGGGACTGGGACGACACCGCGGAACCCGGCCACCGTCACCTCTCCCACCTGTACGCCCTCCACCCCGGCGCCCGCATCACCCCGCGGGGCACCCCGGACCTGGCCGAGGCGGCCCGGCGGGTGCTGGAGGACCGCGGGGACGAGGCGACCGGCTGGTCGACGGCCTGGAAGATCAACCTGTGGGCGCGTCTGGGGGACGGCGACCGGGCCCACCGCCTGCTCGCCCGGCTGCTGACCCCGGGGCACACCGCCCCCAACCTCTTCGACCTGCACCCGCCGTTCCAGATCGACGGCAACTTCGGGGCCACCGCCGGCATCACCGAACTGCTGCTGCACAGCCACGCCGACGAGCTGCACCTGCTGCCCGCCCTGCCCGCGGCGCTGCCCGACGGCGACGTGCACGGGCTGCGGGCGCGCGGCGGGGTCGAGCTGGACCTCTGCTGGCGGGCCGGCCGGCTCACCGAGGCGCGTCTGCGCAGCCTCCTGGGCGGCACGGTGACCGTGCGGCACGCCGGACCGCTGGTCGTCCGCGGCTCCGAGGACGACCCGGCGGTGGACCGTCCGGAACCGGACCTCACCGTCCTGCACACACGTCCCGGGGCCGCCTACCGCCTCAGCCCGGCACGGAACCCGTAACCGCCGCGCCGCCAACCGCCTCAGCCCGGCACGGAACCCGTAGCCGTCGCACCGCCTACCGCCTCAGCCCGGCACGGAGACCGTAGCCGTCGCACCGCCAACCGCCTCAGCCCGGCACGGCACGGCACGGCACGGAGACCGTAGCCGTCGCGCTGTCCGCCGCCCCGCCCATCACCCTCGTCCGCCCCTGTGAGCCGTCGTGCCGCGTCCCGTCCACATCGGCGCGCCATGCCGTGTTCCGCGAACCGGAGGAATTCATGCGCTCCCCCCGCGCTCCCCGTCTGCCCGTCGTGGCCCTCGCCATGGCCGCGGACCTGCCGCCCCGTCTGTTCGGCCCCGATCTGGCGGCCGCTTTCACCGGGCTCGCGGCCGAGCCGCCCGCCCGGCACCCGGTCACCGACTTCCGGGCGCCCGGTGTCGGCCGCCTGCTGCATGACGTCGAAGTGCTGGTCACCGGCTGGGAGTGTCCGCCACTCGGCCGCGAGGAACTGGCTCTGCTGCCCTCGCTGCGGGCGGTCGTCCACGCCGCCGGGACCGTGAAACCGATCGTGCACGAAGCCTGGTGGGACCGCGGACTGCGGGTGTCGTCGGCCGCGGCGGCCAACGCCCTGCCGGTGGCCGAGTTCACCGTGGCCACCGTTCTACTGGCAGGCAAGCAGGTGGGCGTCGCGCAGCGGCACTACCGGCGCCGGCGCGCCTTCATCAACACCAGGGAGAGCTACCCCGATTCGGGCAACTACGGCCGCACCGTGGGACTGCTCGGCGCGTCCGCCATCGGACGCCGGGTCGCGGAGCTGCTGCGCCCCTTCGACCTGGAGATCCTCATCAGCGACCCCTATCTGGACGAGGCGGGGGCCCGTGCGCTGGGCGGGCGCAAGGCGGACTTCGACGAACTGCTGCGCCGCAGCGACGTGGTCAGCCTGCACGCGCCGGTCACCGCCGAGACCGTCGGCATCCTCGACCGCCGTCGCCTCGCCCTGATGCGGGACGGAGCCACCCTCATCAACACGGCGCGCGGCGTCCTCGTCGACCACGAGGCGCTCACCGAGGAACTCGTCGCGGGGCGGCTGCACGCCGTGCTGGACACCACCGAGCCCGAGCCGCTGCCGCCCTCCTCACCGCTGTTCGACCTGCCCAACGTCCTGCTCACCCCGCACATCGCCGGATCCGTCGGCAACGAGATACGGCGGCTCGGCGACACCGCCCTGGCCGAACTGGGCCGTTACGCCCGTGGTGAGCGGTTCGCCCATCCGGTGTCCCCCGACACCCTCCCCATCAGCGCCTGACCACGAGCCGCAACGACCAGGAA
This sequence comes from Streptomyces sp. NPDC031340, assembly GCF_055569945.1. Taxonomy (NCBI): domain Bacteria; kingdom Bacillati; phylum Actinomycetota; class Actinomycetes; order Kitasatosporales; family Streptomycetaceae; genus Streptomyces; species Streptomyces sp. NPDC031340. The sequence continues at coordinate 37,673 of NZ_JBVIIE010000006.1, forward strand.
CACGAAGGGACATCTCGTGTCGCAGAACATCGCACGCCGCAGACTGCTGCTCCTCGCCGCGGGCGGCGGCCTCGCCCTCGGTCTGCCCCCGCTGACCGGTACCGCCCGGGCGGCGACGGAGGCGCTCGCGGAGGCGTCCGCCGGGGCCGGCCTCACCCACCCGTGGATCTACACCGACGCCTCCGAGAAGGAGGCGCTGATCGCCAAGGTCACCGGCAGTGACTGGGCGAAGTCGTCGTACGAGCAGATCAAGGCGGTCATCGAGCCGCTCGCCGACCGGCACCGGACCGATCCGGAGTGGATCCTGTCCCGGATGTCCATGTACTGGAAGGAAGGGCAGCGCTACACCCAGGTCTACGTCAAGAAGCAGAACTTCGACTACGGCGAGGGCGACGCGCCGGTGCCGACGCTGCGCTTCGACGCGACCCGCGGCTGGAACTCCAACAAGAACGCGCCCCTCGCGCAGCGTCTCGCGTACAGCGAGGACGGATCGATGGTCAACCAGGACGGCGTCACCGTCCCGTACGCCCAGACCGGTCACATGATCCGCCTCAACAACCAGGAACTCCTCGACCTGGCCCAGCGTTCGGCCTTCCTGCACTGGATCACCGGCGAGGAGAAGTACGCCGCTTTCGCCTCCGACATCTACTGGCAGTGGCTGATGGGCGTGTACTACATGAAGCCCATGCTCGACCCCGCCAAGTCCCTTGGCGGGCCGGGCGGTTACGAGCCGGGCGGCATCTGCGGCTACTACGACTACGAGGTCATCCACGACCCGATGGGCGGCCAGGCCGCGGTGGTCTACGACTTCCTGTACGACTATCTCGACGCCCACCCCCACCCGCACGCCGTCGAGATCGGCAAGGGCCTCAAGGAACTGTCGGCCGAGGTCTTCAAGCGCTTCATCGACATCGGCCTGGTCCGCGGCGGCGCGACCGGCAACTGGAACATCAACGGTTTCGCCTGCATCCTGCCGGCGATCCTCGCCCTGGACCCGGACGACAGTTACGCCGACGGCAAGGGACGCGAGCACTACCTCGCGTCCTACACGACCACCACGACCCAGTACCACACGGCGCTGCCCGACATACTGAAGGAGTACGACAAGGTCACCGGCCTGTGGCACGAGTCGCCCCTGTACTCGTTCGGCACGGTCGGCTCCCTGCTGGACTTCGCGGTGCCGGTCGGGCGGCAGGGCACGGACACCATCGCGGGCAACGACATCCTCCGGCGCGCGGCCCTGGCGATCGGACCCTGGCTGGACGCCCGGGGCAACATGGTCGTCTTCGGCGACGGCCGCGGTGGGTCGCCCGGGTACACGGCGTTCGAGCGGCTGCTGACCTACTACACCGGGACTGGGGACAGCGCGCACGCCGCCCAGGTCGCGGAGGTGATCGGCAACGCCGTCGCGGCCGGCCAGTACAGCCGCGGCGCCCTGGGCCTGCTCGACATCCTCGTCGACGTCGACCTGCCGGCCGCCGGGGCGACGACGTCGCAGGTGCGCACCGCCTACTCCCCGCACCACCGCCACATCACGATGAAGAACAGGAACGACGTGGCGACCGGTCTGATGGCGACCGTGTACGGCGGCTACAACGGCGACGACCACCTCAACCCCAACGGCCTCGCGATGCAGTTGTACGGTCAGGGCTGGGCGCTGTCGCCGAACTGCAAGTCCTACGAGTCGTACACGAGCGCTGACTACATCTACAGCAAGGGTCCCGCCGGCGCGAACACCATCGTCCCCGGCTACGCCTACGGCCCGATCACGGTGAACGCCATGGAACCGGCGCCGCCCGCGGACTCCTTCACCAACACGACGCAGATATCGGCCTACGCCCAGTTCACCGACGTGTCGGCGGCCGAGAAGCGCCGCCTGGTCGCCATCATCAGGACCTCGGACACCACCGGCTACTACGTCGACGTCTTCCGTTCCGACCAGGCCGACAACGACTACATCCACCACAACCTCGGTCACCGCCTGGTCCTGGCGGACGCCGACGGCCAACCGCTGGACCTGACCGCGGCCGGCGACCTGGGCACCACGGCCAACGCCGCCTACAAGTACTTCACGAACCCGGTCAGCGCCCTCCACGACGGCGACCTGCGGGCGACCTGGACCGTCGACGCCTCGACCGCCAACCCCCGTATCGACATGCGCATGTGGATGCTGGGCCAGGAAGGACGCACGGTGTTCCGGGTCGACGGCCCCGGCACCACCCTCAACACCAACGTCACGCCCGGCGCCGTCAACCAGGCGCCGCAGACCACCCCGACGCTGATCGTCCGGCAGCAGGGCAACAACGCGGCGACGGCGCCCTTCGTGTCCGTCTTCGAACCCGCCGCGGGCGGCACCGGGTCGGTCACGGAGGTCACCCGGCTGGACGGGGACGGCACGTTCGCGGCGCTGCGGGTCCGCAGCGACGGACCCGGCGAGTTGCGGGGCCGTGTCGAGTACATCCTCAGCTCGGCCGACGGCGAGGCCCACTCCCCGCGCCGGGACCTCGACTTCACCGGCACCTTCGGTGTGGTCAGCGCCAACAACGGCCGGCTCGGGTACCTCTATCTCGGCAGCGGCCGGGATCTGCGCCACCGCGACCACCGCATCACCGCCGACGGCGACACGGACGTGGCCGCCGGCCTGGTCAGGTCCCGGGACGACGTGCGGTATTCGGCGAGCGCGTGGGTGCGCGTCACCCTTCCCTGCGACGGGCCCGCGCACCGGGCCCGGATCGCCTACGAGACGGAGGACGGCTTCGTCTTCGCCGAGACGACAGCCGACCCGGCGGCCGGAACCGTCACCGGACTCCTCCCGGCCGGATACGACGTGCGGATCAAGGTCGTCACCCCGAACCGGACCTGACCGGCCGTCCGGCCCCGGGGGGGGGGGGGGGGGGGGGGGGGGGGGGGGGGGGGGTGGGGGGGGGCGGGGGGGGGGGGGGGGGGGGGAGTGGGAGA
>NZ_JBVIIE010000006.1:40640-221373 GCF_055569945.1 Streptomyces sp. NPDC031340
CCTAATCCCCGCCCCCCCCCCCCCCCTCTCCCCCCCCCCCCCCCCCCCCCCCCCCCCCCCCCCCCCGGGCCGACCCGGCGGTCGGCCACCGCCACCTCGTCGAACCCTCCGGACGCCGGAGGGCACGCCCCTCTTCCCTGAACTCGGAGCATCCATGTCCATCACCGCGCGCGCGGACGCGGCAGCCGCCGGCGAGCCCCTGCACCACTTCTGGAACCGCTGCGTCGGCGCCGGCCGGGCCAACGAGGGACTGCGGGCCAGCTGGCTCGAGCACCTGCGCACCGCGATCGACGCGTGCGGCTTCCAGTACGTCCGGTTCCACGGCCTGTTCCACGACGACATGTTCGTCTACCGCGAGCAGGACGGCCGGCCGGTCCACAACTTCCAGTACGTGGACGACCTGTTCGACCGGCTGCTGGACATCGGCATCCGGCCGTTCGTCGAACTCGGCTTCAGCCCCGGCGACCTGGCCTCGGAACGCGGCACCGTGTTCTGGTGGCAGGCCAACGGCGCGCCGCCCAGGGACCTCGGCAAGTGGACCGGCCTGGTGGAGGCGACCGTACGCCACTGGGTGGACCGCTACGGCATCGAGGAAGTGCGGCAGTGGTACTTCGAGGTGTGGAACGAGCCCAATCTCCACCCGTTCTTCCGCGGCACCCGCAGCGACTACTTCCGCCTCTACTCGGCGACCGCGGCGGCGGTGAAGGGTGTGGACCCGGCACTGCGCGTGGGCGGCCCGGCCACCAGCAACTTCGTCCCCGACGACCGGTTCGCCGGGGAGACCGAGGACTTCACCCAGCACGCGGCGACCATCGCGGCACCCGACCTGGACGCGCTGGAGTGGCGGCCGGTATGGCTGACGGAGTTCTTCGACCACTGCGTGTCGACCGGCTCTCCGGTGGACTTCGTGTCGGTCCACCCCTATCCGACCGACTGGGCGCTGGACGGGCTCGGGCAGAGCGTGAAACTGACGCGCGGCGTGGACTCGACCCGCCGGGACCTGGCCCTGGTGCGTGAGCTGGTGAACGCCGGGCCCTTCCCCGACGCGGAGATCCACCTCACGGAGTGGAGCTCCAGCCCCTCCCCGCGCGACCACACGCACGACCACGTGCAGGCCGCCACCTTCGTGGTGAAGGCGAACCTGGAGTCGGCCGGGCTCGTGGACTCCCTGTCGTACTGGACCTTCACGGACGTGTTCGAGGAGAACGGGGCCGGCGACACCCCCTTCCACGGCGGCTTCGGAATGATCAACTACCAGGGCACGCCCAAGCCGGTGTTCCACGCCTACCGCTTCCTGAGCCGGCTGGGGGACGAGCGGCTGGCGCAGGAGCCGGGCGTGGTCGTCACCCGGCACGCCGCCTCCGGCCGGCTGACCGCGCTCGCCTACCACTATCCGCCCGAGGTGACGACCGCCGTGCCCGCCTCCTTCGGCGGTCCCGAGACGGCCGAACACACGCTGGCCACCGGTTCCCCGACCGGCCTCGACATCACGCTGACGGGTCTGCCCCCGCACGCCTCGTTCACCGTGGAGACCCTCGACCAGGACCACGGGAACGCCGTCGCGCTCTGGCGCGCCATGGGCTCTCCGGCCTCCCCGAGCCGCCGGCAGACCGCCGAACTCCGCCGGACGGCCGCCCAGGTGAAGGTCCAGGAGGCGAAAGCCGACGACGAAGGGGTGCTGCGCGTGAACGAGCGGGTCGGTCCCTGGAGCGTGGTGCTGATCTCGCAGCAGTGAACGCCGTTCTCCTGTGATGGCCGGCGACAGCGATTCCCCGCCCGGCGCCGGGCACCGGCGCCGGCCGCCGCGTCTCCGCGTCTCCGCGTCTCCGCGTCTCCGCGTCTCCGCGCGACGGCAGATCGAGCGCGACGACCTGGGCGAGCCGATCACCGGCTCGACGAGGCCGACGGCGCCGCCGGCCCGGACCGATCGACTCGCGGGTCTTGTTCAAGTGCGTGTCGGTGATGTCGTCGACCGGCTTCGCGGTCATCAGCGACTCCATCAGGCCGACCAGCGCCATCGCGAACGCGTACGGGGCGATCGTGGTCAGCGTGGCCGGCGTGAACGGCGCGTCGGGCAGACCCGGCACGGGCAGGGACGACGGCAGTTCGCCCTTGTCGCCGACCGTCGGGACGGCGATCCCGGCCGCGACCGTGATCATGGTGAGGACGACGATCGAGACGAGCGGGGCGGGGACGACGGTGGTGATCCTCGGGAAGAACACCGTCAGCACCAGACCGCCGACGATCAGCGGGTAGACGGGCCACGGCACGTTCCGCATCTCCGGAACCTGGGCCATGAAGATCAGGACGGCGAGCGCGTTGACGAAACCGACCATCACACTGCGCGGGATGAAGCGCATCAGCTTCGCCACCCCCAGGGCGCCCAGGACGACACCGCCATGGTGAACGAGGCGAACAAGCCGATCGTGAGGATCACCTGCCGGTCCTGCGCGGCGGCGCATCTGTGAGGCCGGTGACGCGCGGGCACCGGAAGGGCACCGGCAGGACACCGGACGGCGCCGTTCAGGCGTGGGCCACTCGCATGGTGATCTCGGCGATGCGCTCTGCGGAGAGGTCGGGCGGCAGGACCGGCTGGACCAGGTGACTGACCGTCAGGCGGACCACCGCTTCGACGGCCAGGTCCCGGGAGTGGGTGTCGATCTCGGGCCAGGCTTCCGCCGCGTAGACGGTGAGCATCCCGATGGCACTGTCCAGCAGCGGCTCGGAGCGGGTCGTCAGATGGGCGAGCAGGTCCTCGTCGCCGCCCCGGCTGCTGGTCAGTATGGCCTTGAGCAGCGAGTTGTCGGCGGCCGTGCGCAGGGTGTACCCGATGGCGGCGGTGATGGCGGCCCTCATGTCGTCGGGGTGGGCGAGGAGTTGGCCCTGTATGCCGGTGAGGAAGCGTTCCACCTCGCGCATCACCAGTGCCTGGCCGATGGCCGACTTGGAGCCGTACTCGTTGTAGACGGTCTGCCGGCTCACTCCGGCGGTGGTGGCGACATGGGTCATCTTCAGCCGGTCCCAGCCCTCGGCCGCGACCCGCTCGTAGGCGGCGTCCAGGATCCGTTCCTTCAGCAGGGAGCGGACCGACTCTCGATAGCGCGTCATCTCGGCCCCATCCTAACGAGCACCGTCCATTCTATTGACACTCTTCTCGACACTGTCTAGCTTCTGGACAGTTGGCGGGCAAAGTGTCCAATGAGGCAATGGAGGTGGGTCATGGCAGGGGCCGCTCATCCGCTCGGAGCGCCGGCGTCGCAGGTGACGTGGCGGGACGGCAAGCGCTACCTGTGGCTGCTCGGACTGGTGCTCCCCGCCTTCCCGTTCGCGGCGTGGGGGCTGGCGACGGCCACGGACGGCTACTCCTGGTGGCTGCTGCCGCCGGTCGTCTTCGGGGTGATCCCGCTGGTGGACCTGATGGTGGGCAAGGACTCCGACAATCCGCCGGACAGCGTCCTCGCCTGGCTGGAGTCGGACCGGTACTACCGCTGGTGCACCTATCTGTTCCTGCCCCTCCAGTACGCCGGGCTGGTGCTGGCCTGCGGGCTGTGGTCCCACGGGGGCCTGTCGGCGGTGGACAAGGCCGGGCTGACCGTCACCGTCGGCATCGTCGCCGGGTTCGGCATCAACACCGCGCACGAACTGGGCCACAAGAAGGAAGGACTGGAACGCTGGCTGGCACGGATCGCGCTCGCCCAGACCTGCTACGGGCACTTCTACATCGAGCACAACCGCGGCCACCACGTGCGGGTCGCCACCCCCGAGGACCCCGCGAGCTCCCGACTGGGCCAGTCCTTCTGGGAGTTCCTGCCCCGCTCGGTGTACGGCAGCGCCCGCTCGGGCTGGCACCTGGAGAAGCAGCGGCTCGCCCGGCTGGGCAAGAGCCCGTGGAGCCCGCACAACGACGTGCTCAGCGCGTGGGCGATGTCGGCGGCCCTCTTCGCCGCGCTCACCGCCGCGTTCGGGCTGGAGGTGCTGCCGTACCTGGCGGTCCAGGCGGTCATCGGCTTCTGCCTGCTGGAGGTCGTCAACTTCCTGGAGCACTACGGGCTGCTGCGGCAGAGGACCGCTTCGGGCCGTTACGAGCGCTGCACCCCGCAGCACAGCTGGAACAGCGACGACATCGCCTCCAACATCTTCCTCTACCACCTGCAGCGGCACAGCGACCACCACGCCAACCCCACCCGCCGCTACCAGGCCCTGCGCCACTTCGAGGAGTCCCCTCAACTGCCCACCGGCTACGCCGGGATGATCCTGCTCGCCGTCGTACCGCCGCTGTGGCGGCGGGTGATGGACCCCAGGCTGCTCGCCCACTACGACGACGACGTCACCCGCGCCAACATCCACCCCCGCACCAGGGCCAGGGTCCTCGCCCGCCACGGGAGCCGCTGATGAGCCGCTACCTGTGCCCGGTCTGCGACTACGTGTACGACGAGCGTGCCGGCGCGCCCCGCGAGGGGTTCCCCGCCGGCACGGCCTGGGCCGACGTGCCCGACGACTGGCCCTGCCCGGACTGCGGGGTCCGCGAGAAGATCGACTTCGAGGAGCTGACGTGAAGGTCTGGGAATGCCAGGTGTGCGGTTTCGTCTACGACGAGGCCCAGGGCTGGCCCGAGGAGGGCATCGCCCCCGGCACCCGCTGGGAGGACATCCCGGACGACTGGTCGTGCCCCGACTGCGGTGCCGCCAAGGCCGACTTCCGGATGGCCGAGGCGTCCCGTGCCTGAGACGCCGCCCGGGACCACGCCCCGCACCATCGCCGTGGTCGGCACCGGAATCGCCGGCGCGACCGCTGCGCTCACCCTGCGCGAGGAGGGCTTCGACGGCCGCGTCGTCCTGGTCGGCGAGGAACCCCACCCCCCGTACCGGCGTCCGCCCCTGTCCAAGGACCTGGTCAAGCGGGTCCTGACGCCCGAGCGGCTCCGCCTGAAGCCGCCGACGGTCTGGCAGGACCTGGGCATCGAACTGCGCACCGGCACCAAGGTCACGGGCATCGCCGGCGGCGTCCTGGAATGCGCCGACGGAAGCCGGCTGCCGTACGACAGGCTGCTGCTGGCGACCGGCGGACGCGCCCGCACCCTGCCGTACGCCGCCGGGGACGACCATGTGCACACCCTGCGCCGCCTCGGCGACGTGCCCGCTCTCCGCGCCGACCTGGAGTCCGGCGGCCCGCTGCTGGTCGTCGGCGCGGGACTGCTCGGCCTGGAGGCCGCCGCGAGCGCCCGGGCGGCGGGGATCGACGTCACCGTCCTGGAAGCCGCGGCGGAACCCCTTCGCCGGGTGCTGCCCGCCCGCCTGCGCCGCGCCGTCCTGGAACTGCACCGGGCCCACGGCACCGAGGTGCACACCGGGGTCGCGCTCACCGGGCTCGCCCGACGGGACGGCGCCCTCGTCGCGACCGCCCGGGACGGACGGAGCTGGCACGCGCACACGGTGCTGGTCGCCGCCGGCCTGCGCCCCGACGTCGAACTGGCCGTCCGGGCGGGCCTGGACGTGGAGGACGGCATCCTCGTCGACGCCCTGGGCACGACCAGCGACCCGCGCGTCTTCGCGGCGGGGGACGTGGCCCGGTATCCCGACCCGCTCCTCGGACGACGGGTGCGCGTCGAGCAGTGGAACCACGCCCAGCAGCACGCCGCCGCCGTCGCCCGGAACATGCTCGGCGCCGGGACCCCGTTCACCGCGGTGCCGTGGTCGTGGACCGAGCAGTACGGCGTCATGCTCCAGATCGCGGGCCACTTCACCGACGCCGACTCGCTGACGGTGCAGGGCGACATCTCCGGCTTCGACTTCGCCGCCCTGGCGACCGCGGTCGGACGCCCGGTGGGAGCCGTGGCGGCCGGCAGACCCCACGACTTCCGCTCCCTGCGCACGGTCCTCGACGGCCATGCGGGCAACCCACCCCGGACCGCGGCCCACACACCGACGGTCCTCCCGCGCGCCGTCCTCACGGGCGGACGCCCGGAGGCCGCGGGCACCGCCGGACCGCCCACTGCCGCCGAGTGATGCCCTGCCCGGCGGTGATCACCTCGGCCGCCGTGCTCGTCGAGGTGGTCCATCCCCGGATGAATGACGCCGCGCTGAAACGGACGCTGTCCCCGGCTGCACGGTGGCAGCGGCGTGAACGAGGCGGCGCGGCGCGTGCCGGTGAGAGGCGCCGCCCGTGAACGTTCGCAAGCCCATGCGCAGCGGTGCACCCTGGAGGACATGAGTTCCGGGCAGCGACGCTTCGCCGGCCTCGGGCAGCCGTGGCAGCCCAGTCCCACGCTGCTGCTGATCCCGGTCACGCTCATTGTCCTGATCACGGTCGCGGACATCGTGACCCCGCGCGACATCGTCCTCGGCCCCCTGCTGGTGATCGCGCCCGCGCTCACCGCCTGGTTCGCAGGCCCCTGGATCACGGGCGGCGTCGGGGCCCTGGCGGTGGCGGCCCAGGCGTTCATCGGCTGGCACGCCGGCCAGCTGTCGTCGCGGCGCGTGATCGTGCAGATCGCCGCCCTGCTGGTGCTCACGTCCCTGGTCGTGGTCCTGTGCGCGGTGCGCGACCGGCACAGACGCCAGCTGGCCCAGGTGCGGTCGGTCGCCGAGGCCGCACAGCACGTCCTGCTGTGGCCACTGCCGAGCCGGCTCGGCCCGCTGCAGCTGGCCTGTCTCTACCTGGCCGCGGAGGAGGAGGCCGAGATCGGCGGCGACCTGTACGCCGCCGCCCGCACCGACCGCGCGGCCCGCGTGATGATCGGTGACGTGCGGGGCAAGGGCCTGTCCGCCATCGGCGAGGCCGCCCTCCTGCTCGGCGCCTTCCGCGAGGCCGCCCACCAGCACGCCGCCCTGCCCGAACTGGCCGCCGCCCTGGAGCGGAGCATCACCCGCTACCTCGCCGACTTCGAACCCGACGACGAGACGGGCGAACGCTTCGTCACCGCGCTCCTGCTGGAGATCCCCGACGACGAGCCCGTCGTCCGCATGACCAGTTGCGGCCACCTCGCCCCGCTGCTGCTCGGACCCGGCGACGCAGTGACCGTCCCGGACCTCACCCCCGCTCCCCCGCTCGGAGTCGGCCTGACGGACCCCGGCGACCGCACCCTGGACGTGCTGCCGTTCGGCTCCGCGGACACCCTGCTGCTGTACACCGACGGGATCGTCGAGGCCCGCGACCGCGACGGCGTCTTCTACCCTCTCGCGCAGCGCATCGCCCAGTGGGCCGGCAGCACTCCCCAGGCCCTCCTCCACCACATCCACCGCGACCTGCTCGCCCACACCGCCGGACGCCTCGCCGATGACGTCGCCCTCATCGCCGTCCGCCGCACCCCCGCCCCGCACTTCGGCCACCACCTCGGCCGACCCGCCGGCCCGGCGCGTTCCACCCCTGCGGAACCACCGGACCACCGATCGGAACGGCCGCCGTGATTCAGGACCGGACAGGGCGGTGATGGCGGGGTGCGAACAGGACCGCCCACACCCGATAACCGACCAACGGATGCCTCACCACCGCGACCTCCTTCACGCATGCATGCCCGTCCGGCCGTCGTCCGCCACGGTTCCGCCTCGGCAACCGCCCGTGCGGTCGGTCGCCCATGGGCTGAGACCGCGAGGGGGAAAGTGTTGCGCCGGATGGCGCAGCCTCGGTCGGGGGCGGTCCCGGTGGGCGGGTAGTCCTCGCCGGGTGGACACCTTTCCGGGAGAGGGGCTGCGATGGCCGACGGACCGACGTACCCGGGGCGTGCCCTGACCGCCCCCGTGGATCTGAGCGGCGCCGGACATTACCTCCACTGGGGCGTGCTGCAGATCTCGGTCGCGAACCTCGTGGTCTTCGCCCTGATGGCGACCGTCTTCGTGCTGGCGCTGCTGCTGCCCTTCCCGCGTGGCCGGCGGCAGCGGTGAGCGGCGTGACGCGAGAGGGCTCCCGCGGTCCGGACGATCGCGCGGGCGGGTGGACGGGTGCCGTGCGGCGGCGCGCCCTGCGGGCGTTACCCCCGGAGAAGCTGCTGCCCACCACCCAGCCGGAGTACGTGGCCTCCTGGATCTACGTGTTCGGCGTCCTCACGCTCGCCGGCCTGGTGGTAGTCGTCCTCACCGGCTGCGTGCTCGCCCTCAGGGGCCCTGTCTGGTGGCACGTCTCGGACGTCGGGAGGTACGTCAACAGCCTGCACCTGTGGGCTGTGGAACTGTTCATGTTCTTCATGATCGTCCACCTGTGGGGGCAGTTCTTCATGGCGGCCTGGCGCGGGCGCCGGGCGCTCACCTGGGTCATCGGGGCGGTGGTCCTGCTCGTCGCGATGGGTACCGCCCTGACCGGCTATCTGGTGCAGCAGAACTTCGACTCCCAGTGGATCGCGGACCAGGCCAAGGACGGCCTGAACTCGGTGGGGGTCGGTGCCTGGTTCAACGTCCTCGACTTCGGCCAGATGTTCATGTACCACATCGTGCTGCTGCCCCTGACCGTGACTGTGCTGGCGGCGTGGCACATCCTGCTGGTGCGGCTGCGCGGGGTGGTGCCGCCCATCGGGGCCACACCCGAGCCGGTCCCCGCCGAACCCGCCGAGTCCGTGGGACCGGTGGGGCCCAAGGGACCCGCGGGACCCGTGGGAGGAGGTGGCGCCGGATGACCGGACGGCGGGGCCGCCCGCATCGGCGCAGCAGCCGCCGAGCACCGGTCCCCGATCCGGATTCGTTCCCGCAACGGTCGTACGACCTGGTCATGGAGTTCACCGGCGCGCTGGTGGTGACCGTTCTGCTCACCGCCGGCCTCGCGGCGGTCTTCTCCTCACCCGACGAAAAGCCGGTCACCCTGGCGCGCTGGGCGAGGGCCGCGCCGGGCGACTTCACCGCCACCGCCACCGCCGAACTGGGCCGCACCAGCGGCACGGCGCGCTACGGCCCCCCGTACAACGACACACCCGGCGCCGGGCAGAAGATCGGTCCGGTGAGCCTTCAGCGCGCCGCCGGGGTGACCATCCCGATCGACACCGCACGCGACTTCGTGCTCCGTCCGCTGGCCGACGCGCCGGAACCCCCTGCCGTCACCACCGCGCTGGCCACCTGGCACGCCGCCTCCGCCGCGCGGCAGCGGCAGTGGGCGGGCGCCTACGCCGACGCGCTCGGGAGGGCTCCGGGAGGCGAGCCGGCCAGGGTCCCGCCAGGGGACTACGGGCCCGTCCCGGCCCTGACGGCCCGCCTGCTGGAACTGGCCCGGGCGGGCGCACTCGACGGCCGGCTGCGGACCGCGGGCCGCTTCTACCAGACGGACTACACCAAGCCGCTGCTCTTCCTCGGCGACAGCTCGTACCTGGAGCACCAGGCCCGCGCCCGGCATCTGGCCAGTGACCAGTGGGGGATGATGAACGAGACGGGCAACTGGCCCGGCCAGCCCTGGCTGGGGCTGTACACGTTCTGGTATCAGATCGAGCCGTTCAGCAGCTCGGGCAACGTCGATGCCCTGGTCTGGGCCCTGATGGGGCTGCTCAGCACGGTGTTCGTCCTGTTGCCGTTCGTCCCGGGCGTCCGCTCCATCCCGCGGTGGATCGGCGTCTACCGCCTCGTCTGGCGCGACTACTACCGCGCGCACCGGCCGGACCGGCCGGACCGGAGCAGTGAATGACCGGTGCCGCATCGCCGCCACCCCGGGCATCGCCGGATCACCGGCTGCCACGGGGTGACACCCCGCCCCGGCGCGCCTGCTGTGGCGCCGGGGCGGCTCCGTCACGGGTTGCCCTGTCTGCTGCGGGCGTTGGCCTCGGCGACCAGGGCGCTCAGCAGTTCGTCCTGGCTCAGTGTCCGGACGTCGCGCGGGTCCGCGTCCCATGCGGGGCCGCCGCCGAGCGGCCGGACCTGGAGACAGGGGCCGTCGTGCCCCGTGACCCTCCCGACCCGGTCGCGCACGGTGTCGCGCACGGCCTCGCCGACATCCGGCACTTCACCGCCGCCCTCTGTCACTTGCCGACCCCCTTCAGGATCACGTCCGCGAGCAGGAGAGCCACGGGGGCGGAGCACACCCCGAGGTGGACGAGCGCGTACCGGATGTCGCCCTCGTGGTCGTCCGCCCACGGAGTCCGGATGTCCATCGCGGGCAGTTGGATTGCCTGCCTGGCTGAGGGCGTAGGCGAGGCCGTCACGGGCGGCGAGGGCCTCCTGCACGGTCGTGGTCGTGGCGCCGGTGGTGCTGGTGCTCGTCGCGCTGTGCGGGTGGGGCGGTGTGGGGGGCATGAGAGTCCTCGTCGGTCAGTGCTGCGGATTCAATGACCCGGCTACGTCGGCATCATCACGCTGCGTAGTTAGGTGTCACCAGAATGAGCCGAGGCCTGACCGGCCAGGCTGTGGACGGGTTCGTGCTTCCCCGCGCCCCGGGGGCCGTTCCACACTTTCCACGCCGCACGCACGAGCGCTCGGAGGGGCCCGAACGCATTCGAACTCTGGGTCGCCTGAGCGACCGACCCGGAACCTGGACGGCCCTCACGGTGATCCTTGCCGTGAGGGCCGTTGCCGTATCCGCCCCGGGTACGACAACGCCGACCTGCGCGCCAGGCGGCGGCCCCGGAGTCTGCCCGTCACCCTTGCCGGTGCAGTTCCGAGGATTTCACGACCCGGCTGCGCTGGGTGAATTACGTTGCGTAGTCCTGGCATTACGAAACGCGCCGGGATCCCACGTCCTCCACACCGTCCACCCGAGCCGCTCGGAGGGGAGCCAGTCGTATGCCGCAGCGTCGCGCCATCACCGGCCGCAGCCAGGAACCACGTCAGCGCTTCGCCGAGGAGTTGAGGACCCTGCGGGCGGGCAGCGGGACGAGTTTGCGGCAGCTCGGGGAACGGCTGGGCTGGGACTGGTCCCTGTTCGGCAAGATGGAGAAGGGCGAGACGCTCGGCAGCCCGGAGGTCGTCCAGGCCCTCGACACACACTACGGAACGCCCGGACTGCTGCTCGCCCTCTGGGAGTTGGCCGCCGGGGACCATACGCAGTTCCAAAAGCGGTACCGGCGGTACATGGCGCTGGAGGCGGAGGCGGTGAGCCTGTGGCACTTCGCGGTGAGCGTCCTGCCGGGACTGTTGCAGACGCCGGGGTACGCGCGTGAGGTGCTGGCCGCCGGTGGGTTGTGCGACGAGGAGCTGGAGCAACAGGTTGGCGCGCGGATGGGGCGGCGGGAGCTGCTGGAAGGGAAGGGCGCCCCGAGGTTCCGCACAATCCTCTCCGAGGCGGTCCTACGTATGGCCTTGCTGGACGTGGCCGAGTGGCGGCGGCAGTTGGAGCACCTGCTGGCGACGATGGAGCGGCCGAACATCGCTGTCCAGGTGCTGCCGTTCAGCGCCGGCCCATATGGGCTCGACAGCACTGACGTGTGGTTCCTGCGGCTGCCCGGTGGACGTACGGTGGCCTAGACGGAGAACGCGCACAGGGCGACCTGATCGAGGACAGCGCGGCGGTCGAGAAACTGCAAAGCGCCTACGATGCGGTGCGCGACCTGGCGTTGTCCCCGGCCGAGTCGAGGAAGTTCGTCTTGCGCTTGTTGGAGGAAGTACCGTGCGGACCATCGATCTGAGCGTTGTGACGTGGCGCAAGAGCTCCTACAGCAATTCGGACGGTGGTGCCTGCGTCGAGGTCTGTGACGATCTCGACGCTGTCGTTCCGGTGCGGGACAGCAAGGTCCCGCACGGGCCGGTGCTGGTGCTTCCGGCCGGTGGGTGGTCGTCCTTCGTGGCGGCGGTCAGGAGCGGTCGTCTGCGCGACTGACCCGGCCGGCATCACGCTCGGCCGTGACGAAGGCCGCGGCCACGCGGGCGACGGCGCGGTCGTCGTCGTGGGCCAGCCGTCGCAGGACATCCCGCACGGCGGGGCGCGGCAGCTCGACCAGGGCCTGGGTCAGACGGATCCGCGTCGCGGAGTCCGCGGTGGGTGCGGCGAGTTCGTCGGCCAGCGCGGTGGTGATCCGGTCCGCGCATCCGGGGTCCTGGGACAGCGTTCCCAGGATCTCCGCCGCTTCGACGTCGTTGGTGCCCTCGACCACCATGCCGACCAGCGTCGGCACGGCATCGGTCACGCCGCGCCTGCCCAACGCCAGAGCGGCGTGCCCGCGCACCGTCGGGTCCGGGTCCCCCAGCGCGTCCGCGAGCAGCTCGGCCGCACCCGGCGCCTCGGCCATCTCGGCGATCGCCAGCACCGCGCGCCGCCGGATGCCGGCGTCCTCCGACCGCGTGCCGGCGGCCAGTGCCGCCACGCCGTCGCCGCCCGCCCGGGCGAGCGCCCAGCGCAGGGCGCCCGCCACGTTGGGGTCGGCTTCGGCGAGGACCGCCCCGGCCAGCAGTTCGGCGGGAACGTCCGTGCCCTCCGGCCGGGCCAGGACGGTCTGCTGCCTGCGCGCGGCACTGGTCGAGTTCAGCCCCTGCATGAGTTCGACGATGCGCAGGACGTCCTGCCAGCCGGTGGGCACCGACGCGTCGACGGCGCGGAGCCGCTCCAGCAGTTCCCGCTCCCGCTCCAGGCGGTCCTCCGTCCACCGGACGAGGTCGGTGATCAGGGCGGAGGGCGTGAAGTCCGGGTCCTGCAGCGCGCGCCCGATCTGCTTGAGCGAGAGTCCGAGGGACCGCAGGCTCTCCACGTGGAAGATCCTGCGGACGTCGTCGTCCGAGTACTCGCGGTAGCCGCCGACGGTACGCCCCGTGGGCCGCACCAGGCCGAGGGCGTCGTAGTGCCGGAGCATCCGGGGGCTCACCCCGGAGTAGCGGGCCACCTCGCCGATCAGCAACGCCCGGTCTCCACAGTCTTCGCGGTCTCCTCGGCCTTCGCCGCGGCGGCGGCTTCGGCTGCGGCCGCGGCTCGTTCCGGGCCGAGTGCGACGGCTCGCCTCGCCTCGTCGACGGCCGCGTCGAAACCGGTCTCCGGGTTCCGCCGGAGCAGTTCCGTGGCACGGGCGTGCGCGGCCACCTCCGGGTCGGGGCTCGCCGCGGCCTGCTCCAGCGCGGGCTCGGTCACGTCGCCGAGGTCGACGAGGGCCCGGCTCAGGCTCAGCCGCACACCGCGGTCGCCGCGGCCGAGCTGCCCGGCGAGTTCGCCGGCCAGGTCCTTCCTGTGGGCTTCGCCCTCGGGTACGAGGACGACCGCGGCGCGCCACGCGGTCCGCGCGACCTCGTCGTCGGCGTCGCGCAGCAGGTCGCGCCTGATCCAGACCCAGGCTCTCCTGTCGCCGATCTTGGAGAGCGTGTGCAGCGCCTGACCGCGGGCCTGGGCGCGCCCGGAGTCGAGTTCGCGGCGCATCCGGGGCAGGGCGATCTCCGGCGGGAGGCGGGTCAGCGCCCAGGAGAGCATGTCCCGCACGAAGGAGTCCGGCTCGACCGCGCACCGTTCGACGAGCGTCTCCAGGTAGCCGGGGTCGGGGTCCGAGCCGGCCGCCAGGGCCGCCTGGAGCCGGACCGACGGGTCTTGGGCGCTCAGGGCGTCGGCCACGCGGGCGTTGTACGGGGTTTTGTTCCTCGGGTTGATCGAAACCACCTCCTGCGATTCAGGGGACACCCTGTCACCGTGTCAAGGTCAAGCCTTCACAGTGGGTGAGGGGGCGTGCCGGTCCGGGACATGGCCGGAGTACGCCGTGCCCGCTCAGCGCCGGCCGGGCGCGCAGTGGCCGATCTACTCGCGTAGCTCACCGTGATCGGAGCCTTTCGTCCAACAGTGATCCATGGCCCTGTGGCTGAAAATGAATGCGGAAAAAAGGTCAACCGATCTTCCTCAATTGACCGAAACTGCTGGCTAACATGGCGATTGCATCATGCAGCGCACACGCAACCTTCACCCGGCGGGGGATGAGTAGCTGATATGACGGTGGACGGCGAGCGCAGCGGAAGAGAACCCCTCGACATATGCGTCCTGGGGCACTTGGATGTCTCGTCCTCAGGACACACGGTCCCGCTCGGCGGCACGCGCGAGCGGACCGTTCTGGCGTTGCTGCTCCTGGAGGCAGGGCACGTGGTGCCCGTGGGCCGGCTGATCGACGCGGTCTGGGACGACGAGCCGCCCGCCACCGCCCGGGGCCAGATCCAGTTCTGCGTCTCCGCGTTGCGCCGTCGCCTCGACGAGGTCGGTGCCGGGGACCTGATAGAGACCCGCCGCCCCGGCTACCTGCTCCGCGTCGTCGGACACCGCTTCGACGCGAACGACTTCGAGGCGCGCGCCCGCGAGGCGCGGGCCGCCCGGGTGGGGGGCGACCTGGGCCGCGCCATGGGCCTGTTCCGCTCGGCACTGGCGCTGTGGCGGGGCCCCGCGCTCGCCGATGTCGACAGCCCCCTGGTGCGTCAGGCCGTGAGCCGGCTCGACGAGCGGCGGCTGTCGGTGACCGGGGAGTGCCTGGAGTGCGCCCTGGACGCGGGTGAACATCACGAGGTGGTCGGCGAATTACGCGCCCTGGTCGCCGAACACCCCCTGCACGAAAGGTTCTGGGCGCTGCTGATGAGCGCCCTGCACGCCTCGGGGCGCAAGGCGGAGGCGCTGGACGCCTACCGGGCCGCGTACAAGGTCTTCCGCAACGAGCTGGGGATCGCTCCCGGCGGTGAACTCCGCAGCCTGCACGCGGGGTTGCTGTCCGGCGACGACTCCGTAGTCCCGGGCCCGAGGAGCCACCCGCCGTCCGGGTCCGACACCGCCCGCCCTGACGCCGTCGGCCCCGACGCACCTCACGGCGGGGCCACCGCCGCCCCCTCCCCGTATCCGGCCACCGTGCCCGGACCCGACCATTCCACGGGCGACGCGGCGGGCACGCCGGGGGGCGCCACGGAGCCGTCCCCGGGGCAGGACGCCGCCATGTCCCCCTGGGCGGTGGTTCCGTCCGCTCCCCCGTTCCGAAGACCGAACCTCCTGCCCGCCGCGATACCGGACTTCACCGGACGGGAGGAGGCCATCGACACCGTCCTGTCGCGGCTGACGCCCCGCCAGGCCGGCCGGGCGGCCCCGGATCCCGGGCAGGTCGTCGGCTGTGACAACGCCGTACCGGTCTGTGTGGTCTTCGGGCCGGGCGGCGCGGGCAAGTCGACGCTCGCCGTGCACGTCGCCCACCGTCTCGCGGTGCAGTTCCCCGACGGCTGCCTCTACGCTGAACTGCGGTCCGGGGACCGACCGGTGAGCCCCTCGGTCGTCCTGGAGCGGTTCCTGCGAGCGCTCGGCGTGTTCGGTCTGAGCCTGCCGAAGACCCTGGAGGAGCGGGCCGAACTGTTCCGCAACCTGGTCAGCGGCCGCCGCATCCTGACCGTCCTGGACGACGCCATGACGGTGCAGCAGGTGTCCGCGCTGCTGCCCGGCACGGCCGACTGCGCGGTCCTGGTGACCAGCCGGCGCCGGCTCACCGGGCTGCCGTCGACCGGACAGCTGGAGCTCGACACGCTGAACGAACAGGGAGCGGTGGATCTGCTCACCCGGTTCATCGGCCCGGAGCGGGTGACCGACCCGGAGAGCGTGGCGGAGCTGGCCCGGCTGTGCGGCAGGCTGCCGCTGGCGCTGCGGATCTGCGCGGCCCGGCTGGCGGCCCGGCCGCACTGGACGGTCGCCGCACTGGTGCACCGTCTGATGGACGAGTCCCACCGCCTGGACGAGCTGAGCCACGGCGAGATGACGGTACGGGCCAGTACCTCGCTCACCTACGACAGCCTGCCCGACGACGCCAGGCTGCTGTTCCGCCGGCTGGCCCTGCTCGACGTACCGAACTTCCCCGCCTGGGTGGGTTCCCCGCTGCTGGACGTCGACGCGCTGCGCGCGCAGGAAGCGCTGGAGGTCCTCGCGGAGGCCTACCTCATCAAGGCGATCCCGGTCCCCGGCGGCCAGGTCCGCTACAGCTTCCACGACATCACCCGCCCGTTCGCCCAGGAGCAGCTGGCCGAGGAGAGCGCGCAGGAGCGCGGCGCGGCGCTCGAACGCTGGCTGGGCTCGCTGCTGTCGCTCGCCCGGGAGGCGCACCGGCGCGAGTACGCGGGCGGCTTCCTGGAGCAGCGCAGCGGGGCGAGTCGCTGGCCGCTGCCGGAACGGCTGGTGGAGCGGCTGCTGGCCGACCCGCTGGACTGGTTCGAGCAGGAGCGCTCCACGATCGTCGCGGCGGTGCGGCACGCGGCCGCGGCGGGACTGGTGGAGCACAGCTGGGACCTGGCGCTCAGCTCGGTCACGCTCTTCGAGGCGCGCTGCTACTTCGACGACTGGCGGGAGACGCACGAGGTCGCCCTGGAGGCCGCGTGCCAGGCGGGGAACACCTACGGTGAGGCCGCGATGCGGTACTCGCTGGGCTCCCTGCACATGTTCGAGCAGTCGGCGGAGCCCGGGCGGCGGCAACTGGACCGGGCGTACGAGCTGTACCGGGAGCTGGGCGACGAGTCCGGGGTGGCGCTGACGCTGCGCAACACCGCGTACCTGGACCGGCTGACCGGTGACCTGCTCTCCGCCCAGGTCCGCTGGGAGGCGGCGCTGGCGGTGTTCCAGGAGTCGGGCGACCGCGTCGCCGAGGCCCATGTGCTGAACAGCCTGGCGCAGACCCGGCTGGACCTGGGCGAGCCGGACGCCGCGCTGGCGCTGCTGAACCGGGCGGACGCCATCTGCGTGGCCGTGGGCAACCGGCGGGTCGCGGCGCAGGTCCGGAACCGGTTGGGCGGGCTGCATCTGGCGATGGGACGGCTGTCGGAGGCCGCCGAGGCGTACGCGTTCGTGCTGTCGAGCGCGCGGGCGGCACGGGACCGGGTCGGGGAGTGCTACGCGCTGCTGGGCCTGGCCACGGTCGAGGTGCGCCGGGGCCGTCCGGGCAAGGCCCGGGCGGTGCTGGTGGAGGCGCGGGAACTGGCGACGGTGTCCGGCGCGCGGCTGGCGGAGTCCAAGATCGCGCTGGCGCTGAGTTCGGCATCGCTGCCGGACGACGTCCAGGCGGCACGGGCGTACGCGGAACGGGCGCTGGCCGGCTTCGAGGCCATCGGGGCGCCGCTGCAACGGGCGGAGGCCCTGGTGGCACGGGGCAGGGCCCGGGCGGCGGCCGGGGAGGCCGCCGCGGCGAGGGCGGACTGGCTGGCCGCGCGGGACCTCCTGGTGAAGCTGCGGGTGGGCAGCGGGGGCGTGCAACTGTCGGACGAGATAAGCCTCCTGCTGGGCGACCGACCGGGCCCCGGCTCGTCCGGCACGACGGGCAACACCGTGGCCGAAACGGCCCCGCACTGACTCCCCCGGGCGACGGACCCGGCCCAGAGCTGCGGCCCCGGGGCCCGGACCCCGTCCCTGGGCTCCGGCTCCGGGGCCCAGCCCCGAACTCCGGCTCCGGCTCCGGGTCTCAGCCCCGGACCCCCCGGCCCCGGGCTCGGAGCCGGTCGGGCACTGACTTCCCCGGGCCCCGGATCCCGGGTCCCGGACTCTCGCCCCCGGCTCCGGGCTCCGGGCTTCTCGGGCTTCGGCGCCGGCTCCGGCCTCTGGTTCCGAGCTTCGGGCTTCGGGCTTCGGGCCGGCTCCGGGCCCCAGCCCCCGGGCTCCGGCTCTGGGCCTCAGGCCCCGGAATCGGAACCGGTCGGACACTGACTACCCCGGGCTGCGGACCCATCCCTGGGCTCCGGCTCCGGGGCCCAGCCCCGAACTCCGGCTCCGGGCTGCGGCCCCGGGCCCCGGACTCCGGCACCAGGCTCCGGCTCCGGGCTTCTCAGACTTCGGCGCCCGCTCCGGACTCCGGCCGCTCAGGGCCCCGGCTCCGAACTTCGAGCTTGGGGCCGGCTCCGGGCCCCAGCCCCAGGCTCCGGGCCCCCGGGCAGAGCCGGTCGGGCACTGACTTCCCCGGGCTGCGGGCCCGGGGTCCGGTCCCGGGGTCCAAGCACTCCGGTCCCGGGGTTCGGGCTGCTCAGGGCCCCGGCTCCCGGCTTCGGGCTTCGGGCCCGGGCTCGGGGCTTCCGGGTTCCCGCCCGGTCCCGGGCACGCCGCTGCCCCCGGGAGCGTGGTGCGCCGGGGGCAGGGGGCGGGAAGGGTGCGGGGGCGGTCAGTCCCAGATGGTGTTGTCGGTGCGGTCGGCCTTGTGGCCGGCGGCGGCGACCGTCGTCGGAGCGGTGTGCGTGGTCACGGCGGCGCCGCCGGTGAGGAGGGCGAAGAGGACCAGCGTGCTGGGCGTGACACGGCGGAGGAGGAAGTGAGCCGTCATGGTGCCATCTCCTTGAGACCGTTCCGGGTGCCGCCGTCCCGGGTGGGCCGGCTGCCTTGACGACTCCGATCCTGGGGCAGGCCGCTTTCGGACCGTCTCCCCCTCGGCACCGGTCCGCTGTTGCCTCCGCTGTTGCCCCTTTCCCGCGCGACAGCGGAGTGACAGCGCGACGATGCCGGCCCTCCCTAGCCTTCCGGCAGGGCCCGTCCGGCTGGCGGCGGCCGCCCCGGAGCGGAAGTGGTGAGCGCATGACTGTGGATGTCCGCATCATGGACACGTCGTTCGGTGTTCCAGCGGCCGACCTCGACGTCCTGTTGAGCCGTCGCGCGGAGGACAGCTGGCAGGAGGTGGTGCGGGGGCGCACCGACCCGGAGGGGGTGTTGGTGGTGCCGCCCCCGTCCGACGTGCGGTCCGGTTCGGCGGTCTACCGGATCGAGTGCGACCTCGACGCCTATTACGCCGTGCTCGGCGTGGTTCCCCTGTTTCCGCGGCTCACCGTGGACGTGCGGGTGGTGGAGCCGGATGTGCGGCTGTCCCTGCCGCTGGCGATCTCCGCCCACTCCGTCTTCGCCTACCGGGGCGGCTGAGCGCGGCGCGCCGCCGTCCCCGGCCGGTCAGCGAGGCAGGGCGACCAGGTCGCGTACGTCGTGCCCGGCGGGCGGGCACGGGTCCGGCGCGGCGGGGAAGAGGTCCGGGCCGAGCCGCTCGCCCGCCACGGCGTCGGCGAGCGCGCCCAGCGTGGTGTCCGGCTCGACGAGCAGTCGCCGCACGCCCACCACGACGGTGCGCAGCAGCCGGGACACCGCCTGGGGGGAGATCAGGTCCGGATCCACCCGCATCGTCATCTCCAGGTACCGCGCCCCGTCGCTGTTGACCCGCAGGTAGAACGGGTGCCCGGCGTGCCGGGGCGGCGGGGACCACTCCAGCACGGCGTCCGGCACCGGGGCGTCGCCCGCGGCGAGCGGAGCGGCGCCCGGGTCCTCCGGCGGGGCGGCCGGGGAGGTGACGTAGTTGAACCAGCAGTCGTGGTGGAAGAGCGTGCCGTCGCCCGCCGCGGCCTCGGCGGCCAGGCGGGCGGCGCTGTCCACGTCATAGCAGCCGTGCCGGTAGGCCAGCAGGGCTGCCAGGTGGGCGCGTTTGACGAATGCGGACACCGGGGTGTCCCGGTCCACGGCGAGGGTCAGCGGCACCAGCTGGTTCATGGTGCTGACCAGGGACAGCCACGCGGGGTCGAACCGGTTGGCGCACATCACGCTGAGGGTGACCCGGTCACGGTCGAGGTGGCCGGCGAGGGCGAGCGCCGTGAGTGCGGTGAGCAGGCTCTGCGGGGAGACCTTGTGCGTGCGGGACGACTCCGCCACCAGGGCGGCCAGGCCGTGCGAGGAGAGGGTCGCCTGCACCCGGCGTTCGTCCGTGCCCCCGGCCGGGGCGGGCGGCAGGTTGTGCGGGAGGGCGGTGTCCAGCACCTTCCGCCAGTAGCGGTCCGCGCCCCGGCGGCGGGAGGCCCACTCCTCGCCGTGCTGGAGCAGCGCGAGTTCCCGGGGAACGGGGGCGGGGCCGGGCCGGGCCCCCTCGGCGAGGGCGCGCAGCTCGGTCTCCAGCGCCCGTACCGCCCAGACGTCGACCACCATGTGGGACATCGACACGGCCAGCCAGGCGGGCCGTCCGGCGACCCGGATCAAGGTGGCGTGGCGGCCGAAGTCGCCGGCGACCGGGAAGGGCACCGCGTACAGGTCCCGCAGCACCCGCGCCGCCTCGGCGCCGTCGAGGCGGGGCAGGTCGACCCGGGCGAGCGGGAATGGCGCTTCGTCGTGCACCCGCTGGAAGGGGCGGTCGGCCGGGTCCGTGTGGAAGGTGGTGCGCAGGGCCTCGTGACGGGCGGTCAGGGCGTGCAGGGCACGCTCGACGGCGTCCTCGGTGAGGCCGCTGATGTTCCACAGGGCGGGGACGTTGACCTCCATCAGCCGGTCGGCGGAAAAGGTCTCGATCGAACGCCAAGTGGACAACTGCCCGAACGTGAGGGGCGCGTCGGCGGCCATGGGTTCTCCATGAGGTAGGGCGGACCGGTGGGGAGTGGGCGCGGTGCGCCCGCGTTCCGGCCCGGGGGCCGGGCGCGCGGGCCGCACTCTCCGTGCTGCGTCTTCGCGGCGTCAGGTGCAGACGACCTTGCGCATGCGCTTCGCCCCCTCTCCTGCCAGATTTCCGGGACCTTCCCGGGACCTTCCCGGGAATTCCCGGACGGTTCGTCGTCCCATTGACGAACGGCCGCCGGCCAGCGTCAACGCACGCGCGTTGGCAGCAAGTGACGGCCATTCGTTGCCATCGCGCACACGCTGAACAGTCTTGACCCAGCAGGGACGATGCCTGTCTTCTAGCGATATCGGAAATCCGGATCCCGGCCGGCCGCGAACACCGTTCCGGTGAATTCATTCATTTCCTCATGGGTTTGTCTCTGCGCTTGACTCACGCGCTTGTTCTCCCGAATCGGCGAGCAGTATTCAGCGCCCACAAAAGGAAGGTGGGTCATGTCCGTTCCACCCGCACGGTCCTCGGCCGCACGGCCCGCGGTCGGCGAGCCGATCGCCGTCGTCGGCATGGCCTGTCGTCTGCCCGGCGCGGGCGACCCCGAGGCGTACTGGTCGCTGCTGAGCGAGGGCCGGGAGGCCGTGGGCGTAGCCCCGGCGGACCGGCGGGCGGACGGCCGCCGCAAGGGCGCCTTCCTGCCGGAGGTGGACCGGTTCGACGCGGCCTTCTTCGGGATCTCGCCGGCCGAGGCCGCCGCCATGGACCCGCAGCAGCGTCTCGTGCTGGAGCTGGCCTGGGAGGCGCTGGAGCAGGCGCGGATCGTGCCCGCCGCGCTGGAGGGCAGCCGGGCCGGGGTGTTCGTC
Organism: Streptomyces sp. NPDC031340; assembly: GCF_055569945.1. Classification (NCBI taxonomy): domain Bacteria; kingdom Bacillati; phylum Actinomycetota; class Actinomycetes; order Kitasatosporales; family Streptomycetaceae; genus Streptomyces; species Streptomyces sp. NPDC031340. Next base: position 61,647 of record NZ_JBVIIE010000006.1, read on the forward strand.
GGCGCGATCACCGGCGACTACGCCCTGCTGCACGACCGTGCCGGGGGCGGCGGCCGGCACGATGTCACGGGCACGCACCGCAGCCTGATCGCCAACCGTGTCTCGCACCTGCTCGGCCTGCGGGGCCCGAGCCTGACCGTCGACTCTGGTCAGTCCTCGTCCCTGGTCGCGGTCCAGCTGGCCTGTGAGGAACTGCGCCGCGGCACCGTGTCCACGGCCCTGGCCGGCGGCGTCAACCTCAATCTGCTGGCGGAGACCGACGACGCGCTGGACCGGTTCGGCGCGCTGTCCCCGGACGGCCGCTGCCACACCTTCGACGCCCGGGCCAACGGCTATGTGCGCGGTGAGGGCGGCGGCCTCGTCGTCCTCAAGCCGCTGTCGGCGGCGCTCGCCGACGGGGACAGCGTGCACTGCCTGATCCTGGGCGGCGCGGTCAACAGCGGCACCGGCGAACACCTGACGGTCCCGGACGCGGACGCGCAGCGGCAGGTGCTGGAGCAGGCCTGCGCGGCGGCGGGCGTGCGCCCGGCCGACGTGGCGTACGTGGAGCTGCACGGCACCGGCACGGCGGTCGGTGACCCGGTGGAGGCGGCGGCGCTCGGCGCGGTCTTCGACGCCGGGCGGACGGCCGGGGGCGACGAGCCCTCCGCACCCGCACCGGGCGAACCGCTGCCGGCCGAGCCGCTGCCGGTCGGGCCGCTGCCGGTCGGGCCCCTGCTGGTCGGCTCGGTGAAGACCAACATCGGTCATCTGGAGGGCGCGGCGGGCATCGCCGGGCTGCTCAAGACGGTCCTGGCGCTGCGCAACGGCGTGCTGCCGGCAAGCCTCGGGTTCCGCTCCCCCAACCCCCGCATCCCGCTGGCCGGGCTGGGCCTGGAGGTCGTGACCGCCGCCCGCCCCTGGCCGGCCGGGCGCGTGGCGGGAGTCAGCGCCTTCGGGATGGGCGGTACCAACGCCCACCTGATCGTGGCCCCGGCCCCTCGGACCACGGCACCCGCGGCGGCTGGCGCGCCCGGCGCGGCACGGCCGACGGAGGGTCCTGAGGGCCCCACGGTGTGGACGTTGTCGGCCCGTTCGGCCGCCGCGCTGCGCGGTCAGGCCGGCCGGCTGGCCGAGCACCTGGACAGCCGTCCCGGTCTGCGGGCCGAGGACGTGGCGGTGTCCCTGCTGCGCACCCGGTCCCGGTTCGAGCACCGGGCGGTGATCATCGGCTCGGGCCCCGACGCTCGTACGGAACTCAGCTCGGGTGTGAGGGAGTTGGCCGGCGGGCTGCCGGGGGCCGCGGTGGTCGAGGGGCGGGTGCTCGGCGGCAGGCGGGTGTTCGTCTTCCCCGGGCAGGGCTCGCAGTGGGCCGGGATGGCCCGCGACCTCATGGACGTACCGGGCCCGTTCGCCGGCCGGCTGGCCGACTGCGCCCGCGCGCTCGCCCCGTACACCGACTTCGACCTGCTCGACGTCCTGCGCGAGGCCCCCGGAGCGCCCGGTCTCGACGGGGACGACGTCGTGCAGCCGGCGCTGTGGGCGGTGACCGTGTCTCTGGCCGAGCTGTGGCGCTCGCGCGGCGTGGAACCGGACGCGGTGCTGGGCCACTCGCAAGGCGAGATCGCCGCCGCCACCGTGATCGGCGCCCTCGGCCTGGACGACGCGGCCCGGATCGTCGCCGTCCGCAGCCGGCTGCTGCGCGCCGTGGACGGGGGCGGCATGCTCTCGGCGGCGCTGTCCGCGGAGCAGGTCCAGGCGCGCCTGGACAGCACGCCGGGCTACGGCGGCCTGTGCGTGAGCGTCGTCAACAGCCCGTCGGCGACCGTGGTCTCCGGGCCGGTGGACGAGCTGAACGCGTTCGCCGCCGCGCTGGACGCGGACGGCGTCCGGGTGCGGATCCTGCCGGTCGCCTACGCCTCCCACTCCCCCGCCGTGGAGGCGATCCGCGACGAGCTCCTCGAAGCGCTCGCCCCGGTCCGCCCGCACCAGGTGTCCGTGCCGTTCTACTCCTCGCTGACCGGCGGCCTGCTGGACACCGCCGGTCTGGACGCCGGTCACTGGTACCGCAGCCTGCGCTCGCCGGTCCGGTTCGCCGACGCCACCCGGGCCGCGCTCGCCGACGGGTGCGCGCTCTTCGTGGAGTGCACCCCGCACCCCGTGCTGTGCGGCGCGATCGAGCAGACGGCGGAGGCGGAGGGGCGGGAGGCCGCCGCCGTCGGCACACTGCGCCGTGACGCGGGCGGCCCCGCGCAGGTGCTGCGCGCCCTCGCCGAGGCCCACGTCCGGGGCGCGGACGTCGACTGGGCGCCGGAGGCGGCCCCGGCGGGCTCGGCCGTGGTGGACCTGCCGACCTACGCCTTCCAGCGGGAACGGCACTGGCTGGACGGCGCGTCCGGCACCCGTCGCCGTACGGCCCGGCGGGAGTCGGCGACGGCTCCCGCGGCGCCCCCGGCCGCCGTCCCCGCGGGGCGGTCCGCCGCCGGTGTACGGGAACTCGTGCTGTCCGCCACCGCCGTCGTCCTGGGGCACGCGAACGCCGCCGCCGTCGACCCCGGCCGCAGCTTCAAGGACCTGGGCCTCGACTCCCAGGGCACTGTCGACCTGCGCAACCGGCTCGGGGCGGCGACCGGGCTGCCGCTGCCCAGCACCCTGATCTTCGAGTACCCGACGCCCGCCCGGCTCGCCGCCCACCTGGCCGCCCTCACCGCCGGGCAGCCGGACGACACCGCCCCGGCCGAGGACGTGCGCGATGTCCACGACGCCTACGACGCACACGGCATCGAGGACAGCGACGGCACCGAGGACGGCGCCGAGCCGATCGCGATCGTGGCGATGAGCTGCCGTTACCCGGGCGGGGCGGACACCCCCGAGAAGCTGTGGCGGCTGGTCGCCGACGGCACGGAGGCCGTCGGGCCGCTGCCGGACGACCGCGGATGGGACCTGGACGCCCTCACCGGGCTGCGGCCCGGCCTGCCCGGTTCGTGCGCCACCACGGCGGGCGGGTTCCTCCGCGAGGCCCCGCTGTTCGACGCCGCCTTCTTCGGCATCGGCCCGCGCGAGGCGCAGGCCATGGATCCGCAGCAGCGGCTGCTCCTGGAGACCTCCTGGGAGGCCCTGGAGCGGGCCGGGATCGACCCGGCCTCGCTGGAGGGACAGCCGGTCGGCGTGTTCGCCGGCGCGATGGCCTCCGACTACGGCCCCCGGCTGCACCAGCCCGTCGGCGGGGCCGACGGGCACCTGCTCACCGGCACCGCGTCCAGCGTGGTCTCCGGCCGGATCGCCTACAGCCTCGGCCTGCGCGGCCCCGCCCTCACCGTGGACACCGCCTGCTCCTCGTCCCTGGTCGCCGTGCACCTGGCGGTACGGGCGCTGCGGGCCGGGGAGTGCCCGCTGGCGCTGGCCGGCGGCGTCACCGTGATGTCCACCCCGGGCCTGCTGGTCGAGTTCAGCAAGCAGGGCGGTCTCGCCCCGGACGGCCGGGCCAAGCCGTTCTCCGACGCCGCCGACGGCACCTCCTTCGGGGAGGGCGCGGGCGTGCTGGTGCTGGAGCGGCTCTCCGACGCCCGCCGCAACGGGCACCCGGTGCTGGCGGTGATCCGGGGCACCGCCGTCAACCAGGACGGCGCCAGCAACGGCCTCACCGCACCCGACGGGCAGGCCCAGCGCCTGGTGGTGCTCGGCGCGCTCGCCGACGCCGGGCTCACCACCGACGACGTGGACGCCGTCGAGGCCCACGGCACCGGCACCAAGCTGGGCGACCCGGTGGAGGCCAACGCCCTGATCGACACGTACGGACGACCGGTCTCCGGCTCGGCCACCGGTTCGGCCACCGGTTCGGGCGCCGACGGGGCGTCGCACCCGGTGTGGCTGGGCTCGGTGAAGGCCGGCATCGGGCACACCCAGGCCGCGGCCGGCGTGGCCGGCGTCATCAAGATGGTGCAGGCCCTGCGGCACGAGCTGTTGCCGGCCGGCCCGCACACCGGGCGGCCCACGCCCCGCGCCGACTGGGCGAAGGGCCGGGTACGGCTGCTCACCGAGGACCGGCCCTGGCCGCGCGGCGAGCGCACCCGGAGGGCCTCGGTCTCCTCGTTCGGCATCAGCGGTACGAACGCGCACCTGATCGTGGAGGAGCCCCCCGCCCGGGCCGGGGCAGCCTCGGACGCCCACGACGAGCCCGCCGGACGGCCCCTGGTCTGGCCGGTGAGCGCGCAGAGCCGGGCCTCGCTGCTCGCGCAGGCGCAGCGCCTCGCCGAGGCCGCCGCCGCGCCGCACCCGGCGGACACGGCCCGCACCCTGGCCGGCCGGACCGTCTTCCCGCACCGCGCCGTGGTGATCGGCACCGGCCGCGACGAGCCGCGCGAGGCCCTCGCCGCGCTGGCGGCCGGGAGGTCCGCACCCGGTCTGGTCACCGGCACGGCCCGCCGGCCGGCCCGCACCGCACTGCTGTTCACCGGCCAGGGCGCCCAACGGCCCGGCATGGGAAGCGAGTTGTACCGGGCGCAGCCGGTGTTCGCGGCCGCGCTGGACGAGATCTGCGCCGCGCTCGACCCGCATCTGGAGCGCCCGCTGCGCGATCTGATGTGGGCCGAGCCGGGCAGCCCCGAGGCCGCGCTGCTCGACCGGACCCGGTACGCCCAGCCGGCCCTGTTCGCCTTCGAGGCGGCGTCCTGGCGGCTGCTGCGGGAGCTGGGTGTACGCGTGGACGCCATCGCCGGGCACTCGGTCGGCGAGTTCGCCGCCGCGTACGCGGCCGGTGTGTGGGAACTGGGCGACGTGGCGCGGCTGGTGGCGGCTCGGGGCCGTCTGATGGACGAACTCCCCGAGGGCGGGGCGATGTTCGCGATCTCCGCGACGGCGGAGGAGGTCCTCGCCACTCTCGCCGGCCGGGAGAGCGAGGCGTCCCTCGCCGCGGTCAACGGGCCGCAGGCGGTGGTCGTCTCCGGCACCCTCGACGCCTGCGAGGCGATCGCGGCGCACTGGGCCGGTCTGGGGCGGCGCACCAAGCGGCTGACCGTCAGCCACGCCTTCCACTCCCCGCTGATGGAGCCGGTGCTCGACCGCTTCCGCGAGGAGGCGGAACGCGTCTCCTACGCCGAGCCGTGCCTCGCGCACGAGCGGGCGGCGGACAGCGAACGCCACTGGACCGACCCCGAGTACTGGGTGGAACAGGTCCGCGCGACCGTGCTGTTCGCCCCACTGACCGGTCGCCTGGCGGAGGCGGGGACCGGTGTCTTCCTCGAGGTCGGGCCGCAGCCGCAGCTCGCCGGACCGCTGCGCGAGTGCCTCGCGGGGCGCCGCACGGACGGGCCGGCGAGCACGGCGGACAGTGCGGACAGGGCGGACAGGGCGGCGGGCCCGGTGGACAGGGCGGACAGGGCGGCAGGCCCGGCGGGCACGGCCCCGGCGGGCAGGGCGGCGGCCGTCGTCGTGGCGACCGCCCGGCGCGGACGGGACGAGTACACCGCGCTGCTGCACGGCCTCGCCGGGGCGTTCGTCGCCGGTACGGCCGTCGACTGGGCGGCCGCCCTCCCCGAGGGCCCGCGCGCTGAGCTGCCCACCTACGCCTTCGACCGCCGCCGCTTCTGGCTCACCGACACGGGCGGAACCGGCGCGGGGCTGCCGTACCGCACCACCGCCACAGCCGACGGGGGGCTGCTGCTCGACGCCCGGCTGTCGCGCCGCTCCACCGCCTGGCTGGCCGACCACGTGATCGGCGGCGTGACGGTGGTCCCGGGGACCGCCCTGCTGGAACTCGCCCTGCGGGCGGCCGCCGCGGCCGGGGCCGGCGAGGTCGCCTCGCTCACCCTGACCGCCCCCGTCGTCCTGCCCGCCGAGGGCGCGCTGGACGCGCAGGTCACGGTGGGCGCCGCGGACCCGCTCGGGCAGCGCCCGCTGACCCTGCACACCCGCCCGGCGGGCAGCCCGGACGCCGCCTGGACCCCGCACGCCACCGGGCGCACCGCCGGCCCGGACACCACGCCCGCCGCGAACCGCCTGGAAGGCGTGAACGGCGCTGGTACGGGCTGGGCGGCGGCCTGGCCACCGCCCGGCGCGCGCCCGCTCGACCTGTCCGACGGTTACGGGCGGCTGGCCGCCGCCGGCTACGGATACGGCCCGGCGTTCCAGGGCCTGCGGGCCGCCTGGCGGGCGGGCGACGACCTCTACGCCGAGGTCCGCCTCCCGGACGGGGTGGCGGCGGAGGGTTCGCTGCTGCACCCGGCGCTGCTGGACGCCGTACTGCATCTGCTGGTCCTCGAAGCGCCCGGTTCGCGGCCCGTTCCGTTCGCGTTCAGCGCCGCGGAGGTGGCGTGCGCGGGCACGGACGCGCTGCGGGTGCGGCTGGCGCCGGAACCGGGAGGGGACCGGGTGCGGCTCGCGCTGTGCGATGCGCGCAGCCGCCCGGTGGGCCGGGTCACCGTCGCCCTGCGCCACGCGGCGGCCGGCTTCGGCACGGGCACGCCGGACACGCCTGGCGTACCGGGCACATCGGCGGCGGGCGCGACGGCGGCGGGCGCGCCGGAGGCCGGGACGCCGGTTTCGGAGCGGGTGCCGGGCGAGGTCCCGTCCGGGCTCGGGACCGAGCCGGGGCGGGAACACGAGACCGGTGCCGGGACGGCGGCCCCGGCCGGAGCGGACGGGTTCAGTCCGGAGTCATTGCTGGAGCTGGTCCGGGAGAAGGCCGCCGGCGTGCTCGGTCACGGCGCGCCGGAGGACGTCGAGATCGACCAGCCCTTCACCGACCTGGGCTTCGACTCGCTGGGCGCGGTGGAGCTCCAGGACCAGCTGGAGCTGGCGACCGGCCTGGCCCTCGCCGCCACCCTCGTCTTCGACCACCCGACCGTCGCCGACGTCGCCGCCCACCTCGCGGAGCTGCTCGGGTCCGCCGCCCCGTCGGCCGTCCCCGACGACGGCGCCGCGGCCCCCGACCCGGCCCTCGCCCGGCTGCGCGAGGCCCTGGACGACGTGACCGCCCTGCTGGCACCCGCGCCCCTCCCCGGACCCGGAGCCGCACTCGAGGACGGGGTCGGCCTCGTCGGGGACGGGGCCGGGGACGGCCGTCGCGACGCCGCCGAAGCGCTGTTGCGGGACGCCCTGCGGCAGTTGCGCGGCGACCGTCCCGGCGGGGAGCTGGCCGACGAGCTCGGCCTGGTCAGCGACGACGCCCTCTTCGAGTTCATCGACACCCAGCTGTGACACCCAGCCTGTGAGACCCAGCTGCAGCCAGCGGACCGCCGCACCGAACCCCGACATGAGCGACCAGACGGAGGAATGACCATGGCAAGCGAGGAGCGGCTCCGCGCCTACCTGAGACGAGTCACCGCGGACCTGGCGGACGCCCGGCAGCAGATCGGCAAGGCCGACGAGCGCGCCCACGAGCCGATCGCGGTGGTCGGCCTCGGCTGCCGCTACCCGGGCGGCGTGGAGAGCCCCGACGACCTGTGGCGGGTGGTGGCCGACGGTACGGACGCCACCGGCGAGTTCCCGGACAACCGGGGCTGGGACGCGGCGAAGGTCTACGACCCGGACCCGGCCAAGCCCGGCACCACGTACACCACGCGCGGTGGGTTCGTCTACGACGCCGGGGAGTTCGACGCCGCGTTCTTCCGCTTCGGCCCCCGTCAGGCACTCGGCATCGACCCGCAGCACCGTCTCTTCCTGGCCACCGCGTGGGAGGCGTTCGAGCGGGCCGGCATCGACCCGGCGACGCTGCGCGGCAGCGACACCGGCGTCTGGGCCGGGATGATGTACGAGTACTACTCGGCCCGGTTCGCCGGGGCCACCCCGGCCGAGGTCGACGGCACCCTGATGGTGTCGAGCACGCCGAGCATGCTGTCCGGCCGGGTCTCCTACATCTTCGGCCTGGAGGGGCCGTCGGTCACCGTCGACACCGCCTGCTCCTCCTCGCTGGTGGCGGTGCACCAGGCGGTGCGGTCACTGCGGTCCGGGGAATGCTCGCTGGCGCTGGCCGGCGGGGTCACCGTGCTGGCGACGCCGGACGCGTTCGTGGAGTTCTCCCGGCAGCGGGGCCTGTCGCCGTCGGGCCGCTGCAAGCCCTTCTCCGCGGACGCCGACGGCACCGCGTGGGGCGAGGGGTCGGGCGTCGTCCTGCTGGAGCGGCTGTCCGACGCGCTCCGCAACGGCCGCCGCGTCTACGGGATCGTCCGGGGCAGCGCCGTCAACCAGGACGGGGCGAGCAACGGCCAGACCGCGCCGAGCGGTCCGGCCCAGGAGCGGGTCATCGCGCGGGCGCTGGCCGACGCCCGGCTCACCGCCGCCGACGTCGACGCGGTGGAGGCGCACGGCACCGGCACCCCGCTGGGCGACCCCATCGAGGCCAACGCGGTCCTCGCCGCCTACGGCCGCGAACGGCCCGAGGAGCTGCCGCCGCTGCGGCTGGGCTCCGTGAAGGGCAACCTGGGGCACACCCAGGCCGCGTCCGGCATCGCCGGGATGATCAAGATGATGATGGCGATGCGGCACGGTGTGCTGCCCCGCACCATCAACGTCGTCGAGCCCACGCGCCAGGTCGACTGGTCCTCCGGAGCGGTCAGTCTGCTGACCGAGGAGCAGCCCTGGCCGGCCCGCGAGAACGCGCCGCGTCGCGCCGCCGTCTCCTCGTTCGGCATCAGCGGCACCAACGCCCACGTCATCCTGGAGGAACCGGCCCGGGAACCGGCACCGGAACCGCGGCAGGAGGAGCCCGCCGCGGACGCGCCGGGTTCGCCCGCCGCGCCGTACGCCTGGGTGCTGAGCGCGGCCACCGACGTGTCACTGCGCGGCCAGGCGGAACGGCTGCACCGGCACCTCACCGAGCGTCCCACGGTGAGCGCGCTGGACGTGGCGTACTCGCTCACCGCCCGCCGCCCGTTCGACTGCCGCGCGGTGGTCGTCGGCCGTGACCGGGAGGAACTGCTGGAGCTGCTGTCCTCGTTCGCCCGGCGTCAGGACGGCAGCCCGGTCCCGCACGGGGCGGGGCCCCAGGGCTCCACGCGTACCGCGTTCCTGTTCACCGGGCAGGGCGGCCAGCGGGCCGGGATGGGCCGCGACCTGTACCGGGCGTTCCCGGTGTTCGCCACGGCGTTCGACGAGGTGTGCGCGGCCGTCGACCCGTACCTGGAGCGGCCGCTGCGCGAGGTGATGTGGGCCGAGCCGGGCACCGAGGAGGCCGCCGAGCTGGACCGCACGTACTACACGCAGCCCGCGCTGTTCGCGTACCAGGTCGCCGTCTTCCGGCTGCTGGGCTCGCTGGGCGTGACCCCGGACCGGGTCGCCGGGCACTCGGTGGGCGAGATAGCCGCCGCCCATGTGGCGGGGGTGTGGGACCTGGCCGACGCGGTCCGCATGGTGACCACGCGGGCCCGGCTGATGCAGCGACTGCCCGCCGGCGGCGCCATGTTCGCGATCTCCGCGAGCGCGGAAGAGGTCGCGGAGAGCCTGACGGGCCTGGAAGGCCTGGGGGGACGAGCCGGGATCGCCGCCGTCAACAGCCCGGGCGACGTGGTCGTCTCCGGTGACGCGGAGGCCTGCGCGGCGGTCGCCGCGCACTGGTCGGAGCGCGGCCGGCGCACCGCACGGCTGACCGTGAGCCACGCCTTCCACTCGCCGCTGATGGAGCCGATGCTCGCGGAGTTCGCCGCCGAGCTGACCACCCTGACCTTCCGCTCGCCCGCCCTCGCCCGGGAGACGAACCTGGGTCCTGACCGCGACTGGACCGACCCCGGCTACTGGGTGGACCAGGTGTGCGGCACGGTCGGGTTCGCCGACGTGGCCGGCCGGCTCGACGAGGCCGGGACCGGCCTGTACCTGGAGATCGGGCCGCGTCCCGTGCTGTCGGGGATGATCAGGGCCTCGCTGCCGGACACCGGGGCGGTGGTCACCGCCGTGTCCCGCCGCAGCCTCGGGGAGCCGGAGGCGCTGCTCACCGCGCTCGCCGAGGCGTGGGCGGGCGGGGCGCCGGTCGACTGGGCCGCGCGGGCCGCGGGCGGCCGTTCCGTGGAGCTGCCCACCTACGCCTTCGACACCCAGCGGTACTGGCTCACCGGCCCCGAACACCGGCCGGACGCGGAGGCGTTCGGACTCACCGGGGTGTCCCACCCGATGCTGTCGGCGGCGGTCGAGCTGGACGACGGCGGGCTGGTCACCACGGGCCGCTTCACCGCCGACGACCTGCCCTGGATGACCGACCACACGGTGGCCGGCACGCCGATCGTCCCGGCCACCGCGCTGCTGGACGCCGTCGCGGAGACGGCCGCGCGGGCCGGACGGGGCCGGATCGAGGAACTGACCTTCGAGGCGCCGCTGCCGCTGCCGCGGAGCGGCCCGCTGGACCTGCGGGTCGTGGTCGGCGCGGACGGCTCGGTGCAGGTGCTGGCCCGCTCGGACGGCGAGGCGCCCTGGACCCGGCACGCGTCCGGCCAGGTCACCGAGGACGTCGAGGGCGGCGACGTGTGCGCCTGGGCGGCCGTCTGGCCTCCCGCGGGCGCCTCCCCGGTGGACCTGACCGGCGGCTACGAGAGGCTGGCGGCCCTCGGTTACGAGTACGGCCCGTCGTTCCGGGGTGTCCGGTCGGCGTGGCGGCGCGGCGACGAACTGCTGGTCGAGGTGGCGGTGCCGGAGGCGGCCGGGCAGGCCGGGTTCGCCCTGCACCCGGTGCTCCTGGACTCGGCGTTCCACCCGTACGTGCTGGAGAGCGGTTCGGACCGGCTGCGGCTGCCGTTCGCCTTCCGCGGGCTGCGGCTGGCCACGGCCGGGGCGGACACGCTGCGGGTGCGGATGACCGTCGGCGCGGACGGGGACCAGATGTCGCTGACCGCCGCCGACGAGCAGGGCGCGCTGGTGGTCGCCGCCGAGAGCCTGATGGTCCGCGCGGTCGACCCGGCCGCCCTGGCCGCGGCCGTCGGCGGCCAGGGCGGCACGGGCCACTACGGCCTCGACTGGGTCCCGCTCCCGTCCGCCGCGACGGCCGGGGAGCGGCGCTGGGCACGGCTCGGCGACCCGGCCGACGACGGTCTTCCCGCATACGACGGTCTTCCCGCCCACGCCGGCCTGGACGCCCTCGCCGCGGCGGGCGGTGCGCCCGACTTCGTGCTGTTCGACTGCCGGCCGCTCGCCGGGTACCTCGCCGACGCCGAACTGCCGCTTTCCGTACGGGAGATCACCGGCCGGGTGCTGGAGACCGTGCGGGAGTGGGCGGCGGACGACCGGTTCGACGGCTGCCGCCTGGTGGTGGCCGCCGACCCGGACCGGCTGGACACCGCGGCCGTCTGGGGGCTGGTGCGGGCCGCGCAGGCCGAGCACCCGGACCGTTTCCTGCTCGCCGGGATCACCGGCGGGCAGGGCGCGGACGCCGGCCGGGTCGACGCCGACGGCCAGAGCACGGACGCCGCCGCCCCTGTCGACGCCGCCGCGCGGGCGCTGCTGGCCGCCGCCGCGGACGCGGACGAGTCGCAGCTGCTGATCCGGGACGGCCGGGCGCTGGTCCCCCGGATAGCCCGCCGGACCGCCGGACCGGGCGCGCGGGACGCCGGTCTCGGCGAGGGCACGGTCCTGGTCACCGGCGGCCTCGGCGGCCTGGGCGCGATCGTCGCCCGGCACCTGGTGGAGCGGCACGGGGTACGGCATCTGCTGCTCACCTCCAGGCGCGGCGCGGACACCCCGGGGGCGGACGAACTCGTCTCCTCCCTCACCGAATCGGGCGCGACGGTCCGGGTGGAGGCGTGCGACGCGGCCGACCGTGACGCGCTCGCCGCGCTGCTCGGCTCGCTCCCGGCGGGCCGGCCGCTGACCGGTGTCCTGCACGCCGCCGGCGTCCTCGACGACGGCCTGCTCACCGGGCAGACCGCCGAGCGCCTGGAGCGGGTGCTGCGGCCCAAGACCGACGCGGCGTGGGCGCTGCACGAGCTGACCGCCGGGCTGCCCTCGGTGCGCGCGTTCGTCCTCTTCTCCTCCCTGGCGGGCGTGCTCGGCAACGCGGGGCAGAGCACCTACGGCGCGGCCAACACCTTCCTCGACGCGCTGGCCGCGCACCGCCGGGAGCGGGGTCTGCCCGCGGTGTCGGTGGCCTGGGGCCTGTGGTCGACGTCCGGCATGGGCACCCACCTGACCGCCGCCGACGAGGCGCGGCTGGCCCGGGCCGGGATCGCGGCGCTCAGCGAGCCGCAGGGGCTGCGGCTGCTGGACACCGTGCTCACCGACCCCGACGGTGACCCGCTGGTGGTCGCCTCCCGGTGGAACGAAGCCGGGCTGCGGGCCGCCGCGGCGGACGGCGCGCGGGTGCCGCGGCTGCTGCGCGGCCTGGTGAAGGGCGTGCGGCGGACCGCCGCCGCGGGGAGCGGGTCCGGGCAGGGTCCGGCCGGCGGAGCGCTGGCCGCCCGGGTGCGGGAACTGACCGGGCAGGAGGCCCACGAGGCGGTCGTCACCGCCGTACGGGGTCATGTGGCGGCGGTGCTGGGACACGGCTCGCCGGAGTCCCTGGACCGTACGGCGCCCTTCCTCGACCTGGGCCTGGACTCGCTGACCTCGGTGGAACTGCGCAACCGGCTCAAGGCGGACGCCGCGCTGGACCTCGACCCGACGCTGGTCTTCGACCACCCGACGATCGACGCGCTCTCCGGCCACCTGGCGGGCCTGCTGGTCCCCGAGGCGCCGGACCCGGTGGCGGAGCTCGACCGGACCCTGCGCCGTATCACGGGCGAGTTCGACGCCGCCCTGCCCGAGCTGCGGGAACGCATGGTCGACACGCTGTGCGCGGCGCTCCGCCACCTGGGCATCGACACCGGCCCCTCGCCCACGGCGTCCGCGGCCCTGGACGAGGCGACCGACGAGGAACTCTTCGCCTTCATCGACGCCCAGTCATGAACCGGCGGGGGGGGCCACCGCGGCCGCCCCCGGCCCCAGCACCCCAGGCCCTCCGGCAGCACCCCAAACCCTCGGCAGCGCCCCGGGCCGGTCCGGGCGACACCCGAGGCAGAAAGCAGGAAGCAGGAAGATGGCAGGCGAGGACAGACTCCGGGAATATCTGAAGAAGGCCACCGCCGACCTGGCCGAGGCACGCCGCCGCGAGGCCGCCGCCGCCGAACCGCTCGCCGTGGTCGGCATGGCGTGCCGGTTCCCCGGCGCCCCGTCCGTCGACGGGTACTGGGACCTGCTGTCGAACGGCCGCACCGGCGTCGTCGACGACGTGCCGGACGGGCGCTTCGACCTGGCCGCGCTGCGGGAGACGGACGGCGTCTACACCACCCGGGGCGGCTACCTCGACGACATCGCCGGATGGGACGCCTCGTTCTTCGGCGCGTCCCCGCGCGAGGCGCTGCGGATGGACCCGCAGCAGCGGCTGCTCATGGAGCTGACCTGGGAGTCCCTGGAGGACGCCGGGCTGCCGCCCGCCGACCTGGCGGGCAGCCGTACCGCGGTGATGATCGGCCTGTCCGACACCCTGCAGTACGGGCGGATCCAGCAGGAGCGCGAGGGCCTGTCCGTGGTCCAGGACCCGTACGGGGGGCAGGGCGCGTCGCTGAGCGTGGCCGCCGGCCGGATCGCCTACCACTTCGACCTGCGCGGCCCCACCATGACGGTGGACACCGCCTGCTCGTCCTCGCTGGTCGCGGTGCACCTGGCCGGGGCGGCGCTGCGCCGCGGCGAGTGCACGACGGCGGTGGCCGGCGGCGCCTTCCTGATGATCCACCGCGACATGTACGTCAACGCCTGCGCCACCGGCATGCTGTCGCGGGACGGCCTGTGCCGGACCTTCGACGCGCGGGCCGACGGGTACGCCCTCGGCGAGGGTGCCGGGGTGGTCGTCCTGATGCGGCTGTCCGACGCGGTCGCCCAGGGGCGCCCGGTGCACGCCGTGATCCGGGGCACCGCCGTCAACCAGGACGGCCGCAGCAACGGTCTCACCGCGCCAAGCCGTACGGCGCAGGCGGACGTGATCCGCCGGGCGCTGGCCGCCGCCGGGGCCACCCCGCGGGACGTGTCGTACGTCGAGGCGCACGGCTCCGCGACCAGGCTCGGCGACGCCATCGAACTCGCCGCGCTGGCCGACGTGTTCGGCCGGCGTACGGCCGACGACCCGCTGCTGGTCGGGGCGGTCAAGACCAACGTCGGGCACACCCAGTCGGCGGCCGGCATGGCCGGACTGATCAAGACCGTGCTGGTGCTGAAGCACGGGACGGTCCCGCCCAACCTGAACATGGAGCAGCCGTCGCCCACGGCCCAGGCGCAGGACCGGTTGCTGCCCGTCACCGCCGCCCGGCCGCTCCCGGCCACCGCGGCCGGGCAGCCCCGCCTCGCCGGGGTCAGCTCCTTCGGCTGGTGCGGCACCAACGCGCACGTGGTGCTCGCCGCCCCCACCGCCGACGAAGCCGCGGGCGGCCACGGCGCGGCCGACGGTTCCGGCGCGGCCGACGGCTCGGGCGCGGCCGACGGCTCGGGCGCGGCCGACGGCTCGGGCGGTTCCGGCGCGGCCGAACTGCTGCTGGTGTCCGCCGCCGACGAGGACGCCCTGCGCGTCCGGCTCGGCGACCTGGCCCGGGCCGCGGGACGCGCGCCGCTCGCCGACCTGGCACACACCCTGCGCGCCGGGCGCGGCACCCTGGAATACCGGCGCGCGGTGGCCGCCGAGGACCCGGAGCAGGCCGCCCGGCTGCTGGAGCGGGCCGGGCGCGAAGCCGGCGTGCGGGCCGCCAAGGAGGCCCCGCGGATCGCGTTCCTGCTGCCCGGTGTCGGTGACCAGTACCGGGGCCTGGGCCAGGACCTCTACCGGCGCGAGCCGGCCTTCGCCGCCGCCGTCGACCGGTGCGCGGACATCGCCGCCGGGCGCTGCGGCATCGACCTGCGCGCCGTCTTCCACGCCGAGCCGGAGCCGCCCGCGCCCGCCGGGGACCTGTTGCGCCCGGCCGGCCCGGCGGCGGACGGCCCGGACCACCGGGCGGTCGCCTCCCACCTGCTGCTGTTCACCGTGGAATACGCCCTCGCCGAGCTGCTGGACAGCTGGGGCGTCCGCCCCGACGTGCTGGTCGGCTACAGCCTCGGCGAGTACGTCGCGGCCTGCCTGGCGGGGGTGTTCATGCTGGAGGACGCCCTGTGGGTGGTCTCCCGGCGCGCCCAGCTGATCGAGGCCGCGCCGCCGGGCGGCATGCTCGCGGTCGCCGCCCCCGCCGACCGCGTCGAGGCCGAACTCGCCGGCGCCGGGCTCGCGGTGGAGGTCGCGGCGCTCAACGGCCCCTACATGACGGTGCTCAGCGGGCCGCCGGACGACGTGACCGCGGCCGCCGAACGCCTCACCGCGGCGGGTCTGCCCGCCCGGCCGCTGCGCTCCGCGCACCCCTTCCACTCCTCCCTGCTCGCCCCCGCCCGCGACGAACTGGCCCGCGCGGTGGCCTCGGTGGAGCGCAGGCCGCCCACCGTCACCGTGGTCTCCAACGTCACCGGCGCCCCGCTCACCGCCGAGCAGGCCATGGACCCCGGCTACTGGGCCGGCCACCTCACCAGCCCGGTCCGCTTCTTCGACGGCCTGGGGGCCTGCGCCGGGCTGGACCTCGGCGCCTATGTCGAACTGGGCGCGGGGCAGACCCTCGGCGGACTGCTGCGCCAGCACGCCGAGGCCGCCGACGGCCCGCTCATCACCGGCACCCTGCCCGCCCGCTGGTCGACCGACGGCCGGCCCGACGAGCGCGCCCACCTGCTGGAGACCTGCGGCCGCCTGTGGGAGCGCGGGGCCGACCTCGACCGGACGGCCCTCGGGCGCGGCGCGGGCCGCCTGGTCGCGCTGCCGTCGTACCCGTTCCGGCGCACCCGCTACTGGCCCGAGGGCCCGCCCCTCGCGCAGCCCGCCGCGGACCTCACGGGCCTCGCGCCCGCGGACCACTGCTACGCCCCGGCCTGGCAGCCGGACGTCACCGCGCCCACCGCTCTCGCCGCCGCGCCCGGACCGCTGGACGGCCCGCTGCTGGTCCTCGCGGACCCGGACGGCGTCGGCACCCGCCTGGCCGACCTCGCCGAGGCCGCCGGAACGCCGGTGCTGGAGGTCGTCCCCGCCGGAACCGTCCGTCCCGGCACGCAACGGCGGCGCGACGGGCGCCGGCTGTTGATCGACCCGGAGAACCCGGACCATCACCGGGAGGCGCTGGCCGCCGCGCGCGCCCTGGGCCCCGGCCGGCTGCACGTCGCCCACCTGTGGAGCCTGTGCGAGCCGGTGCGCACCCCGCCGTTCGCCACCGACGCCGAACTGACCGCCGCGATCCGCTACGGCTTCGACGCGCTGCTGCTGACCGTGCAGGCCCTCGGTCCCCTGGCCGGCGCCGACGGGGCGGTCCTGGTCACCGCCACGGCCGGCGCGGCCGAGGTCATCGGCCGTGACTGCACGGCCCCCGAGCGGGCCCTGGCGCACGGCCTGGCCCGGGTGGCCCGCGCCGAGTACCCGGGCCTGGGCTGGCAGGGCGTCGACCTGGACCCGGAGGCCCCGGCCGACGCGTCCGCCGCTGTCCTGCTCGCCGAGCTGGCCCGGGCGGCGGGCGGCGGCTCCCGGACCGCCTCCGGCCACGCGCTGGCCGCCTGGCGGCGGGGCCGACGACTGCGCCAGGACTGGGCGGCCGTCGACCTGCCCGCACCGGACGCCACGGACGCCTCGGCCGCAACGGACGACAGGGCCCCCGCCGCTCCGGCGTTCCGTGCCGACGGCACCTACCTGATCACCGGCGGCACCCGCGGGCTGGGCCTGTCGCTCGCCCGGCACCTGGTGCGGTCCGGGGTGCGCCGGCTCGCCCTGGTCGGCCGCACCGACCTGCGGGCCGCCGCGGCGGCCGAGCCGGCGGGCCGGGCCGCGGAGAGCCTGCGGGACGTCGCCGAGCTGGAGGCGGCCGGCGCCGAGGTGCTGCTGCTCACCGCCGACGTGGGCGTGCCGGGCGAACTGCGGCGCGCGCTGGCCGCGTGCCGGGAACGCCTCGGCGCCCCGCACGGGGTGCTGCACGCGGCCGGTCTGCCCGCGCGGGGCATGACGTTCCGGATGACGCCCGGCGGCTCCCGGCCGGTCCTCGCGCCCAAGGTGCTGGCGATGGGCCCGCTCGCCGAGCTGGTGGGGCCCGCCGTGCCGGCGGCGGACCGCCCGGAGCTGCTGGTGCTGTACTCGTCGGCGATCACCGTGTTCGGCGGGATCGGCGAGGGCGACTACTGCGCCGCCAACAGCGTCCTGGACGCCTACGCGTCGGCGCTGTCGGCGGCCGCGCCCGGCACCCGGGTGCTGGCCGTGGCCTGGGGGCCCTGGCAGCACGACGACTGGGCGGCGGAGGGCCCCGGCAGCGCCCTGGCCGCCAGGGTCCGCGAGCACCGCGAGACCTACGGCTTCACCGACGAGGGCGGCTGCGCGCTGCTGGACCGGCTGGCCGGCGCGGCCCACGGCCCGGTGCTCGCCGTCCGCCACGCGCTGGCCGAGGGGATGCGCGCCTGGGACGAGGTCAGCGCGCTGGACGAGGTGACCGGGGCGGCCGCCGCGCCGGACCGGACCCGCTTCCCGCGCCCCGCGCTGCGCGCCGACTACGTCGCGCCGCGCACCGCCCTGGAGCGCACCCTGGCCGAGATCTGGGGCGGGCACCTGGGCATCGACCAGGTCGGCGTCCACGACCCGTTCTTCGACCTGGGCGGCAACTCCCTGGTGGGGCTGGCCGTGATGACCGCGACCGAGAAGGAGACGGAGCGCAGCGTCCCGCCCGCCCTGCTCTTCGCGCACCCCACCGTCGCCGAACTGGCGGCAGCGCTGGAAGGCGCCACCACGGCGACCGCCGTGACCACAGCACAGGACCTCGGCTCCGCGAGGGGCCGGCGAAGGCGCCGGGCCCGCGACGCCCAGAGCCCCCTGACGCGGAACCGATGAGGACGAGGACGGACGACATGACCGAGCATCCGACCAAGGCCGCTCCGACCGACATCGCCCTGGTGGGCCTGTCGGGGCGCTTCCCGAAGGCCGCCGACGCGGCCGAACTGTGGGCCAATGTCCGGGCGGGCCGCTCCGGCATCACCCGGTTCACCGACGAGCAGCTGCGCGCCGCCGGGGTGGCGCAGCACCTGCTGGACGACCCCGACTACGTCAAGGCGGGGGCGGTGGTCGACGGCGTCGACCTGTTCGACGCGGGCTTCTTCGGGATCAACCCGAAGGAGGCGCAGATCCTCGACCCGCAGCACCGGCTGTTCCTCGAGCACAGCTGGCACGCGCTGGAGGACGCCGCCTGCGACCCGGCCCGTTTCGACGGCTCGATCGGGGTGTTCGCGGGCTGTGCCATCAGCAGCTACATGAACAACAACCTGGTTCCGGCCGGGGTCGGCCGGCAGGTCGGCGAACTGGCCATGGGCCTGGCCAACGACAAGGACTCGCTGCCGCTGCGGGTGGCCCACGCCCTCGGCCTGTCGGGCCCCGCCTACGGCATCCAGAGCTACTGCTCGACCTCGCTGGTCGCGGTCTGCGCCGCCGCCACCAGCCTCGCCGCGTTCGAGTGCGACCTGGCCCTGGCCGGCGGCGTCGCCGTCACCGTGCCGGGCGCCACCGGCTACCTGTACCAGGCCGGCGGCATCAGCTCCCCCGACGGCGAGTGCCGCGCCTTCGACGCCTCCGGGCAGGGCAGCCTGCTGGGCAACGGCGTCGGCGTGGTCGCGCTGCGCCGCCTGGAGGACGCGCTGGAGGCCGGCGACCGCGTCTACGCGGTGATCCGGGGCTGGGCGGTCAACAACGACGCGGGCCGCAAGGTCGGTTTCACCGCGCCCGGCGTCAGCGGACAGGCCGAGGTGGTCGCCGAGGCGCTGGCCGCGGCCGGGCTGGAGCCCGGCGACATCACCTACGTGGAGGCCCACGGCACCGGTACGGCCCTCGGTGACGCGGCCGAACTCGCCGCGCTGCAGCAGGTGTTCGCGGGCGAGGAGCTGCTGCTCGGCTCGGTGAAGAGCAACGTCGGCCACCTCGACCGGGCCGCGGGCGTCACCGGACTGATCAAGGCGGCGCTCGCGCTGCACCACGAGGAGATCCCCGCCACCCTCAACCACTCCACGCCCAACCCGCAGCTCCTGTCCGGGGACGCCCGGCTGTCGGTCGTCACCGAGAACCGGCCCTGGCCGCGCGGCGGGAGCCCGCGGCGGGCCGGCGTCAGCGCCTTCGGCATCGGCGGCACCAACGCCCACGTGGTGATCGAGGAGGCGCCCGAGCAGCCGGTGCGCGCCGACGACGCGCCGTCCTCGGACCGGCCCGAGCTGCTGGTGTGGTCGGCGCGGACCGCCACCGCCGCCGACGAGGCGGGACGGCGGCTGGCCGCCCACCTGGAGACGGAGCCCGTCCGGCTGGCGGACGTGGCCCGCACCCTGCACACCGGGCGCGCCGTCTTCTCGCACCGCCGGGCGCTGGTCGCCCGCTCGGCGCGGGAGGCGGCACGAGCGGTGCACGAGGGCGCGTACCTCGGCGGGCAGCAGGGACGTACGGACCGGCCGGTCATCCTGTACGTGTCCGACGGCCCGATCCGCCTGCGCGACGCCGGTGAACTGGCCGCGCGCGAGCCCGCGTTCCGCGCCGCCCTGGACGAGTGCCGCACGGCGCCCGGCGGAGCCGGACCGGCCGGCGACGACGCGCGGGCCTGCTTCCCGGTGGCCCACGCGCTGACGGCGCTGCTGCGCTCCTGGGGCGTCACGCCCGCCGGGTACGTCGGCCGGGGATCGGGACGGCTCGTCGCCGACGTCCTGTCCGAGGCGCTCCCGCCCGCCGCCGCCCTCGAGGCGCTCGGGTCCGCCGCGGCGGCGCACCCCGGCTCCGGAGACGACCTGGCCGAGCTGCTCGCCGACGAGGAACGCGTCCTGCTGGTGCTGGGCACGGCCGACCTGTCCGGTCTGACGGCCGAGCAGCGGGAACGGGTCGTCGAGGCGATGCCGGAGACGGCCGCCGACGCCGGCCTGACTCTCGCCGAGGCGGTGGCCCGGCTGTGGCTGGCCGGCGTGCCCGTCGACTGGGACGCCTACGCCCGGGGCCGGGACGCCGCCCGGGTCGGTCTGCCCGGCTACCCGTTCGAGCGCCGGCGCTACTGGATCGACCCGCCCGCCGCCCCCGCCGGAAGCGACGGCACGCCTCGCCCCGCCCTGGACGCCTCCGCGCCGGAAGACTCCGGCCACGTCACCCTGCTGACCCCACACTGGACGCCCGACGAGACCGGTACGGAAGCCGCCGACGCGGCTCTCGGCGGCCGCTACGTCCTCAGCCGGGACCGCCACGGTCTCGCCGACGCCCTGGCCGGCCTGCTGCGCACGGCCGGCGCCGCCGACGTCGCCCTGGTGGACGCGGACGCGGCGGCCGACGCCGCGACGGCTGCGGGCGAGGGCCCGCTGACCGTCGTCCACCTGGCCTCGCTGGATGCCCGGGAGCCCGGGGACGCGGTGCTCGCCGCTTCCCGGTTCCTGTCCTCCTGGGCGGGTCTGCCCGGCACCGACCGGGTGGTGCTCGCCACCCGGGGCGCGCGGGCCGTGTCCGACGGGGAGGGCACCGACCCCGCCCAGGCCGCCCTCGCGGCCCTCCCGGCCGTCGCCGGGCAGGAGTACCCGGGCCTCGACAGCCGGGGCGTGGACCTCGACCCGGCGGCGGAGCCCGCCGAGGCCGCCGCACAACTGCTCGCCGAGGTGCGCCGGGCGGCCGCGGACCCGCTGACGGCGTACCGGTCCGGCCGCCGCCACCTCCCCTCCTACGTCCCGGCCGCCCCGGCCGACCCGTCTGCCGCCGGAGCCGGCCCGGCGGTGCGTCCCGGCGGCCGTTACCTGGTCACCGGCGGTCTCGGTGACGTCGGCCTCCTGGTCGCCGGGCACCTGGTGCGCGGCGGCGCGGGTTCGGTCGTGCTGGCCGGCCGCTCCGGGCTCCCGGACGACCCGGCGCACCCGCGCCGGCGGGCGGTCGAGGAGCTGGCCGCGCTCGGCGCCGAGGTGCGCGCGGTACGGCTGGACGTCACCGACGAGGCCGCCGTACGCGGCTTGTTCACCGACGGCGGCGGGACGTTCGACGGCGTGGTGCACGCCGCCGCCGACACCACGCAGGACACCTTCCTCCCGCTCGGCACCCTGGACGAGGGGACGGTGCGACGCCAGTTCGCGGCCAAGGTGGACGGCGCGCGCACCCTGCGGGCGGTGCTGCGGGAGCTGCCCGCCGACGGCGCTCCGCGCTGGTGCGTGGTGTTCTCCTCCACCTCGGCCCACCTCGGCGGCCTGGCCTTCGGCGGCTACGCGGCGGCCAACGCGGCCCTCACCGCCCACGCCGAGGGCGCGGCCGGCGACGCCACCCGCTGGATCTCCGCCGCCTGGGACACCTGGGCCCCCACCCTGGAACGGCTGGAGGGACCGTTCGGCGCCGCGATGACCGCGCACGCCATGACCGCCGGGCAGGCACTCACCGCGTTCGACGGGCTGTTCACCCGGGCCGCCCGGTCCGTGGTGGTGGCCGCGGGCGGTCTGGACGACCGGCTGCCCCGGCCGGCGGCGGCCCGGCCCGCCGCGCCCGCGGCCGGGGCGGCCACCTTCCCGCGCCCGGAGCTGCCCCAGCCGTACGTCTCCCCCGTCACCGCGACCCAGCGCGCCCTGGCCGCGCTGTGGACCGAGGTGCTGGCCATCGAGCCGGTCGGGGTCCGGGACAACTTCTTCGACCTGGGCGGGAGTTCGCTGCTCGCCCTGCAGATGCTCGCGACGGTCAAGGAACGCTTCGGGGTGACGGTGCCGGCCGTCGCCCTGTTCGAGTCGCCGACCGTACGGGGTCTGGCCGGCGTCCTCGACGGCGGCGCCTCCCGCCCGGTCACCGCGGCCCCGGCACCGGCGGCCGTGCCGGTGCGCTCGGCAGCACCGGTCGAGGGCGTACCCGCCGCGCAGGTGCAGCCGTCCGCGCTGCCCGTCGCCGGTGAACTGCCCGACGCCGACGAGCTGGACCGGCGGATCGCCATCATCGGCATGGCGGGCCGTTTCCCGGGCGCGGGCGACGTGGTGGAGTTCTGGCGCAACCTGTGCGACGGAGTCGAGTCGGTCACCTTCTTCAGCCCGGAGGAACTGATCGAGGCGGGCGTGGACCCGGACCTGGCCGACGACCCGGACTACGTGCCGGCCCGCCCGGTGCTGGACGACATCGCCGGGTTCGACGCCGGGTTCTTCGGGATGAGTCCCCGTATGGCCGCGCTCACCGACCCCCAGCAGCGGCTCTTCCTGGAGGTCTGCTGGGAGGGGCTGGAGCACGCCGGTTACGCCCACGAGGGGTACCGCGACCGGGTCGGCGTGTTCGGCGGCTCGAACCTCAGCACCTACCTGCTCGGCATGCTGCCGCAGCTCGTCGCGGACGGCGACGTCAACCCGTACGAGCTGATCATGAGCAACGACAAGGACGCGCTGACCACGTCCGTGTCGTACCTGTTCAACCTCGACGGGCCCAGTGTGGCCGTGCAGACCTTCTGCTCCACCTCGCTGGTGGCCGTGCACTCGGCGGTGCGCAGCCTGCGGGCCGGGGAGTGCGAGACGGCGCTGGCCGGCGGGGTGTCCGTGGCGGTCCCGGACCGCAAGGGACACCTGCGGGTGACCGGCGGGATGGACTCCCACGACGGCCATGTCCACTCCTTCGACGCGGAGGCCACCGGCACGCTGTTCGGCGACGGGGCGACCGTGGTCGTCCTGAAGCGGCTCTCCGACGCGCTGCGCGACGGGGACACCGTGCACGCGGTCATCCGGGGCTCGGCGCTGAACAACGACGGTGCCCAGAAGGCGGGTTACACCGCGCCGAGCGTCGCCGGACAGGCCGCGGCGGTACGCGCGGCGCTGGTCGACGCGCGGGTCACCAGCGACGAGATCGGCTACGTGGAGGCGCACGGCACGGCC
This sequence comes from Streptomyces sp. NPDC031340, assembly GCF_055569945.1. Lineage (NCBI taxonomy): Bacteria > Bacillati > Actinomycetota > Actinomycetes > Kitasatosporales > Streptomycetaceae > Streptomyces > Streptomyces sp. NPDC031340. The sequence goes on from NZ_JBVIIE010000006.1 coordinate 84,489, forward strand.
ACCGAGCTGGGCGACCCGATCGAAGTCGCCGCGCTCACCCAGGCGTTCGGTACGGACGCCCGGCCGGGGTCGATCCCCATCGGCGCGGTGAAGACGAACATCGGTCACCTCAACCACGCCGCCGGCACCGCCGGACTGATCAAGACGGCGCTCACGGTGCGCGAGGGCGTGGTCCCCGCGTCCCTCAACTACACCCGCCCGAACCCGCAGATCGACTTCGCGAACAGTCCGTTCTACGTCAACACCGAGACCGCCGCCTGGTCCGGCCCCGACGGCCGGCCGCGCATCGCCGGGCTCAACTCGCTCGGCATGGGAGGCACCAACGTGCACGTGGTGGTGGAGCAGCCGCCCGCGCGGCCGGCCCGGGGTCCGGAGATCCGCCGCCACCACCCGCTGGTGGTCTCGGCCCGGTCCGTGGCGGCCGCCGACCAGGCGGCGCGGGAGCTCGGCGAGCACCTGGCCGCGCACCCCGGACTGCGTCCGTCCGACGTGGCGTTCACCCTTCAGGCCGGGCGCAAGGTCTTCGAGCACCGGCGCGCGGCGGTGGTCGGCGGCACCGCCCACGCGGCGGCGGTGTTCTCCGGCGAGGACGACGGCACACCGGTGGCGTCCCGGGTGGAGACGGTCTCCGGCCGGCCGGTGGCGTTCCTCTTCGCCGGCGTCGGCGAGCAGTACCCCGGCCTGGTCGGCGACCTGTACCGGCACGAGCCGGTGTTCCGCGCCGAACTCGACCACTGCCTGGAGCTGTTGGCGAAGGAGCTGCCGGATGTCGAGCTGACCGGGCTGCTCACCGGTGACCGCCCGGGCGCGGGCCCCGATCTCGCCGCCCTGCTGGGCCGGGCGACCGGTCCGGCCGACGGGCGGGAGGCGGAGCTGGAGCGCACCGAGGTGGTGCAGCCGCTGATGTTCGCCGTGGACCACGCGCTGGCCCGCACGTTCCTGGCCTGGGGCGTACAGCCGTCGATGATGCTGGGCTACAGCCTCGGCGAGTACGTCGCCGCCTGCCTGGCCGGGGTGCTGTCGCTGCGGGACGCGATCGCCCTGGTCGTGTACCGGGCGCGGCTGATCGGCGAGGCGGAGCGCGGCGCGATGGCGGCCGTGCCACTGAACGCCGAGCAGTTGCAGGGCCGTTACCGGCTGGGCGAGCGCGGACTGGACGTCGCCGCGGTGAACGGACCGTCCGCCGTGGTGGTGGCCGGGCCCGGCGAGGCACTGGACTCGCTGATCGCCGACCTGGCGCGGGACGGCGTCCCGGCGAGGCCGCTGCGCACCACGCACGCCTTCCACTCCAGGATGCTGGCGCCGCTCGCCGAACGGCTCACCGCCTGGGTGGCGGAGAACGTCACCCTCAACCCGCCCGCGCTGCCGTACCTGTCCAACGTCACCGGTGACGTCGCCGACGCCGCCCTGGTGCGCGACCCGGGCTACTGGGCCGCCCACATGTGCCGCACGGTGAGGTTCGCGGACGCGGTGGAGCGGCTGCTGGCCGAGCCGGAGCTGGCGATGGTGGAGATCGGCCCGGGGCCGTCGCTGGGCGCGATGGTGCGCGGGGCCGGCTGCCCGCCGGAGCGCTGGCCGCTGATCACCGCGACCCTGCCGGCGCAGAGCGATCCCCGCCCCGCCGACCTGGTGTTCACCGAGTGCGTCGCCCGGCTCTGGCTGACCGGCGTCGACCTGGACTGGGCCGCGTACCACGGGGCCGGTCCCGGCACCGCCGCGCTCCACCGGGGCGCCACGCCGGGCCGGGTGCCGCTGCCGACGTATCCGTTCCAGCGCCAGCGCTACTGGATCGACCCCGCGCCGATGCCCGGTGGCCGGGCGGCGACGGCGGGTGCCGCCTCGGGCGCGGCGGCGCTGTCCGCCGGGGCGCTGGAGGAGCCGACCTCGTTCGCCGACCTGGAGCGCGTGCCGTTGCTGCCGGAGGAGCAGTGGCTGTGGCAGCCGGTGTGGCGGCAGACGGCCGCGCCCGCCGCCGCCGAGGAACAGCCGGGCCACTGGCTGGTCTACACCGACGGTGCGGCCGCCGAGCGGATCCTGGCGGAACTGCGCCGGGCCGCGGAACGGGACGGCGCGACGGTGACCGCGGTCCGGCCCGGTGCCGGCCACGCCGAACTGCCCGGCGGCGACCGCACGGTCCGCCCCGGCAGTCACGAGGACGCCCTGGAACTCCTGACGGACCTGCGCGGACGCGGGCTGAAGCTGGAGCGGGTGGTCCACCTGTGGACGCTCGACGACAGCGGCGACGGCTCCGGCGAGAGCGCCGACGAAAGTACCGCCGAGCGTGCCGACGACGAGACGGTGCGGCGCGGTCTGCACACCGTGGTCGCGCTGGCCCGCGCGGCCGACGAACTCGGCCGCCTCGACTGGGAGCTGGACCTGGTCACCGCGGGTGTCCACCAGGTGCTGGACGGCACCGAGGTGCGCCCCGCCGCGGCCACCCTGGTCGGCCCGTCACTGGTGGTGCCGCTGGAGTACCCGGGGATCAGCACCCGTCTGATCGACGCGCTGCCCGGCGTCCGGGCCGCCTCGGTCGCCGCCGAGCTGCGCCGGCCCCGCGCCGACCTGATGGTGGCGCTGCGCGGCACCCGGCGCTGGGTCCCGCGCTACGAGTCCCTGCCCCCGGCCGACCCCGCGACGGCGGCGGAGGACCTGCTGCGCGAGGAGGGCGTCTACCTGATCACCGGCGGGCTGGGCGGGATCGGCCTGGCCATGGCGGAGCGGCTGGCCGGTGCCTGCCGGGCCCGGCTGGTGCTGATGGGCCGGCGCGGGCTCCCGCCGCGCGAACGGTGGGACGCCATCGCGTCCGGCGCCGAACAGGCCGAGGACGCGGTGCGCGAGCGGGTCCGCCAGGTGCTGGGGCTGCTCGCGCTGGGCGCCCGGGTGGAGATCGTGGCCGGCGACGCGGCGGACCCCGCCGACATGCGCCGGGCGGTGGACGCCGCCCGGGAGCGGTTCGGCGCGCTGCACGGCGTGCTGCACGCGGCCGGCGTGGCGGGCACCGGCCTGATCCAGTTCAAGGAACCGGAGGACTCCGAGCTGGTGCTCGCCCCGAAGGTCGGCGGCCTGCGGGCGCTGACCGAGGCGCTGGGGATCGGCGGGCCGGACGAGACGGAGCTGGACTTCCTGGTCCTGTTCTCGTCCATCACCTCCGCCACCGGCGGCGGTCCGGGCCAGGTCGACTACTGCGCCGCGAACGCCTATCTGGACGCGGCGGCGGCACGGCTCGCCCAGGGCGGCCGCCGGGTGGTCTCCATCGGCTGGGGCGAATGGACCTGGAACGCCTGGGACTTCGGCCTGGCGGGCTACGACGACGAACTCCAGTCGTTCTTCCGCCAGCACCGCGCGACCTTCGGCATCGGCTTCGACGAGGGCTGGCGGTGCCTGCTGCGGGCCCTGGCCACCGGTGAGCCGCGCGTGGTGGTGTCCACCCAGGACCTGCCGACCATCGTCCGCTACAGCACCGGCTTCACCGTCGAGGCGGTCCTCACCCCGGCGGTCGCGGGCACCACGTCCGGCACCCGCCACCCGAGGCCGGACCTGCTGACCCCGTACCGGGAGCCGGAGGGGCCGGCCGAGGAGGCCGTCGCCGGGGTCTGGTGCGAGCACCTGAAGCTGGAGTCCGTCGGATCGCTGGACAACTTCTTCGAGCTCGGCGGCAGTTCGCTCCTCGGCATCGCCGTGCTGGCCCAGCTCCGCCGCTCCTTCCCGGACGCCGAGCTGCCGCCCCGCGTGCTGTACGAGGCCCCGACGGTCGAGGCGCTGGCCCGCGTGGTCCAGGGCGTGGGGACACCGGTCGGCCCGGCCGGCCACCGGACGGCCTGACCGCACCCGCCCGCCGCCCGTACCGCCTCACCGGGTCCGCACCCGAGCACCGCCACCCGCGTCACCCCGAACACCCAGCACACCCCGCACACCCTCACAGAAACGGAGAGCAGTGGCATGACCGTCGTAGGAGTCGTCGGCGCCGGCGTCATGGGAACAGGCGTCGCCCAGAACCTCGCACAGTACGGCTTCGAGACCGTCCTGGTGGACGTCTCGGAGGAGATCCTGGCCGACGCCAAGGCGGTGATCGCCCGCAACGCCCGCCTCAGCGGCCTGATGGGCGGCCCGGCCCTGGACCCCGACGAGATCCTCGGCCGGATCACCACCGCCGTGGGCCTGGACGCCCTCGCCAAGGCGGACTTCGTGATCGAGAACGTCACCGAGGACTGGGAGACCAAGAAGGGCGTCCACCAGGAGCTCGACCGGGTGCTTCCGCCGACCGCGATCGTGATCGTGAACACCTCGGCGATCCCGATCACCCGGGTCGCCTCCCTCGGTGACCACCCCGAGCGCGTGGTGGGCGTCCACTTCATGAACCCGGTGCCGGCCAAGCCGGTGGTGGAACTGATCCCCGGCTTCCACACCAGCACGGAGACCGTGGAGAGCACCCGGACGTTCCTGGCCGGCTTCGGCAAGCGCGCCGTCGACGTCAAGGACGCGTCCGGCTTCGTCTCCAACCGGGTGTTGATGCTCACCGTGAACGAGGCGGCGTACCTGGTGTACGAGGGCGTCGCCACCGCCGAGTCCGTCGACGAGGTGTTCCGGGGCTGCTTCGGCCATCCGATGGGCCCGCTGGAGACCGCCGACCTGATCGGCGTCGACACGATCCTCTACAGCGTCGAGGTGCTCTACCAGCACTACGCCGACAGCAAGTACCGCCCCTGCCCGCTGCTGAAGCAGATGACGGACGCCGGGCTGCACGGCCGGAAGACCGGCCGCGGCTTCTACACCTACTGATTCCTACCCGCTGAACCCACCCAGTGATCACGACTCACTGGACCCGACCCACCGAACCCAGGAGCGAACGACCATGACCACTGTCGCCGTCACCGCCGCCGAGAGCATCACCTCCTTCGTCCGCGGCCGCTTCCCGCAGGCCGAACTCACCCCGGACCAGGACATCTTCGCCCTCGGCTACATCAACTCCCTGTTCGCGATGGAGCTGGTGATGTTCATCGAGAAGACCTTCGGCGTCACCGTCCCCAACGACGAGCTGAGGATCGACAACTTCCGCACCGTCGACGCGATGTCGGCGCTCGTCGGCCGGCTGGACGCGTCCGCCTGACCGGCGGCGCACACGAGAGAACCGAGGAGGATCAGCATGACGACCACGGTCGCGTCGCCGCCCGCAGGCGGCACGCGGACCGGTGGCCCGGCGGTCGGCCGGGCTTCGGTACGCGCGTTCGTCGACGAGTTCGTCGCCCCGTACGCCGACGAGTGGGACCGGGCCGGCCGGGTGCCCGGGGAGCTCCTGGAGCGCCTCGGCGCGCTGGGCCTGTGGGCCCCGTTCCTGCCCCGGCACCTGGGCGGCCAGGGCCTCGACCTGGTGACCCTGGGCGAGGTGCACGAGGAGGTCGGCCGCGGCTGCTCCTCGGTCCGCTCCCTGCTCACCGTGCACACCATGCTGTCGTGGGCGCTGCTGCGCTGGGGCTCGCCCGAACAGGTGGAGCGGTGGGCGCCCTCGCTCGCCGACGGCAGCGTGCGCGGGGTGTTCTGCCTGTCCGAACCGGGCGCGGGCAGCGACGCGGCCGGCATCACCACCTCCGCCGTCCCGCACCGGGGCGGCTGGCTCCTCAACGGCCGCAAGAAGTGGACCACCGGCGGGCAGATCGCCGGACTGTTCCTGGTGTTCGCCCACACCGGGACCTCGATCGTGGCGCTCCTCGTCCCCAGGGACACCCCCGGGGTGCGCGTCACGCCGATCGACGAGATCTTCGGCACCCGGGCCTCCCTGCTCGCCGAGATCGACTTCGACAACGTGGAGCTGGGGCCGGACGCGCTGCTCGGCCCGAGCTCCTTCGCCTCCGGCATGGTGCTCAGCGGCACCCTCGACCTGGGCCGGTACAGCGTGGCCTGCGGCTCGGTCGGCATCGTCCAGGCCTGCCTGGACGCCAGCGCCGACTACGCCGGCCGGCGCACGGTGGGCGGCACCGCGCTGCGCGAACTGCCGCTGATCCGCGCCAAGCTCAGCGACATGGTGACCGACGCACGGGCGGCCCGGCTGCTGTGCCGTCAGGCCGGCGAACTCAAGGACGCCGGGGACCCGTCGACCATCATGGCCACCTGGGTGGCGAAGTACTTCGCGTCGACCGCCGCCGCCCGGCACTCCACCGAGGCGGTGCAGATCCACGGCGCCAACGGCATGACCCCCGACTACCCGGTGGCCCGTCTGATGCGGGACGCCAAGGTCACCGAGATCATCGAGGGCAGCACCGAGATCCAGCGGCTGACCATCGCCGACGAGGCGTTCCGCGACCGGACGCCGGGAACAGGAGGAACGCTGTGACCACAGCGATACAGCCGCCGCCCGCCGAGCAGGCGGAGGACCCGTACCGCAAGCCGGTGCTCGGCCGGATCAAGTGCGTGGTGTGGGACCTCGACAACACCCTGTGGGACGGGGTGCTGCTGGAGGACGGCGCCGTCACCGTGCGACCCGGCGTGGTGGAACACATCCGCCGGCTGGACGCGCTGGGCGTCCTGCACTCCGTGGCCAGCAAGAACGACCACGACACCGCCATGGCCAAGCTCCGCGAACTGGGCCTGGAGGAGATGTTCCTGTGCCCGCGGATCGGCTGGAACCCCAAGTCCGAGTCGGTGAAGAGCATCGCCGCCCGGCTCAACCTCGGCCTGGACGCGTTCGCCTTCGTCGACGACCAGGACTTCGAGCTGGCCGAGATGGAGTTCTCGCTGCCCGAGGTGACCCGGATCAACGCCGCGGACATCGACACCGAGCTGCTGCGCGACGAGTTCCGGCCCCGGTTCGTGTCCGACGAGTCCGCGCACCGCCGCGAGATGTACCGCAGCCAGCTCGCCAGGGACGAGGTGGCGAGCGAGTTCACCGGCACCAGCGAGGAGTTCCTGGCGAGCCTGGACATGGCCTTCACCATCGCACCGGCCGCCCGGGAGGACCTCCAGCGGGCCGAGGAGCTCACCGTCCGCACCAACCAGCTCAACGCCACCGGCCGCACCTACTCCTACGACGAGCTGGACGAGCTGCGTGAGTCCCCCGACCACCTGCTGCTGGTCGCCGAACTCACCGACCGCTTCGGCTCCTACGGCAAGATCGGCCTGGCCCTGGTGGAGAAGGGCGCGCCGGACTGGCGGCTGCGGATGCTGCTGATGTCCTGCCGGGTGATGTCCCGCGGCGTCGGCTCGGTGCTGCTCGGCCATCTGATGCGCCTGGCCCGGGACGCCGGGGCCGGCCTGACCGCCGACTTCGTGGAGACCGGCCGGAACCGGATGATGCAGATCACCTACGCGTTCGCCGGGTTCCGCGAGGTGAGCCGCCAGGGCGACCGGGTGGTGCTGGCCGCCGACCTGAGCCGGACGCAGGACGCCCCCGGCTACGTACGGCTGGAGGTCAGGCCGTGAGCACGGTCGCCGCGCCCGCCGAGGCGTCCCGCGCGGGGAGGCCGGGCGGCGCCTGGTTCCCCTTCGCCGAGCATCCGGGCTGCGACGGCCCGCTGCTGTACTGCCTGCCGCACGCGGGGGGTTCCGCCTCCGCCTTCCGGTCCTGGTTCGGCCGGATCGGGCCCGCCTCCGTCCGGCCGGTCCAACTGCCCGGCCGCGAGACGCGGTTGCGTGAGATCCCGTACGAGGCCATGGACCTGCTGGTGCCCGACCTCGCGGAGGCCGTCCTGGCCGACCTGGCCGCCCTGTCCGCGGGCCGGCCGGGCCGCCCGTACGCCGTGTACGGGCACAGTCTGGGCGCGACGATCGCCTTCGAACTGGTCCGGGAGATCCGCCGCAGGCGGGGGCCGGACCCGGTCCACCTGATCGTGTCGGGCTCCCTGGCCCCCCAGGGCGGCTGGGCCGCCGAGGGCGGGGACGACCCGCGGATGACGGGGGCGAGCGACGACGAGGTGGTCGCGCTGCTGCGGCGCATCGGCGGAACCCCGGAGTGGATGCTCACCGACCCGTCGGTCCTGCGGCTCATCCTGCCGCCGTTCCGCGCGGACTTCACCGTCAAGGAGTCGTACCGGTACCGTGCCGAGCCGCCGCTGACCGTGCCCGTCACCGCGCTGGCCGCCGACGGCGACCCCCGCGGGCTGCCCTCCGGCATGGCCGACTGGCAGCGGGAGACGACCGGTCCGTCGGCCCTGCACACCCTGTCCGGCGGGCACTTCGCGGTGCTCGAGCAGGCGGAGGTCACCCACCGGCACATCGCGCGCGCCCTGCGGAGCGTCGCATGACCGCCCTGCGCACCGTCCCGCCCGGCCCGGCGGCGCAGGCCGCCCCGGCCACCCCAGCCACCCCGGCCGACCGGGCCGACCGGGCCGACCGGGCCGACCGGGCCGGGTCGGCCGACGGGACGCTGAGCGGCTGGTTCCTGCGGGGGCTGGCCCTCGGTCCGGGCGCCGAGGCGCTCCGGGCCGGGGCGGACCGGGTGACGTACGGCGAGCTGCACGAGCGGGCGCTCGCCCTGGCCGGTGCCGTCACGGCGGCCGTGCCGGGCGGGCGTCCCCGCCGGGTCGGGCTGCTGGCCGCCCGGTCCGTGACGGCGTACGCGGGCCATCTCGCCGCCGGTTACGCGGGGGCGGCCGTCGTCCCCCTCAACCCCGCCTTCCCCGCGGAGCGCACCGCCCACATGATCACCGCGGCCGGGGTGGACGTGCTGATCGTGGCGGCGGAGGGCGAGGGCGTGCTGCCCGCCCTCGCCGGGGTGCTGGACGGCGTCCCGGTGGTGCGGCGGCCGTCGCCGCACGCGCCGCCGGCCGAGCGGCGCCCGGCGGACCCCGACGACGTGGCGTACATCCTGTTCACCTCGGGCTCGACGGGCCGCCCCAAGGGCGTGCCGGTGCTGCACCGCAACGTGGACGCCTATCTGCGGTTCGTCCACGACCGCTACCGCTTCCGCCCGGGCGACGTCTTCTCGCAGACCTTCGACCTCACCTTCGACCTGTCGGTGTTCGACCTGTACGGCGCCTGGGGGGCCGGCGGCACCCTGGTGAGCGTGCCCCCGACGGCGTACGCGTCGCTGGAGCGGTTCGTCGCCGACCACGGCATCACGGTGTGGTTCTCCGCGCCCAGCCTGATCTCCCAGCTGTGCCGCAGGCCGCGCGGACTGGCGGCGGACTCGATGCCCTCGCTGCGCTGGAGCCTGTTCTGCGGGGAGCCGCTGCTGGCCCACGACGCCGTGTGCTGGCAGAGCGCCGCGCCCGCGTCCACGGTGGAGAACCTGTACGGCCCCACCGAGCTCACCATCTCCTGCACCGTCCACCGCTGGGACCCGGTGCGCTCGCCCGGCCGCTGCGTCAACGGCATGGTGCCCATCGGCACGTTCCACCCGGGTCTGCGGTACCTGGTCCACGACGGTGAACTCTGCGTGAGCGGCGACCAGATGTTCCCCGGGTACCTGGACCCGTCGGACGACGAGGGCCGGTTCCTGGACGTCGGCGGCGCCCGCTGGTACCGCACCGGGGACCTGGTGCGGGAACGGGACGACGGTGAGCTGGCCTGCCTCGGACGGCTCGACCAGCAGGTGCAGATCCACGGCATACGGGTCGAACTCGCCGAGGTCGAGTGCGCGTTGCGGCGGGTGGACGGGGTCCGCGACGCGGTCGTGGTGGCCGCGGACGGCGAACTCACCGCCTACCTGCTGGGCACGGCCCGTCCGCCGGCCGAACTGGCCCGGGCGCTCGCCGAGTTCCTGCCCCGCCCGCTGGTGCCGCGCCGCTTCGTGCACCTGGACGCGTACCCGCTGAACGCCAACCGCAAGGTCGACCGCAAGGAGCTGACCGCCCGCGCGGCCCGGCACGCGTGAGGCCCGTTCCGCCCCCGCTGTCGGGGCGGAACGGGCCCAGGCCCTGTCGTACGGACCGTCCCGGCGTCACGGGACCCGGCCGGGGCACCGGCCCCGGGCCACCGGTCCCCGGTCACAGCAGGTGGCTGCGGCCCCACCCGCGGGAGAGCCGGTAGGCGGCGAGCACGCCGAAGACCAGGGCGATGGCCAGACACACCAGGACCGGCCGGACCATTCCCGCGGCGTCCCCGGACAGCGCGGCGCGCAGCAGGGACATCGCCCAGTAGCCGGGCGAGAACGGCGCGACATGCTGGGCCCAGCCCGGCATCAGGTCCACCGGCACCAGCGCCCCGCCGAGCGCGCTGATGGAGATGGCCCCCAGGTCGGTGACCATGCCCAGGTCGCTGCGGCTGCGGGCCACGGTGGCCAGGAACGCCCCCATGGACAGCAGGGCGAGCCCCCACACGGCGATGGCCAGCCCCACCCAGCCGAGCACGGACACGGGCAGGTCCAGCCCGAGCACCAGCGAGCCGTACGCCATCAGCACGCACTGCTGGACCATCAGCACCACGAAGCCGGGCACCAGCTTGCCGAGCAGCAGTTCGGCCCGGCCGGCCCGGGTGCTGCGGAGCCGGTCCCAGGTGCGCCACTCCCGCTCGACCATGATCGAGTTGCCGACGACGGCCAGCGCGAACACCGAGAACATCACCAGCGGGCCGGTGACCGCCTGCACGGTCCCGCTGTCCAGGGCCTCCATGTACAGGGGCCGGAGGACGAGCATCAGCACCATGGGGATCGCCACGTAGCTGATCAGCTGTCCGGGGTCGCGCAACCGCAGGACGAGGTTGTGCCGGACGAGCAGCCCGGTGCGCAGCAGGGTGTCAGTCGCCATCGAGCACCGCCAGGGATCGGTAGAGGTCGTCGAGATCAGGTTTGTGGACGTCGACCGACGCCACCGTCCGGCCGGCCCCGGCGAGCATCTCGACCAGGGTGCCCGTCGGGTCGTCGGTGGAGCGCCGGTCCTCGGTTCCGTCCTCGAAGGTGAGCCGCACCTCGCCCGGCAGGCCGGTGAGCAGTTCGGCGGCGGTGCCGCGGGCGACCACGCGACCGCGCTTGGCCACCGCCAAGGTGGCTTCCAGCTCGGTCAGTTCGGCGAGGTAGTGGGTGGTGTAGACGACGGCCGCGCCGTCGGCGGCCCGGCGGCGGACGGTGTCCAGGAGCGCCTGGCGGGTCTCCGGGTCGGCGCCCGCGGTGGGTTCGTCGAGCAGCAGCAGGGCGGGCCGGTGGATCAGGGCGGTGCCGGCCTGGGCGCGGCGCTGCTGGCCGCCGGAGAGGAATCCGGCGGGCCGGTCGAGGAACTCGGTGAGCCGCAGGTCGGCGGCGACCTCGTCGATCGCGTCGCGCAGCGCGCCGCGGCGCAGCCCGGAGAGGCCGCCGAACAGCTTGAGGTGCTCGCGGACCGTGAACGACGGGTAGAGCGCGAGGTGTTGGGGGGAGACGCCGACCAGGTGGCGGCCGGTGTGCGGGTCGTGGCCGGCGACGCTCACGGTGCCGCCGTCGGCGCGGATCAGCCCGGAGACGACCTCCACGAAGGTGGTCTTGCCGGCTCCGTTGTGGCCGACCAGGCCGACGATCTCGCCCGGGGCGACGCTCAGCGAGAAGCCGCCGAGGGCCTCGACGTCGCCGTAACGCTTCGTCAGCCCGTCGACCCTGAGCACGGGTTCGGCGGACCGCTTCCCGGGCGGCCGCTCACTGCCGGGGGCTGGGGTGTCGCGTCGCGTGGGCGGTGAGGGGGACGCTGGGATCTTCATTCGCGCTCCTGTGTGAATGCCCCGCGGTGACACGGGGTGGTGTACCTCCCTCCCCCACGCTGCGCGCGGGGGTGCCCCGGGTCGGGGGCGGAACGGACCGGACCGTCACCGCCGGCGCGCCGGCGGTCCGTGGCCGGGTGGCGACCGGCGCCCGGCACGCCGCTCGCCGGTACGACCCTGTGCCGTGGCGGGCACGGTCCACCCACGATCGGGCGAAACGTTGCCCGTCACGGCACCGGGTCGTCAAGACACGGCCGAGGGGCCGCCGTTCGGATCGTCGCGGGCGTCGCGGGCGGCCGGGCCTCCCGTGACAGGCCCTAGACCAGCAGTTCACGGGGTGCGGGGTGGCCGAGGAACGCGGCCGGGCTGGCGGTCAGCCCGTACGCGCCCGCCTGGAACACCGCGATCAGGTCGCCCGGTTCGGCCCGGGGCAGCGACACCGCCTTGCCGAGCAGGTCCAGGGGTGTGCACAGGCAGCCGACGACATCGACGACCTCCTCCCCGTCCGGTCCGGCGCCGGCCCGGCTCGCGAGCGCGATGGGGTAGTTGCGGCGCAACGCCCGGCCCAGGTTGCCGGTGGCGGCGAGCTGGTGGTGCAGGCCGCCGTCGACGACCAGGTAGACGGTCCCCCGGGACTCCTTGCGGTCGACCACCCGGGTCAGGTAGACGCCTGCCTCGCCGACCAGGTACCGGCCGAGTTCGATCACCGGTCGGGCCAGCGGCAGCCGGTCCCGGACCACGGTGTCCAGCAGTTCGGCCAGGTTCTCCCCGATGGGACGGAGGTCCAGCGGCCGGTCCCTGGCGCTGTACGGGATGCCGAACCCACCCCCGAGATTCAGGTACCGCACCGGGGCCGGGGCGTGCCCGGCCAGCTCGGCCAGCAGCTCCACCGTGGCCCGCTGCGCCGCGCGGATGCTGTCGGCGTCGAGGTTCTGCGACCCGGCGAAGACGTGGAACCCCTCGAACCCGACCCCGGTGCGGCCCAGTTGGGCGAGGAGCGCCGGCGCTTGCTCGGCGTCCACGCCGAACTGCTGCGGCCCGCCGCCCATCTTCATGCCCGAACCCCGCACCGCGAAGGGCGGGTTGACGCGGAGCGCGGCCCTGGGGCGGACCCCGAGTTCCTCTCCGGCCTTCGCCAGCCTGGCGAGTTCGGTGGCGGATTCGAGTTCGACGAGGACTCCGGCGGCGACCGCCTGCCGCAGTTCCGCGGCCGTCTTGCCGGGCCCGGCGAACGCGATCCGGGCCGGTGGCACCCCGGTGTCCAGTGCCGCGAGCATCTCCCCCGCCGACGCCACGTCGAGGCCGTCGACCAGGGTGCTCAGGCAGTGCAGCACGGCGGGCATCGGGTTGGCCTTCACCGCGTAGCTCAGCTCCACCGCGCCGGGCAGCGCGGCACGCACCTCGGCGACCCGGGCGGCGATCAGGGCCCGGTCGTAGGCGAAGAACGGCGTGCCGCCGGCCCGCTCGGCGAGCAGCCGGGCCGGGATCCCCCCGACGGTCAGCTCGCCGTCCGCCACCCCGTGCAGGGCGGGCCCGTACGGCGCGGCGGCGACGGCCTGCTCGTCGACGGCGACACCCCGCTCGGCGAGGGCGACACCCCGCTCGTCCACGGCGACACCCCGCTCGTCGACGGCGACTCCGCGCTCGTCGACGGCGCTCATGAGCCGGCCTCCGCGAGCCGCCGCAGCTCGACCCGGTCGAACTTGCCGTTCACCGAACGGGGCAGCACGTCCAGCACCATGATGCGGCGCGGCAGCATGTACGCCGGCAGGTCCCGGGCCATGGCCTGGCGGAGCCGTCCGGTGTCGCACGGGCCGCACACCACCAGCACCACGTGCTGGCCGAGTTGCTCGTCCGCCGCGCCGAACGCCACCGCCTCGGTGACCAGTCCGGTGGCGTAGGCAGCCTCCTCGATCTCGGTGGGGCTGATCCGGTAACCGGACGATTTGATCATCTCGTCGGCGCGGGCCACGAAGTAGAGGAAGCCCTCCTCGTCCCGCTGGACGGTGTCCCCGGACCAGACGGCGAGTTCCTGCCGCACCCCGGGCACGCCGCCGGGCAGGGGCCGGAACCGCTGGGCGGTGGTCTCGGGGTTGTTCCAGTAGCCGAGGGCCACCAGCGCGCCCCGGTGGACCAGTTCGCCCGGCTCGCCCGGCTCGCAGGGGGTGCCGTCCGGCCGGACCACCAGCACCTCGGCGTTGGGGATGGCCTTGCCGATGGAGTCGGGCCGCCGGTCGACCTCGTCGGGGTCGAGGTAGGTGGAGCGGAACGCCTCGGTCAGCCCGTACATCAGGAACGGGCGGGCCTGCGGGAAGTGGCCGCGCAGCCGGGTGAGGGTGGCGCCCGGCATCCGCCCGCCGGTGTTGGCGAAGTAGCGCAGCCGCCGGGTGGCCTCCGGCGGCCATTCCAGCGCCGCGAGCTGCATCCACAGGGGAGGCACGCAGGTCAGCCCGGTGACGCCGTGGCGGGCGCAGAGCCGCATCACCTCGCGGGGCAGCAGGTAGTTGGTGAGCACCAGGTGGGCGCCGCGGGCCAGTGCGGTGGTGAGCTGGCTGAAGCCCGCGTCGAAGCTCAGCGGCAGCACGCCGAGCAGGACGTCGTCCTCGGTGTGGTCGAGGTAGGTCGCCACGCTCTCCGCCCCGGCCAGCAGGTTGCGGTGGGTGAGCACCACGCCCTTGGGCCCGCCGGTGCTGCCGGAGGTGTAGAAGACGGCGGCGACGTCCGCGTCGATCACCGTGTCCGCGCCGGGCACCGGCAGCGCGTCCGGTTCGCCCAGCCGGGTCCAGGAGGTGATCTCCCAGCGGTCGTCGACCGGCGGCACCGCGGCGGTCTCGCCGATCACCACGAGGTGCCGCACCGAGGTGTTCGGCGTCAGCGCGCCGCGCACGGTCTCCATCCGTTCGGCGGTGGTGACCAGGGCGACCGGCGTGCAGTCCTCGGTCAGCCCGGCCAGATGGCGGGCCTTGAACAGGGGGTTGACCGGTACGAAGACCCCGCCGGCCGCGGCGACGGCCAGCACGGCCACCACGGTCTCGACGCGCTTCTCGGCGTACACCGCGACGCGGTCACCCCGCCGCACACCCAGCCGGTACAGGCCGTACGCCGCCGCCGCTACCTGCTCGGCGAGCTCGCGGTAGGTGAGGGTGCGCTCCTTGAACGTCAGCGCCGGACGGTCGGGGTCGCCGCGGCCGACCAGGTGGTCGAGGCGCAGCAGCGTCCTGGTCACGCCGGTCGTCCCGGGCGCGCGGGGCACCCCGGCCGCGCCGGTCGTCCCGGTCGCGGCGGTCGTCCGGTGAGCCGCCCGTCCGTACGGCAGGCGCGCGGTCTGTTCGGGAGGGAACCCGTCCATGACGGCCTCGGCCTCGGCCTCGGTCAGCCGCTCACTCATGGCCGACGGGCTCCGCCGGCACGAACTCGGCCACGGCCCGCCACAGGGAACCCACGGTGGCGAACGTCTCCTCGGTGAGCGCCTCGTCGGGCAGTTCCGCCCCGAAGGTGTCCTCCAGCTCCGCGAGGAGCTGGACCACCCCCATGGAGTCCAGGCCCAGTGCCGCAAGGTCGTCCGCGGGGGCGAGTTCACTCGCCTCGGCATAGGGCAGGTGGCGCAGCAGCGCTTCCTGGAAAGTGCGCGGGATCTGCAGATCGGCCATGGTGGTCGGTCCCCACTCTCTTCTTCCGCCGGAGTACGTGTGTTCTGCGTGTGTGCGCGAACGCGACCACTCGACCACCGGCCGCTCTCGTCCCGCCATCAGCCCACTGCCACTCGGCCCAGTCGCCGCCCTGACCAGCGCGTACCCCACGGGTGAGGTGACGGCGCGGGCGGTCCGACGGTGAAGGAACAGCGAAGCAGCAGGGAAACGGCATCCGAACGGGGGCCGGACGGAGCCGACGACAGGGGGACGGCGTCAGGGTGATGGCGCGTATGTCCACGATGCGCAGCAAGCGTGGCGGCCGGTTTCGGCCAGTCGACCGGACGACACGGTTCGCATTCTTGACAGTGGGAGGTCTCTGCATGATCACGGGGATCACGACCAAAAGCCCCACCGCAGAAGGTCTGTTGGGCGCCGCGGCGGCGCCCGGGGTGGCCTCGCCGACGGAACCGACGGGCCGCGACAGCGTGGTCGCGGTCTACCAGTACGCAACGCACCACGGGTCGTTGACGCCCACGGCGCTGGACCGGGTGGCCACCGAGCTGGGCCTGTCGGCCGGCGAGGTGTTCGCCGCGGCCGCTCGCCTCGTAGAGCTGCGCATGCTGCGCACCGAGGAGGGCGCGGACGGCATCCTGGTACCACTCGACCCGCAGACGGCCGCGACGCTGCTGGTGTCGCCGATGGAACGGGCGATCCTCCAGCAACGGGACCGGGCCGACCAGTTGCGGGCCCGCATCGACTCCATCGCGGGCGGATCGGGACCGATTTCCGGCCCTCTGGGGGTGATCGACCGGGCGGAGGGCGAACCGGAGGTCCGGGGGCTGCTCCGGCTCGCCGCCGCCGACTGCCGGCAGGAGGCGGTGGCCCTCTGGCCCGGCGTCGACGGCGTCTTCGAGGCCTGCTGCGACGCCCTGGGCTCCGGGGTCGCGCTGCGGGTCCTGGTCCCGCACCGCGAGCGCGCCGACTTCGCTTCCCGGGCCCGGGCCACCGAGCTGGTGGCCCGGGGGGTGGAGCTGCGCACCATACGCGCGGTTCCCCAGGCGGCGGTGGTCTTCGACCGGGTGGTGGGCGTCGTGGTCGCACCGGGCGACGGTGTGCTGCCGCCGACCGCGCGGCCGGTGCGGGACGAGACCACGGTGCACTGTCTGGTCGAGATGTTCGACCTGCTCTGGGAGTCGGCCAGCCCCTTCGAACCGCACGAACCGGGCTACGCGGAGGACGTGGTGGACGACTTCCAGCGCTCCATCGCCCAGCTGATGTCCCAGGGGCTCACCGACGAGGCGGTGGCCCGCAGGCTCGGCATGTCCGTACGGACCTGCCGTCGTCACATCGCCGCCCTGATGCACAGCCTCGGCTCGGTCAGCCGTTTCCAGGCCGGCGTCCGCCTGGCGCGGTGCCTGGCCGTCGACGCGGCGGCCTGACGCCCGGCCCCGGCCGCCTGCCGGCCTCCTGCCCCGCCCGGGCAGGAGGCCGGCAGGCGTGGTGCAGCCGTCCTCCGGCCGCACGCCGCCCGGCCGCACGCCCTTCGGTCGCACGTCACCTGGCCCCGATCCGGATCCCGCTCCGACTCCCGCTCCCGCGGGGGCCGTCGTGCCGGTGTGCGCGGCCGACGCCGTGTCCCGGGTGCCGTCCACGGGAACCAGGTGGCGGGCGAGTCCCTCCAGCGGGCGGATGCCGAAAAGGGCGTCCAGGCCGAGTCCCGTCCAGCCGCGGCGGCGCAGTTCGGCCACCACGAGCGGTCCGCGCAGGAGACGTCCGCCGACGGCCGTGTACGGCAGGCCGAGGTCGACCTCCGCCACCTCGTTCACCTCTCCGACCACGGCGGCCAGCACGGCCTCCGCCTCGGCCCCGGCGTCCGCCCTGGTGTCCGCCCCGCTGCCGGCACCGGCATCGGCCCCGGCTCGGGTGCCCGGCTCCCGCGTCCAGCGGGCCGCGCCCGCCGTCTCCCGTACGGTGATCCGGAAGCGGTCGGGGCAGCACGCCCCCGGCTCGGTGTGCACGACGTTCATGACGTGGCGCCGCAGTTCCCGCTCCGTCACCGGTCGCGCCGTCTCGACATCGGCGATCAGCCGCCCTTCCGCGGCCTCCGCCTCGTCCACCCGGGCCCGGAGCACCGCCGGGTGTCCGGCCAGCACCCGCTCGACCGCGTCCAGGCCGACCGGGTCCCCGCCCGACCGGCCGGTGCGCCGTGCCTCCGGCGGGGCGTACCCGAACAGTGCCGCGGCCTCGCTCAGCCGCAGGTCGGCGGCCGGGTCGTGGTGCGCCTCCAGCAGCCGGACATAGCCGTGCAGGAAGGCCTCGACGCCGGCCTCGTCCATCACCTCGGCCAGCGCGCTCAGGCTGAGGCGCACCCCGTCGCCCAGTTCCAGCACGGTGAAATAGGAGTCGGTGCCGGACCGCGCCCAGTCGGCGGGCTCCGGTCCGCGGAGGAACCGGTCGCGACGGCCGCCGCAGCGCTGCTCGGGCCTGCTGAGGAAGTTGACCTCGGAGGTCACCCGCAGCGGCTGCCCACGACGGTGGCCCTCTTGTGCCACCAGCTCGGCCAGCTCGTCCCAGGGCGTGTGGGCATGGTCCTGAGCGCTGGTCAGCGCCTCGGCGACACGCGCCGCCACCTCGCTGAACGCGGGGTCGCCGGACAGGTCGACGCCGACCAGGGCGGGGCTGAACATGCAGGTCATCACGTTCATCAGGGAGCCCTCCCGGTGACTGGCCAGCCACCGGTGGGCCACGCCGGGCTGCCCGGTGTACGCCGCGCAGGCGACCGCGTAGGCGGCCAGGTGCACGGCGGCCGGCCACAGCCGCAGCCGGGCCGCGAGCTGCCGCACGGTGCCCAGCAGGGCGGGCGCGGTGAGGGTGGCGGCGTGCGCGGCCGGGGCCGCCGCGCCGGTGGGGACGCGCCGGCGGGTGCCGAACATGTCGCCGGGCAGCCGCCGTACCGTCTCCCGCCAGTACGCCGTCGTCCGTTCCCGTTCGGCGGGGGCGGTGGCGGCCTCGGCGGCGGCGAGACCGACGGGCTGGTGGGCGACCGGCGGGAGCTGGGCGCGCCGTCCCCGGGAGAGCGCGCCGACCACTTCGGCGAACTCCCCGCGGAACCTGCTCAGCGACCAGTCGTCGCAGCTCATGTGGTGGAGCACCAGCACCACCCGGGCGGGCATGCCGCCGGTGGTCACCACGCAGACCCGGATGGGCCAGTCGCGGGCCAGATCGAACTCGGTCCCGGTCATCTCGGCGATCACTTCGGCCGGCCCGGGGGTGCCGTCGGCCTCCGAGGTGACGGTCCGCAGCCGCAACGGCCGCGGCGGGTGCACCACTTGGCGGGGCCAGGGCCGGGCCTCGGCGTCGATCACGGTGCGCAGTCCCTCGTGCCGGCGTACCAGGAAGTCCACCGCCGTACGCACCACGGCCAGCGGAACTCCCGCGGGGACCGGGCTGTTGACCACGACATGGGCGTCGTGCCGGGTGCCGGGCGGCACCTGCTGGTACCTGAGCCAGTGGTACCGCTGTCCCCAGCACAGCTCCTCGCCCCGCGCCCCGGCCCCGCTCGCGGCCCTGCTCGCATTCATCCGCCGCCTCCTCCTCCAGCGTTCTTCCAGTCTTCCGGCCGTCCGGTCTTCCGGTCGTCGCCGCTTTCGAACCTTTCCAGAATCCCCGCTCCGAGGAAGAAGCACAGAATTTCCCGATGGCCAATCACGGACGGCAACTTGCTGTCATCGAAAACGATCCGGGGCCGGGTCCGAAAGTGTTGACGGCGCCGATCGGCATGCCGGATTGTCGTCCTCGCCGGACGAATTCGTCGCCCGGCGGACGTCCACATTCCTGGGCGTCTCCCTCATGGGAAGGTGTGATCAATATGGCGAAGGCTGCTGTGAAGGCCGCGTCGAAGGCTGCCTCGAAGGCCGCCAGCAAGGCCGCTTCCAAGGCCGCCTCGAAGGCTGCCTCCAAGGCCGCCTCCAAGGCTGCGTCGAAGGCCGCGTCGAAGGCGGCCTCCAAGGCTGCGTCGAAGGCCGCCTCCAAGGCCGCCAGCAAGGCCGCGTCGAAGGCCGCCTGAACGACGAAGTACCGCCCGGCTCGCAGTTGATGCCGAGAGCCGGCCCGCGGACGCCGACCCGCCACGAACGGTTCGGCGGCCGCGGGCCACGGCGTACCCTTCCACGGCTTTCGCACCGCCCTTCAGGAAAGGAACTTCCGATGGATCGCGCCGAGATCATCGAGCACCTTCGCCAGTCCCTCACCGTTATTCTCGGCCGTCCGCTCCCGGAATTCGACGAGGAAACCAGGATTCTCGAGGACCTGGAAATGGACTCCATGCGCTTCGTGGAGTTGCTCATGAGCCTCGAGGACACTCTCGGCCTGGAGGCGGATCCGGAAACCCTCGACCCGGAGGTTTTCCAGTCCGCCGGAGCCTTCGCCGCCTACATCAAGGACCGACTGGACTTCGCCCGCGCCGCGGGATGACGACACCACGACACCTGTCCCCGGCATCCGGACCCCGTAGCGACCACAGGACGACCGATATGAGCGAGACGATCACGGCATGTGAGGCCGCGGCCTACGACGGCGGTCCGGCCCGGGGCCTGGCGCTTGCCCTGGCCGCCGCCGAAGCGGGCCCGCCCCCGGGCGGCGTCGGCGCGCTGCCCGCCGGCGACGTGCCCCCGGACGCCGAGGTGGTGCCCCACCGGCTGGCGGCCCTGGAGGGCGTCAGCTTCGTCCGCCTGCCCGGGGCCGGGCAGGCGCCGCGGCCCACGGACGACCCCCGCCTCTGGACGCTGGCAGCGCACCTGGCGGCCTCCCGGGCGGGAGTGGCCCGCAGGCTGCTGGACGACGCGGTCGCCCACCTCTCCCGGCGCTCGGCGGGCGGCGAACTCCTCAGCCAGAAGCAGCTCGTGCGCGGTGTCGTCGCCGACGTGCACACCGAGCTGGAGGCCGTGATGCGGCTGCTGCGCGTGGCCGGGGACCTCCCGGCCGCCGTGATCGACGCCCACGACCGGCTCACCGCCCTCGACTGGGAGGCGGCCAAGCTGCTCGGCGCGGCCGGCTTCCTCGCCGACGGCCCGGCCCGCGCCGGGTACGTGGCCTGGCTCATCGCGGAGAGCTGGCTCGACCGGAACCACACCGACGGCCGGAACCACGCCGACGACCGGAACCACACCGCTGCGAAGGAGCCGGCGCCGTGCTGAACCTGTCCGACACCCCGCTGCGGGACCTGCGCGACGTCTGCCGCGAGGCCGGCCGCGAACTGCGCCGGTACGCCCTGGCGGTGGACGACGACCCCGGCGGCTCCACCGCCTACCTGGACTCCGCGGTCCTGGCCCTGATGCGGGCGGCGACCACGCCGAAGGAGTTCCGCACCCCGGACATGCCGGACGACCGTGGGTTCGCCGACGGCTGTCTGTCCCGGGTCGTCGCCGGGGTGGAGATCGCCCGCGGGGACGCGGGCGTCGTCGCGGCCAACACGGGGGCCTCGCTGGCCGGGGCGGCCGTCGACACCCTCGGGGACGACACCCAGCGCGAGCTGTTCTACTCGGCCATCGCGGACGGCCGTTCCTGGACGTGCTTCGGCATGACCGAGCCCGGCCACGGCAGCGACGCCACCGCCATGGAGACCCGCCTCGACGCCCTGCCCGACCCGGCCGACGGCTACCTGCTGACCGGCGCGAAACGCTACGTCGGAAACGCCTCCCGGGCCTCGGTCGGCGTGGTCTTCGGCCGCACCGGACGCAGCCCGCTGTCCATCAGGGGAGCCCTGATCCCGCTGCCCGCCGCCGGGTTCACCGCCGAGCCGCTCGACATGATCGGCCTGCGCGGGGCGCGGATCTGCCGACTCGACCTCGACGGCGTGCACGTGCCGCGCGAGATGCTGCTCGGCGCGCACCTGCCCGCCTCCCGGCGCGGCCTGTGGGGCATCGGCCGCACCTTCAACGCGATGCGGCTGCAGGTCGCCGCCCTCGCCCTGGGCACCGCCCTGGGCACCCGCGACTACGTGGTCGAGCAGCGCCCTCGCTGGCAGGGCCACGAGACGGTCTCCGCCCGCCTCGACGCCGCCCGCCGGTTGCTCTACGACGCCGCCTCCGCCGTGGACCACGACCCCGACACGCGCCGGCCGCCGTCCGCCGCCAAGCTCCACGTCACGGACCTGGCCGTGCGCACATCCCACTGGGCCGCCCGCGCCCTGGGGCCCGGCGCGCTCCTGGAGCACCCGCTGCTGGAGAAGTGGTGCCGGGACGTGCGCGCCTTCGAGTTCATGGACGGCACCAGCAACATGCAGCGCCTCCACATCACCAGCGACATCGCCTCCCGGAGGGCCACACCATGACCGTCACCGCCGAACCGGCCGTGCGGCCGGACCCGCAGGCGCCGCCGCCGGCCTGGTCCGCGCGGCCGGTGACCGAGGCCGACCACGCCGCCGTCCTGGACCTCTTCACCGAGCCCGGCTTCCGCTTCCGTACCGCGCGGTCCGACGTCCTCGCCGAGTGGCAGGTCCTCTCCCTCCTCGACGACGCCCGTCTGCTGCTCGCCGACAGCGTGCCCGCCGGGCTCTACGCCGTCGAGAACTCCGGCGGCGACCACGCCTGCCACCTGGTGCTCCAACTCCGCCTCAGCGCACGGCTGCCGCTCGCCGTCTGGGCGTCCGCGTACCACGAGGTGATCCGCGGCCTGCGCCACCACCGGGAGCTGGTCCGGCTCGCGGTGCTGGTGTCCGACGACGACGAACGCGGTCTGACCGCCGCCCGGCTGGCCGGCCTCACCGAGGAGGGCGTCCTGCCCGGCATGACGGCCGGCGACGGCCGCCGCCACGGGCAGGTCTTCTTCTCCCGCATCTGGGAGCCCGTGTCGTGACCACCATGACCACCGCGGCCACCGCGACCGCTGCGACCACCGCGCCCGCTGCCGTCTCAGCGACCGCCGTCCTGCGGCTGCGCGGATACCGCTCGGCCGACCTGCCCCTGCTCTCCGGCGGCTGGCTGCCCGGCGAGCTCCTCGGCCTGCCCGACCCCGCCCGGCCGCCGCTGGCCGACCCGTCGTCCGTGCCCGCCCCGTCGTCCGACCGCCCCGACGAGGAGCTGTACGTCGTGGACGGCGTGGGCTTCGTCCGGTTCACCGAGCTGAACTGGGTGCACCGCCGGGCCAGGCTCGAAACCGGGCTGCTGCGCGAGGCGTCGCATCTCGCGGGCCCGCTCCTCGAAGCGGCCCTCGCCCACGCCTTCTCCTGGCTCAACCTGCGCCGCGTGTACGGCTGGTACACCCCGGCCGGGCCCGACGGCGCGCCGTCGCTCCGCGCGGCCGGGCTGGTCCCGGAGGCCGAGATCCCGCAGGGGCTCTGGCTCGACGGCCGGCCGGTGAGCCGCCGGCTCTGGGGGGTGTCCCGCCACGAGGCCGCGACCACCGCGGCCACCGCGGCCACGACCACCGCAGCCGCGGCCGACGACGGGACCGTCTCGGCCGGCGACGCGACCACGGTGACCGGCAAGGCCACCACGGTGACCGGCGACGTGGCCGCCGGGACGACGAACGTCCCCGCCGCGCTGGAGCAGTTGTCCCCCGATGCCGGGGCGCGGCTGCTGGGTGAGGCTGCCCGGGACGCCGTGCGCGGCTTCCTCGACCTGGACCCGGTCACCCAGAACACCGCGCTGCTCGCCCGTGAGATCACCCGCCGGGACCTGACGGTGCTGCGCCACGGCGAGACGCTGCTCGGCTACGCCGTGAACCCGGTGCAGCCCCGCCAGGCGAGCGTGGCCACCACCTCGGCCGATCCGGCGGCGCTCCGAGCCCTGCTGTCCTACCTGCGCACCTACCGCCGGTGCACCTCCTTCACCGCCGAGACCCGCGCCGGTTCGCCGGTCCTCCCCGCGCTGGAGGCCTGCGGATTCACCCGGGCGGGTGTGCTGCCCGGCCACCTCTTCCTCACCCGCCGCCACCACGACGTCCTCGTGCACCACCTCACCCGCACCGCGCTGGAGGGATGACCCCATGGCGCTCGTCACCGTCCGCCACTTCACCGAGGCGGACATCCCGCTGCGCACCGCACTGCTGCGCGAGTCCCGGTTCCAGGCCAACCTCACCGACTTCGCCGTCAGCAGCTCCGACGACGCCCTGACGAAGCGACAGCACCTCGCCATCACCGAACAGCAGGCCGACTGGCGGTTCTTCACGATGTGCGGGCGGGGCGGGGAACCGATCGGCTTCGCCTGGATCACCTCCATCGACTGGCGGAGCCAGACCTGCGAACTGTCCTTCGGCGTACTGCCCAGCCACCGGGGCCCGTTCGGCGCGGCGGCGGTGGCCGCCGCCCACACCCATGTGCGGGAGGAGCTGAACATGCGGGTGGTGATCAGCCAGGTCCTCGAGCACAACACCATGCTGGTGGCGGCCCGGGAACTGGCGGAGCAGCGGCAGGTCCGCTGCGCCTACGACTCGTACACGGTCGGCGAGTGGCGGACCGCCTGCTACTGGACCGAGGACGAGGAGGACGTGCGGCAGCGCGCCGAGGAGGCCGCGCGCCGCCGGCGGGAGATCGCCGACCGCATCCGGAGCCGGACCGCCCCGTGACCTCACCCGCCGTGCCCCAACCCGCCGTGACCTCGAACGCCGCGCCCCCGTCCACCGTGACCTCACCCGCCACCACCCCGCCCACCACGGCCTCACCCACCGTGACCTCACCCGCCGCGGATCCGCCCGCCGCGCCCCCGGCCGACGTGGTGCCGGCCGGCGGGTCCGGCTATCTGCGGCAGCCCACTCTCGCGGGCGACCTGGTGGTCTTCGTCTGCGAGGACGACCTTTGGTCGGTGCCCGCCGACGGGGGCGTCGCCCGTCGGCTCACCGCGGGCGGGGCCGGGCCGTGTTCGGGGCCGCGGCTGTCCCCCGACGGACGGCTGGTCGCGTTCACCGCGGCCCCCGAGGGCACGCCGGAGGTGTGTGTGATCCCCGTCGGCGGCGGCCCGGTCCGCCGGCTCACCGGCCAGGCCGGCGACTGCCTGGTCCTCGGCTGGCAGCCGCGCACCGGCGACGTGGTCTACGCGACGACCGCCGGACTGCCCACCGGTTTCGGCCGCCGGCTGTTCGCGGTCGCCCCCGGCGGCGGCCCGCCGCGCCTGCTGGAGGCCGGCCCGGCGGCCTCGGTCGCCTACGGCCCGGACGGCGGGCTGGTGATCGGCCGTTCCCTCGCCGACCCGGCCCGCCGCAAGCGGTACCGGGGCGGCGCGGCGGGCGAACTGTGGGTGGACGCCGACGGGTCCGGCTCCTTCCGCCGTCTCGAACTCCCGCCGGGCAACCCGGCGTTCCCGTGCTGGGCCGGCGACCGGATCTACTTCGTCTCGGACCACGACGGCACCGGCAACGTCCACTCCTGCCGCCCGGACGGCTCCGGCCTGACCCGGCACACCCACCACACCGACTACTACGTCCGCGGGCTGACCACCGACGGAGAGCGGCTGGTCTACCACCACGGCGCGCGGCTGCGCCTGCTCGACCCGGCCTGCCCCGACGGCGGCGACCGTCCGATCCCGGTCACCGTCACCCCCTCCGGAGCGCAGCACCGGCGCCGGATCGTGTCCGCCGCCGGCGACCTCGAACACGCCCGGCTCTCCCCCGACGCGTCCCGTCTGGTCGTAGCCTCCCGGGGCAAGGTGTTCACCCTCGCCCCGTTCGACGGCCCGGTCCGCCGCCACGGCGCCCCGGACGGGGTGCGCTACCGGCTGCCGCAGTGGCTCGCCGACGGAACCCGCCTGGTCGCCGCGGCCGGGGACGACGCCCCCGGCGAGCGGCTCGTCCTGCTGCCCGCGGAGGGCGGGGCAGAGCTCGGCTCCGTGCCGCTGGGCGACATCGGCTACGTCACCGACCTGGCCGCCGCCCCCGTCGGCGGGCAGGTCGCGTTCGCCACCAACCGGCAGCAGTTGTGGAGCGTCGACACCGACGCGGCCCACCCGGAACCCCGCCTGCTGGACGGCAGCCCGTACGACAGGATCGAGGACCTGGCCTGGTCACCGGACGGCCGCTGGCTCGCGTACACCTTCCCGGGCACCCGGCGCACCACCGCCGTCAAGGTCGCCGAGCCCGGCACCGGCCGCACCGCGCGGCTCACCTCTCCGGTGCTGCGCGACTTCGCCCCCGCCTTCGACCCGCTGGGCCGCTACCTGTACTTCCTCGGCCAGCGCGACCTGCTGCCCGAGTACGACCAGGTCCAGTTCGACATCGGCTTCCCGCTCGGCGCCCGCCCCTACGCCGTCCTCCTCACCGCCGGCACGCCCCCGCCGTTCAGCGGCGCACCGGCCCCGGACGCCGACGCCGAGCAGCCGGTGCGGGTGCGCATCGACCTGGACGGGGCGGACGGCCGCGTCGTCGCGCTGCCGCTCCCGCACGGCCGGTACGCGGCGGTGCGCGGCCTGCCCGAGTCCGTGCTGGTGCTCGGCGTGCCGCTGGGCGGCCCGCCCGCCGACGGGCCCGAGGACCGCGGCCGTACCCGCGAGGGCACGGTGACCCTGGTCGAGCTGGCCACCGGGGAGACCATGGAGGACTACCTCTCCCCGGTCGACGAGACCGACACCGACCCCTCGGGCGCGTTCCTGCTGTACCGGCACGAGCACCGCGTCCGGATGGTGCCCGCCGGAGTGCCCAGGGCCGACGTCGAGGACTACGACGACGTCGTCTCCCCGCCCGGCCGCGAGACCGGCTGGATCGACCTGGCCCGGGTGACCGTGCCCTTCCGCCCGGCCGCCGAGTGGCGGCAGATGTACCGGGAGGCGTGGCGGCTGCAGAAGGAGGGCTTCTGGCACTCCGGGATGTCCGGTGTCGACTGGGAGGCGGTCCACGACCGCTACCTCCCGCTGCTCGAACGGGTCGCCACCCGGTCCGAACTGTCCGATCTGCTCTGGGAGTTGCAGGGCGAACTGGCCACCTCGCACGCCTATGAGCGCGGCGGCGACCACGTCCGGCCGCCCGGTCCCGGCGGGGGCCAGGGCCGCCTCGGCGTCGACTGGGAGCCCGCAACCGGACCCGGCGGCGGCTGGCGGATCGCCCGCGTGGTGCGCGGCGAGCCGTGGAACCCGGAGGCCACGTCCCCCTGCGGCCTGCCCGGCGTGGACATCCGCGCCGGCGACGAGGTCGTCGCCGTCGACGCCCGGCCCGTCGGCCCGCTCGGCCCCGACGAACTGCTCGCCGGACTGGCCGGCCGCGAGGTGGAGTTGACGGTGCTGCGCCCCGGCGCGGCCCCCCGGCGGGTCACCGTGCGCGCGGCCCGCGACGAGGGACGCGCCCGGTACGTGGAGTGGGTGGAGGCCAACCGCCGCTGGGTCGACGACGCCTCCGGCGGCCGGCTGGCCTACCTGCACATACCCGACATGTTCCATACGGGGTACGCCGACTTCGTCCGCCAGTTCCTCACCGGCCTCGACCACGAGGGGCTGATCGTGGACGTCCGCCACAACGGCGGGGGCAGCGCGTCCCCGATGATTCTGGACCGGCTCGCCCGCCGCCGCGCCGGGGTGGAGCACAGCCGCTGGAGCGGCGAGGTGCCGTACCCGCTGGAAGCGCCGCACGGCCCGATGGTGGCGCTGGTCAACGAGCAGACCGGCTCCGACGGGGAGATCTTCGGTCACATGTTCCGCGTCCGCGGCCTGGGGGCGCTGATCGGCACCCGCACCTGGGGAGGCACCATCGCCACCTGGCCCCGGCACCGTCTCGTCGACGGCACCCTCACCACCCAGCCGGAGTTCTGCTACCACCTCACCGGCGTCGGCACGGGCCTGGAGAACCGCGGTGTGGAGCCCGACGTCACCGTCGAGCTGCCGCCCGCCGGACCGGACCTCCCGCACCCCGACCCGCAGCTCGCCGCGGCGGTCGCCCACCTGCTCGGTTCCCTGCCGCCGCCGACCGCCCCGGCCCTCGCGCCCGCCCCGCACACCGAGCACGCGGACGGCCGCCCGGCCCCCACACCCGCCGAGCACGCGGACGGCCGCCAGGCTCCCGTGCCCGGCGCCCGCCACCTCCAGGAGGCGCCATGAGCTCCGGGCCCGCCCTCGCCGCCACCGCTCCGCCGGCCCGGCTCGCCCCGCCGGCCCCGGGCGTCTGCGACCTCTGGTTTCTGCCGGTCCGTCACCGTCCCGCCTGGGTACCGCTGTTGTCCCCCCGGGAGCGCGACCGTCTCACCCTGCTCGGCGCCACCCCCTCCGGCGCCTCGCTGGTGACCTCCCGCGCCGCGCAACGCCTCGTCGCCGCCCGCTACCTCGGCGTCCCCCCGGAGACCGTCCGCCCGGTGCGCGGCTGCGAGCGCTGCGACCACCCCTCGCACGGCCGGCCCCGTGTCCCCGGTGCTCCCTTCGACTACTCGGTCTCCCACTCCGAGGAGTGGCTCCTGATCGCCGTGGTCGGCTCGGGGCGGGTCGGCGCGGACCTGGACACCGTCGGCCCGCACCGCGACGTGGAGGGTCTCGCCCGTACCGCCCTCACCTCCGCCGAGCACCGCGCCCACCTCAGGCTCCCCGCCGAGGCCCGCCGGGGAGCCTTCCTCACCGCCTGGGCCCGCAAGGAAGCCGCCATCAAGCTCACCGGACACGGCCTCGCCGCCCCGCCCGTCCTGGTCGACGTCGCCGGCCCCCGGGCCACCGCGCCGCGCGTCCCCGACTGGCCCCGCTCCGCCCCCTGGCTGACCGACCTCCCGGCACCCCCCGGCCACGCCGCGGCCCTCGCCACCTCCGAGCCCCTGACCGCCCTCCGACACCGCCCGGAGGCCCTGGACCTCTGACGCGCCGGGGGGCCGGGGGTCGGGGGGCCGGATCAGCGGATAACGAACGTCATCGCGCTCCGAGCGGGAAGCGTGACGGTGAAGGAGCCGTTCGACACGCCGGTCGTGCCCTGCGACGCGACGTTCCTGCTCGCGTCGGTCAGCCAGGACGAGACGGTGGACGCGGTGCTGTTCGCCAGAGTGAACTGCTGACTCACCGCGGCGGTCGCCTTGTTGACGGCGACGACGACGGTGGAGCCGCCGCCCCGGTACGCCGAGACGTAGACGTTCGACGCCGGTTGCGCCGTCGCCTCGACCCGCACGTACCCGGGCCGCACGAACCTGGCGAAGTGCGCCATCATGGCGCCGCGCTTGCTGATGTTGCCGTCCTCGCGCATCGGGCCGTAACTGCGCCGGATGTACCACCAGATGTACGCCTGGAACCCGCCCTCCACCATGGCGCGGTGGAGGTGCTCCCCCACGTCGAGCGCCTGGGGCCAGAGGTCCGCCGAATCCGTGCTGTTGGGGTAGTAGACCTCCGTCATCCAGAGTTCCTTGCCCGCGCCCTTCTGCTGGAAGAGGGGGTAGGGGAAGTTCGCGTACGGCGTGCCGTAGAGATGGGTGCCGATCACGTCCACGTTGGCGAGCGCCGCCGGGTCGTTGAGGATCGGGTCGGTCGTGCTCCTGAGGTACTGGAAAGACTCCGGGGCGATGACCCTGGTGCCGATCGAGCCGGCGTTCTCCCGCAGGAACCGCAGCATCTCGGTGGAGGTCCACCAGGTCCAGTCATAGGCGTAGTCGGGCTCGTTCTGCACCGAAATGCCGTACAGATTCACCCCGTTGTTCCGCAGGTAGGTGGTGAAGTCATTGAGGTGCTGGGCGTAGGCGCCGTACATGTCGTACCTGAGACGTCGCGCGTTGGTCTGGCTGCCGCGGACGAAGGTCTCGACCATGGAGGCGGGGGGATTCCACGGCGACGCGATGACGCTCACCCCGAGTTCGGCCGCGCGCTTCGCCGTCGCCAGATCACGGCTCCAGGCCGCCTGGTCCTCGGGCACGGGAATCCTCAGCAGAGAGAACCCGAGCCGCCCGTCGCCGGTGCCGAACGCCGTGTCCCGCTGGGCCGCCGTCAGGTCGCCGGCCCAGGCCGCATGGCTCATGCCGCCGAAGCCCCGGATCGTCTGCCGGGTGGCCGACGGATCGACGACCGCCGCGGCGGCGGCCGTCACGGCCGCGGCACCGGAGGCCGCGGCACCGGAGGCCCCCGCGACCGACGCCGCGGCCGTGAGCACGGGCAGGGCCCCCATCGTCGCCAGGACGGTCCTCCGGCTCGGCGGTCTCCGCTCCCCGCTCACGGGCTCGTGCTGACTCTGGGTCATGTCGCCTCCTCTTGGCTGCCGGCCCGGCTACGGACCTATGGGAGCGCTCCCATGAACGGGAGCGACTGCACACGTGCCGTTTCTTACGGGAGGTGCTGTTCAGACGTGCCCCAGCCTCCGCTCAGCGGCTCGGCGAGGCAGAACGTCGTTCGATATCACGAACGGTGTCCGAGTAGCAGACTTCTCGAAAGTTAACGACGCCACGCACCGCGGTCAACCCCCTCGCATCGCCGACCGCGAGACCGTGCCGACGGGCGTCCGGGGTCTTCAGGACGTGGGCGCTGTCGGCAGGTCCTGGTGTTCCGGTCGCCGCTCCGGGGCCGTCGGCACGGCGAGCACCATGGTCAGGCCGCCGCCGGGGGTGTCTTCGGCGGTGAGCGTGCCGCCGATGGCCTCGGCGAAGCCGCGCGCGACGGCCAGGCCGAGGCCGACGCCGAGACCGCGGGGCGAGTCGCCGTACCGCTGGAAGGCTTCGAAGATGCGGTCCTTCGCCTCGTCCGGGACCCCGGGGCCGCGGTCGACGACCCGTACCTCGACCCGGTCGGCGAGGGCGCTCGCCGACACGAGGACCTTTTCCCCCGCCGGGCTGTACTTGACGGCGTTCTCGACGATGTTGGCGACGGCTCGCTCCAGCAGGCCCCGGTCGACGTGGACCATGGGGAGCGTCTCGGGGATGTCGAGTTCCACGCCCGCCTCGGGAACGCCGCCCAGTGCCATGGGCACGACCTCGTCGAGGTCGGTCTCGCGGATGATGGGGGCCACCGTGCCCGTCTGCAGGCGGGACATGTCCAGCAGGTTGCCGACGAGGTGGTCGAGCCGGTCGGCGCCTTCCTCGATGGCCTCCAGGAGCTCCGCCCGGTCCTGTTCGGACCACTCGACGTCGTCGGAGCGCAGTGAGGACACGGCGGCCTTGATGCCGGCGAGCGGGGTGCGCAGGTCGTGGCTGACGGCGGCGAGCAGGGCGGTGCGGATGCGGTTGCCCTCGGCCAGTTCCTCGGCCCGGTCGGCCTCCAGCTGCAGGCGCCGGCGTTCCAGGACGACGGCGGCCTGCGCGGCGAACGCGGCCAGTACCCGGCGGTCGGCGGCTGGCAGCACCCGGCCGCGCAGGGACAGGGCCATGTGGTCGCTGACGGGGACGTCGACGTCCGCGTCCTCCGGGATCTTCGCGGGCCGGGGTCCCACACTGCCGGCGCAGGTCCAGGGCGCGGTCTCGCCGGTCCGCTCCAGCAGGGCCACCGATTCCATGCCGAAGGTCTCGCGGACCCGTTCCAGCAGCGCCTCCAGCGTGGTCTCGCCGCGCAGGACGTGTCCGGCGAGGAAGGAGAGGATCTCCGACTCGGCACGCAGGCGCGCGGCCAGATGGGTGCGGCGGGCGGCGAGGTCCACCACCGAGGCCACCGACACGGCGACCCCGACGAAGATCGCGATGGCGAGGATGTTCTGCGGGTCGGCGATCGTCAGGGTGTGCGTGGGCGGGGTGAAGTACCAGTTGATCAGCAAGGAGCCGGCCAGCGCCGAGGCCAGCGCCGGGAGGAGCCCGCCCAGCAGGGCCGCCGCCACCGTCAGGGTCAGGAACAGCAGCATGTCGTTGGCGAGGCCGATGTCCGAAGTGGCGCCGATGAGGAGCCCGGCGAGCAGGACGGGGCCGAGCAGACCGACGAGCCAGCCCCAGATGACCCGGGACCGTCCCAGGCGCGCTCCGCGCGCCATCGGCAGTCCGCGGCCCTTGCCCGCCGCGTCGTGCGTGATGAGATGGACGTCGAGATCGGGGCCGGACTCGCGGGCGACCGTGGCGCCGACTCCGGGGCCGAAGACGTACTGCCAGTTCTTGCGCCGGGAGACACCCAGCATGATCTGGGTGGCGTTGGCGCCCCGGGCGAAGTCGAGCAGGGCGGCCGGGATGTCGTCGCCGACGACGTGGTGGAAGGTGCCGCCGAGGTCCTCGACCAGGGTGCGCTGGAGAGCCAGTTCCTCCGGGGAGGCGGCGGTGAGGCCGTCGCTGCGGGAGATGTAGACGGCCATGAGCTCGCCGCCGGCGCCCTTCTCCGCCAGCCGCGCGGCCCGCCGGACCAGGGTGCGTCCCTCGGGGCCGCCGGTCAGGCCGACCACGATCCGCTCGCGGGAGCCCCAGATGGTCGTGACGTGGTGTTCGCTGCGGTACTCCTTCAGGTACTCGTCGACCCGGTCGGCCACCCACAGCAGGGCCAGTTCCCGCAGCGCGGTCAGGTTCCCGGGCCGGAAGTAGTTGGACAGGGCCGCGTCGACCTTGTCCGGCCGGTAGATGTTGCCGTGCGCCATGCGGCGCCGCAGCGCCTCCGGTGACATGTCGACCAGTTCGATCTGGTCGGCCCGGCGTACGACCTCGTCGGGGACGGTCTCCCGCTGCCGCACCCCGGTGATCGATTCCACCACGTCGCCGAGCGATTCCAGGTGCTGGATGTTGACGGTGGCGACGACGTCGATGCCGGCGGCGAGCAGTTCCTCCACGTCCTGCCAGCGCTTGGTGTTGCGGGAGCCGGGGATGTTGGTGTGGGCGAGTTCGTCGACCAGGGCGACGGCGGGGGCACGCCGCAGGACGGCGTCGAGGTCCATCTCGGTGAAGACGCTTCCCCGGTACTCGATCTCCCGGCGCGGCACCTGCTCCAGGCCGTGCAGCATCACTTCGGTGCGTGGCCGGTGATAGTGCTCGACGAAGGCGACCACGCAGTCGGTGCCCCGCTCGACGCGGCGGTGTGCCTCCGACAGCATGGCGTAGGTCTTGCCGACGCCGGGGGCCGCGCCGAGGTAGATCCGCAGTTTGCCGCGCGACATGTCAGCCTTCGAAGCGATAGCCCATGCCGGGCTCGGTGATCAGGTAGCGGGGGTGGGAGGGGTCCGTCTCCAGTTTGCGGCGCAACTGGGCCATGTAGACGCGCAGATAGTTGGTCTTGTTGCTCTGGGGAAAACCCCACACCTCCTGGAGGAGGTACTGCTGTGTGATCAGCCGGCCCGGATTGGTCACCAGGATCTCCAGCAGGTGCCACTCGGTGGGGGTCAGCCGGACGTCCCGTCCGTCCCGGACGACCTTCTTGGCGAGCAGGTCGATGTGGAAGTCCTCCGTTTCGACCAGCGCCGTCTCGGGAGTGATCGGCGCGTCCTCGGTCCGGCGGACGGCGGCCCGCAGCCGGGCCAGCAGTTCGTCCATGCTGAAGGGCTTGGTGACGTAGTCGTCGGCACCGGCGTCCAGCGCGGCCACCTTCTCGCCGGACCCCTGCCGGGCGGACAGGACCAGGATCGGCACCCGGCTCCAGCCCCGCAGGCCCTTGATGACGTCGACGCCGTCCATGTCGGGCAGGCCGAGGTCGAGCAGGATCACGTCGGGCTGACGCGCGGCGGCGAGCCGGAGTGCGGTGGCCCCGTCGGGGGCGGCGTCCACGCCGTAGTGACGTGCCTGCAGGTTGATGACGAGGGCCCGGACGAGCTGCGGGTCGTCCTCCACCACGAGCACCCGGGTCATGGCTGTGCCTTTCCTGTCGTACGTCGTGCCGTCCGCACTCCGAGCGCGGCGACCGACTCCATGGCGGCGGGAACCGACGGAACCGGCATGCCTTCCGGGCCGTCGGCTGCCGTGTGGATGCCCGAGGCCCTCAGTGCTTCGACACGAGGTCCTCGAGCGCGATGTTGAGTTCCAGGACGTTCACCCGGGGCTCGCCGATGAAGCCCAGGGTACGGCCCGTGGTGTGGTCCCTGACCAGCTTCTCCACCCGTGCGGCGGACAGTCCGTTGCGCGCGGCGACGCGGCGGACCTGGAGTTCGGCGTAGGCCGGGGAGATGTCCGGGTCGAGGCCGGAGCCCGATGAGGTGACGGCGTCGGCGGGGACGTCCGACGCCTTGACGGTGTGTCCGGGCACGGAGTTGTCCCGGACGACCGCGGCCTTGGCGTCCCGCACCTGCTCGACGAGGGTCCTGTCGTCGGCGGACAGGTTGGTGGCACCGGACAGCAGCAGCTTGTACCGCGTGTTGACGCTGTTGGTGCCGAGCCCGTGCGCCGGGCGGCCCTGGAACCACCTCAGGTCGGGTTCCGCGGTCTCCTGCCCCTTCTTCGACGGCGGGCTGTAGGACTGCCCGATCAGTGACGATCCGACGGCCCTGCCGTCCGCCTCGACCGCGGAGCCGTTGGCCTGGCCGTGGAACAGCCCTTGGGCGACGCCGGTGACGACCAGCGGGTAGACGACACCGGTGACCAGCGTCAGCGCGAGCAGGGCGCGCAGGCCCGCCCCGAGCAACCGGGCGGTGTTGGTGAGGGAGTTGTTCATGGTGATCAGCACGCCTTTGAGAAGTCACAGCCCGGGGACGATGGAGACGAGCAGGTCGATGATCTTGATGCCGACGAAGGGCGCGATCAGTCCGCCGACGCCGTAGAGGACGAGGTTGCGGCGCAGCATCCGGTCCGCGCTCATCGGCCGGTAGCGCACGCCCTTCAGGGAGAGCGGCACCAGCGCGACGATGATCAGCGCGTTGAAGACGACGGCCGACAGGATCGCGGAGTCCGGCGAGGACAGCCGCATGATGTTCAGCTCGTCCAGGCCCGGGTGGACCGCCGCGAACAGGGCCGGGATGATCGCGAAGTACTTCGCCACGTCGTTGGCGATGGAGAACGTCGTCAGCGCGCCGCGGGTGATGAGGAGTTGCTTGCCGATCTCGACGATCTCGATGAGCTTGGTCGGATCGGAGTCGAGGTCGACCATGTTGCCGGCCTCCTTGGCGGCCGACGTACCGGTGTTCATCGCCACGCCGACGTCCGCCTGGGCCAGGGCCGGCGCGTCATTGGTTCCGTCACCGGTCATCGCGACCAGCCTGCCGCCCGCCTGCTCCCGCTTGATGAGGGCCATCTTGTCCTCGGGCGTGGCCTCCGCGAGGAAGTCGTCCACACCCGCCTCCTCGGCGATCGCCTTCGCGGTCAGCGGGTTGTCGCCGGTGATCATCACGGTCCTGATGCCCATGCGGCGCAGTTCCTCGAACCTCCCGCGCATGCCGTGCTTGACGACGTCCTTGAGGTGGACGACGCCGAGCACTCGCGCGCCCTTGGCGTCGTGGACGGCGACCAGCAGCGGGGTGCCACCGGACTCGGAGATGCGGTCGGCCGTGCCGTCCGCGTCCTCGGCGACCGTTCCGCCCTGCTCCTCGACCCAGGCGATGACCGAGGCGGCGGCGCCCTTGCGAACCCTGCGGCCGTCGACGTCCACACCCGACATGCGCGTCTGAGCGGTGAACCCGATCCATTCCGCGTGCGCCAGCTCGCCCTGATGGCGCTCGCGCAGCCCGTACTTCTCCTTGGCCAGTACGACGACGGAGCGGCCCTCGGGCGTCTCGTCCGCGAGGGACGACAGCTGGGCCGCGTCGGCGACCTCTGCCTCGGTGGTGCCCTTCACCGGGACGAACTCGGCGGCCTGTCGGTTGCCGAAGGTGATGGTGCCGGTCTTGTCCAGCAGCAGCGTGGAGACGTCACCGGCGGCCTCGACCGCCCGGCCGGACATCGCCAGCACGTTGCGCTGCACCAGGCGGTCCATGCCCGCGATGCCGATCGCGGACAGCAGGGCGCCGATCGTGGTCGGGATCAGGCAGACCAGCAGTGCCACCAGCACGACCATCGTCAGGTGCGTGCCGGCATGGTCGGCGAGCGGCGGCAGGGTGGCGCAGGCCAGCAGGAAGACGATGGTCAGCGAGGCCAGCAGGATGTTCAGCGCGAGCTCGTTCGGCGTCTTCTGCCGGGCGGCGCCCTCGACCAGGTTGATCATCCGGTCGATGAAGGTCTCGCCCGGCCTTGTCGTGATCCTGATGACGATCCGGTCGGACAGCACCTTCGTGCCACCGGTCACCGCGGACCGGTCACCGCCGGACTCGCGGATGACCGGGGCGGACTCGCCGGTGATCGCCGACTCGTCCACCGAGGCGACGCCCTCGACGACGTCACCGTCACCCGGGATGATGTCGCCGGCCTCGCAGACCACCAGGTCGCCGATGGCCAGCGCGGTTCCGGGGACCTGCTCCTCCGAGGTGCCGTCGGTGAGCAGCCGGCGGGCGACGGTGTCGGTCTTGGCCTTGCGCAGGGTGTCGGCCTGGGCCTTGCCCCGGCCCTCGGCGACCGCCTCCGCCAGGTTGGCGAAGACGACGGTGAGCCACAGCCAGGCGCTGATGGTCCAGCCGAACCAGTCGCCCGGGTGCCGGCAGGAGAAGACCGTGGTCAGCACGGAGCCGATCCACACCACGAACATCACGGGGGACTTGACCATCACCCGCGGGTCGAGCTTGCGGAAGGCTTCCGGCAGCGACTTGAGCAGCGCCCCGGGGTCGAAGAGGCCGGCCCCGACACGGCCCTCGGCGGGCCTGTGCCCGGTGGGTGCGTCCTGGTGGGGCGCAAGGGTGGGAGTGGACATCGCGTCCTCGTGGCTTTCCGTTCGCATCGTCATGACGCCAGCCCCTCGGCCAGCGGGCCCAGCGCGAGGGCCGGGAAGTACGTCAGACCGGTGATGATCAGGATGGCGCCGACGAGCAGTCCGGTGAACAGCGGTTTCTCGGTGCGCAGCGTGCCCGCGGTCACCGGGACCGGCCGCTGTCCGGCGAGCGAGCCGGCCAGCGCGAGGACGAACACCATCGGCAGGAAGCGGCCGAGCAGCATCGCCAGCCCGGTCGTCGTGTTGAACCAGTCGGTGTTCGCGTTCAGACCGGCGAAGGCCGAGCCGTTGTTGTTCGCGGCGGACGTGAACGCGTACAGCACCTCGGACAAGCCGTGCGCACCGGAGTTGAGCATCGAGTGCGGCGGGGTCGGCAGGGCCATGGAGGCCGCCGTGAAGACCAGCACCAGGGCGGGGGTGACGAGGATGTAGCAGGCGGCGAGCTTCATCTCGCGGGCGCCGATCTTCTTGCCCAGGTACTCGGGCGTGCGGCCCACCATCAGACCGGCGATGAACACCGCGATCACCGCCATGATCAGCATGCCGTAGAGGCCGGATCCGGTGCCGCCGGGCGCGATCTCGCCCAGCATCATGCCCAGCATGGCTATCCCGCCGCCGAGGCCGGTGAACGACGAGTGGAAGGAGTCCACCGCACCGGTCGACGTCAACGTCGTCGACACCGCGAAGATCGACGAGCCGCCCACGCCGAAGCGGACCTCCTTGCCCTCCATCGCGCCGCCCGCCGCCTGCAGCGCCGGGCCGTGGTGGGCGAACTCCGTCCACATCATCAGCGCGACGAAGCCCAGCCAGATGGTGAACATCGTGGCGAGGATCGCGTAGCCCTGCTTCACGCTGCCGACCATCAAGCCGAAGGTGCGGGTCAGCGAGAACGGGATCACCAGGATCAGGAAGATCTCGAAGAGATTGGTGAAGGGCGTCGGGTTCTCGAACGGGTGAGCGGAGTTGGCGTTGAAATAGCCGCCGCCGTTGGTTCCCAGCTCCTTGATGGCCTCCTGCGAGGCGACCGCGCCGCCGTTCCACTCCTGCGCGCCGCCCATGAACCGGCCGACCTCGTGGATCCCGGAGAAGTTCTGGATGACACCGCAGGCGACGAGGACCACCGCGGCGACCGCCGCGCCCGGCACCAGGATCCGCAGCGTGCCGCGCACCAGGTCGGACCAGAAGTTGCCCAGCTCGCCCGTGCGGGAACGGGCGAATCCGCGCACCAGCGCCACCGCGACGGCCATGCCCACGGCGGCGGAGACGAAGTTCTGCACGGCCAGACCGGCGGTCTGCACGACGTGCCCCATGGTCTGCTCGCCGGCGTAGGACTGCCAGTTGGTGTTGGTCACGAAGGACACGGCCGTGTTGAACGACTGCGCCGGCCCGACCGAGGAGAAGCCGAGCGAGCCGGGCAGGACGCCCTGGAGACGCTGCAGCAGGTAGAGGAAGAGGACGCCGACGGCCGAGAAGGCGAGGACACCGCGCAGATAGGCGGGCCAGGTCATCCCGGCGTCGGGATCGGCGCCGATGGCCCGGTAGATCCAGCGCTCGGCGCGCAGGTGCCGCTTCGAGGAGTAGACCCGGGCGAAGTAGGCGCCGAGGGGGGCGTGGACGAGCGCCAGCGCGCCCACGAGGGCGAGCAGTTGGAGCACGCCGGCGAATACGGGACCCATTCGGCGCTCAGAACCTCTCCGGGAAGAGCAGGGCGAGGACGAGATATCCCAACAGGGCGACGGCCACGGCCAGGCCGACGGTGTTCTCGGCGGTCACAGCTTCGTCACCCCCTTGGCGACGAGAGCCACCAGCGCGAAACCGGCGAGCACGGTGACGACGAAGGCCAGATCGGCCATCGCGGACTCCTGGAATGAGGTTCGGACGAACGGACGGTTAGAGAGAACCGCCTTCGCAGCCGGGTCAGGAGGTCCGTTGACGGCCCTCTTACGGCGGTCCCCGGGATTTTGACGGAGGCCTTACGCCGCGCCTGCCCCGCAGCAGTGCGCGGGGTCGTCGCGGCCGCCCCGGACGGCACGCGTGCCGGCACCCGGAGCGAGCAGCCCGCGGACCGGCACGCCCTGACTGCGGTACGGCAGGGACTGAACGCATGACGTGACGCTGTGTCTCCCCCTCGGTCCGGCGGCCCGCCCTGGGAGTCCGCACGGCGAAGCAGCGGCGCGAACCGCGAGGACCTCCCCTTTTGCCCCGTGACGGGCATGCACCCGACGATTCCCTAACGGTTTCCTAGCGCCCGCCGGGCATCCTGCTGTGGGCTTGTGCGTCACTCTCTGCTTACGCTGGTGCGGCCGTCCGTGTGATGGCCGAAATTCACCGTCGATCCGTACGCCAGGAGAGCACCCCGATGGTCACCACCGGACATCCGCCGTCCAGCCGCCTGCGGACGTGGATGCTGGAGGGGCTGTCGGACATGGGCCGGCAGGGCGGTCACACCGGGCCGCACGCCGCACCCGAGCCTCCGCACAAGGGCCAGCGCTGGTGGCGGGTGATGTGCCTGACCGGTGTCGACTACTTCTCCACCCTCGGCTACCAGCCGGGCATCGCGGCCCTGGCCGCCGGTCTGCTGTCGCCGATCGCCACCGTCGTGCTGGTCATGGTCACTCTGGCCGGTGCCCTGCCGGTCTACCGCCGGGTGGCGAAGGAGAGCCCGCACGGCGAGGGCTCCATCGCGATGCTGGAGCGGCTGCTGTCGTTCTGGCAGGGCAAGCTGTTCGTCCTGACCCTGCTGGGCTTCGCCGCCACCGACTTCCTGATCACCATCACTCTCTCGGCGGCGGACGCGTCGACCCACCTGGTGCAGAACCCGCACCTCACCAGCGCGCTCCAAGGCCACCAGATGCTCATCACACTCTTCTTGGTGGCCCTGCTCGGTGCGGTGTTCCTGAAGGGCTTCCTGGAGGCGATCGGCGTCGCGGTCGCCCTGGTCGGCATCTACCTCGCGCTCAACGTGGTCGTCGTGATCACCGGCCTGTGGCACGTCCTCACCGCCGCTCACCTGGTCACCGACTGGACCAGTGCCCTGACCGCGCAGCACGGCAACGTCTTCCTCATGATCGGTCTGGCCCTGGTCATCTTCCCGAAACTCGCCCTGGGCCTGTCCGGCTTCGAGACCGGCGTCGCCGTCATGCCGCACGTCCGGGGCGACGCCGACGACACCGAGGAGCACCCCGCGGGCCGCATCCGCGACACGCGGAAGCTGCTCACCACGGCCGCGCTCATCATGAGCGCCTTCCTGATCGCCACCAGCTTCATCACCACGGTGCTGATCCCGGAGAAGGAGTTCAAGGCGGGCGGCCAGGCCAACGGACGCGCGCTCGCCTACCTCGCACACGAATACCTCGGTGGCGCCTTCGGTACGGTCTACGACGTCTCCACGATCGCCATCCTGTGGTTCGCGGGCGCCTCCGCCATGGCCGGCCTGCTCAACCTGATGCCGCGCTACCTGCCCCGCTACGGCATGGCCCCGCACTGGGCGCGTGCCGTCCGCCCCATGGTCATCGTCTTCACCCTCATCGCCTTCCTGGTCACCTGGATCTTCGACGCCAACGTCGACAAACAGGGCAGCGCCTACGCCACCGGCGTGCTGGTGCTGATCAGCTCCGCCGCCATCGCGGTGACCATCGCCGCGCGCAAGGCCGGACAGCACGGCTGGACCGTCGGGTTCGGCGTGATCTCCGTGGTGTTCCTCTACACGACCGTGGTCAACGTCCTCGAACGCCCGGACGGCGTCAAGATCGGCGCCTGCTTCATCGCGGGCATCATGCTGGTCTCGCTGCTGTCCAGGCTGGCCCGCGCGTTCGAGCTGCGCGTGACCGGTGTGACGCTCGACCCGCTGGCGGAACGGTTCATCCGGGACATGGCCCACCGCCGTCTCCGCTTCATCGCCAACGAGCCCGGCCACCGCGACAAGGCCGAGTACCGCGACAAGATCGAGCAGATCCGGGCGGACAACGACATGCCGGAGCGGGACGACTTCGTCTTCGTCGAGGTCACGGTCACCGATCCGTCCGAATTCGAGGCGGGCCTGACCGTCCACGGCGAAATCCTGCACGACCGCTACCGCGTGCTGACCCTGCACTCCGCCTCCATCCCCAACGCCCTCGCCGCTCTGCTCCTGCACGCCAGGGACGTCACCGGCTGCATCCCGCACATCTACTTCGAGTGGACCGAGGGCAGCCCGTTCGCCAACTTCCTGCGCTTCTTCCTCTTCGGCCAGGGCGAGGTCGCCCCGGTCACCCGCGAGGTGCTGCGGGAAGCGGAACCGGACCCCGCCCGCCGCCCTCGCGTCCACACCGGCTGAGGACCGGCTCCGGCGGAGACGTCAGGATCCCGTCAGGATTCACCCTCCCGATGCCAGGTCTCCGTAAGCAGCGGTCGCCGGCCCAGCACAGCCGCCTAGCGTCAGGGGCATGCGTCGGAGCGGACCTTCAGGCCCCGTCGGCGACCGCCACTGGCGTGGCAGCGCCCGGCTCGCCGGAAGCTGCGCCCTGACGTTCTGCGGCCTGAGCCTCCTGGTGGACCGGGCCGCGGGAAGCCTGACGCTTCCCCGCGCTCTGCTCTGGGTGACCCTGTCCGTGGCGGTGGGCGCCGTCCTGCTCCCCCAGCGGGTGAGCGCGGGCCCCGGCTGGCTCGCCGCACGCACCCCCTGTCGCCGGTACGTCGTCCGCACGGACGCCCTGGCCGCCGTGCGGCAATGCGACGGCGTCCGCTCCCACCTGGTGCTGCGGGACGTCCACGGCCACCGGCTGGAACTCGATCCCCGGATCCTGACCGCCAACCCCCTGCTCTGGCACGAGTTCGACACCGGAGTCCGCCGCTCCCTGGAGCACGGGACGCTGCGCACGGGCGCCGGCCTCCTCGACCGGCTGGGCCACCGTATCGACGAGGAGTCGGCGCGGGCGGTGTTCCGGGCGTCGGGCCTTCGCACAGCGAGGACGAGCTGTACGCCACCGTCGCCGCCCACCGGCTGACCCAGGGTGGCCGAGACCGCGCGCCCCGCCCTCGCCTGCGGTCACCGATCCGCGGAACCCCCTCCACGCCTTGAGCACAAATTACCCACAACCCTCTCTTCATACGGGCCCTCATGGTCTAGATTGACCATGCTTCTCCTGATCGACACGAAGCGACCAGTAATGATCTACAGGTCAGGCGCCAGGGAAGGCCGACAGCCGTGTCCCCGGCGCCGGACGTGGGGGTGATCGATTCACGGAGCCCGGAGGGGGCCCGGGCACGGGGAGCACCCGGGGTTTCGACGGGTTCCCGTGCATCTGGAAGGTCCGGCAGGACCGGCAAGTCCGCTGCCGCCAGGGCCAGTTGGCCGAGCGGCTGGATACGGCCGGGATGCCATGCGGGGGAGGGCGGGGGCCTCCCCGGGGAAGGAACAGCGCGGCGTCGGGGGGCGACGGCCCCCTGAGGCGAGGAACCGTGTCGGGCGAACGTCGAACCATTGGGGACCTGGGGGGGTTCTGTGCAACAAGGGGGACAAATCAGCCCATTTCCGTCGGCGCACGGGCGTCTGGCGAACGGGGCGATCAGCCGGCCCGCGATCGACTGGGAACAGCGGTACCGCCATGCCGTGATCACCAGCGATACCGTGGCCACGGCCGCCGTGGTGACGGCGATCGGCGATTTCTTCGGGGCCCGGGACGCGGCCAACTGGCACGAGAAGTGGGGAATCCTCGCGTTCGGCACCGAACTGCTGGTGCTGGGGGCCCTCGCGGTGAGCCGCTCGTGGTCTCCGGCCGTGCTCGGCCAGGGGGCCGAGGAATTCCGCCGGCTCGGACGCTCTCTG
Source organism: Streptomyces sp. NPDC031340 (assembly GCF_055569945.1). Lineage (NCBI taxonomy): Bacteria > Bacillati > Actinomycetota > Actinomycetes > Kitasatosporales > Streptomycetaceae > Streptomyces > Streptomyces sp. NPDC031340. The sequence continues at coordinate 126,068 of NZ_JBVIIE010000006.1, forward strand.
TTCACGGCGACCGTCGTACTCGCGCTCGGCGGGATCGCCCTCACCTCGCGCAACATCAAGCTCTGGATCTTCGTCGCGATCCCGGCGATAGCGGTCGTCACCATGGCCGCGCGGTATCTGCTCCGCCTGTGGCTGCACAAACAGCGCAAGGAAGGCAGGTGCCTGCGGCCGGTGCTCGCCGCCGGAAGCCCGGCCACCGTGCGCGACCTGATCACCCGGACCCGCAAGTTCCCGCACCTCGGCTGGCGGGTGGACGCGGTGTGCACGCCGGACGGTCGCGGGGCCGACGATGACCAGCTGGACGGAGTGCCGGTCGTCGGCCGGCTGTCCGACGTCGCCAAGCACGTCCGCCACGACGGCTACCGCGTCGTGGCGGTCACACCGGACGCGCACTGGACACCGGACCGGCTGCGGCGGCTGGCCTGGAACCTCGAGGGCAGCGACGCCGAGATGGTCGTGGCCCCGGTGCTGATGGAGGTGGCCGGCCCGCGGCTGCACGTCGACGCGGTGCTCGGGATCCCGCTGCTGCGGGTCAGCATGCCGACCTTCAGCGGGGGCCGCCGGGCGATCAAGGAGGTCGTCGACCGGGTGGGCGCCGCGGTCCTGCTGGTGCTCTTCGCGCCGCTGATGGTGCTCGTCGGGCTGCTCGTGCTGGCGGACAGCCGGGGCGGGGCGTTCTACCGCCAGCGCAGGGTCGGCAAGGACGGCCGGGAGTTCACCATCGTCAAGTTCCGCACCATGGTCGTCGGGGCGCACGGGGCACGGGCCCAACTGGCCGACCGCAACGAGGGCGCGGGCCTGCTGTTCAAGGTCCGCCGGGATCCGCGGGTGACCCGCGTGGGGGCGGTGCTGCGCCGGTACTCGCTCGACGAGCTCCCGCAGCTCTTCAACGTGCTCACCGGATCGATGTCACTCGTCGGACCGCGGCCTCCGCTGCCGGAGGAGTCCGCCGCGTACGGCCCGGACATCCGGCGGCGGCTGCTGGTCAAGCCCGGGCTCACCGGCCTGTGGCAGATCAGCGGGCGCAGCGACCTGCCGTGGGAGGAGGCGGTCCGCCTCGACCTGCGGTACGTCGAGGACTGGTCGCTCGCCCTGGACACGGTGATCTTGTGGAAGACGCTGCGTGCCGTGCTCCACGGGCAGGGGGCCTACTGATGCGCGCGGGTCGTCCGACCGGCGCGCGGACCGCAGGCCGCAGCGGCCTGCCTGGGGGGAGAGACGGAGCATGAGAGTCAGCGTTTTCGGGCTCGGCTACGTGGGCTGCGTATCAGCCGCCTGCCTGGCCAGCATGGGGCACGAGGTCATCGGGGTGGACGTCAACCCGGTCAAGGTCGACCTGGTCAACGACGGCAAGGCCCCGGTGGTCGAGGAGCGGATCGGCGAACTCATCGACGAGGTCGTGCGGACCGGAGCGCTGCGCGCCACCGGCGACGTCCGCGAGGCGATCGCGGGCAGTGAGGTGTCGCTGGTCTGCGTGGGCACGCCGTCGGAGCCCAACGGCAGCCTGTGCACGACGTACCTGGAGCGGGTCACCGAGCAGATAGGCGCCGCGCTGGCCGAGCGGGGCGGGCGGCAGACCGTCGTGTTCCGCAGCACCATGCTTCCGGGCACCTGCCTGAACCTGCTGGTGCCGATCCTGGAGAAGAGCACCGGCGGCACGGCCGGAGTGGACTTCTCAGTCGCGGTCAATCCGGAGTTCCTGCGCGAGGGCACCAGCGTGCGGGACTTCTTCGACCCGCCCAAGACGGTCATCGGCGAGCTCGATCCGGCGAGCGGCGACGCGGTGGCGGCGCTGTACGACGGCTTGCCCGGCGAGGTGTTCCGGGTGCCGGTCCCGACCGCCGAGGCGGTCAAGTACGCGGACAACGCGTTCCACGGCCTCAAGATCGGCTTCGCGAACGAGCTGGGCGCGGTGTGCCAGGCGCTCGGCGTGGACTCGCACCAGGTGATGGACGTGTTCCTGGCCGACCGCAAGCTGAACATCAGCCCCGCCTACCTGCGGCCCGGCTTCGCCTTCGGCGGGTCCTGCCTGCCCAAGGACCTGCGCAGCCTGGTCCACGCGGCGCAGCGGGCCGACGTCTCGGTGCCCATCCTCTCCCACGTGCTGGCCTCCAACGCCGACCATCTGCAGCGCGCGGTGGACATGGTCGAGCGCACCGGCAAGCGCCGGGTGGGCCTGTTCGGGCTGTCCTTCAAACCCGGCACCGACGACCTCCGCGAGAGCCCGCTCGTCGAGCTGGCGGAGAGACTCTTCGGCAAGGGGTACGACATCAAGATCTACGACGCCAATGTGAGCCTCTCCCGGCTGCTCGGCGCGAACCGCGAGTACATCGAGAGCCGGCTGCCGCATCTCGCGCAACTGCTCGCGGACTCCGTCGACGAGGTGCTCGAACACGCCGAGGTGTGCCTGGTGGGGACCAGGGACCCGGCGGTGCTGTCGTCGCTGCCCCATGAGGACGGACCGCTGATCGTCGACCTCATCCGCCTTCCCGACGCCGAGGCGCGCCGGGCCGAACCGAGGTACATGGGCCTTGCCTGGTAACGCGACCAGCGGCGCCGGACCGGGCCGGCGTGCGCTGATCCTGGTGGAGAACCTGTCGGTGCCGTTCGACCGGCGGGTGTGGCAGGAGTGCACGACGCTGCGCGACGCGGGCTGGGAGGTGCACGTCATCTGCCCCCGGGGCGAGAAGCGGGACACCGAGCCGGAGGCGGTGATCGACGGGGTGCGGATCCACCGCTACCCGTTGCGCGCGGCGACCGGAGGTCCGGCCGGCTACCTGCGGGAATACGGATCGGCCCTGTGGCACACGGTCCGGCTGGCCCGCAAGGTCGGCCCGGTCGACGTGGTCCACGCCTGCAACCCGCCCGACCTGCTGTTCCTGCCGGCACTGTGGCTGAAGCGACGCGGCGCGCGGTTCGTCTTCGACCAGCACGACCTGGTGCCCGAGCTGTACCTCTCCCGGTTCGACCGCGGCGAGGACCTGCTCTACCGCGCCGTGTGCGCGCTGGAACGGCGGACCTACCGGGCCGCGGACATCGTGCTCGCCACGAACGAGAGCTACCGGGACGTCGCGCTGCGCCGTGGCGGCCGGCGGCCGGAGGACGTCTTCGTGGTGCGCAGCGCGCCCGCGGTCGAACGGTTCCGACCGGTGCCGCCGGAGCCGGAGTTGAAGCGCGGCAAGCCTCATCTGTTGTGCTATCTCGGCGTCATGGGCCCTCAGGACGGCGTCGACTACGCCCTGCGGGCCCTCGCGAAGCTGCGCGACGAGCTCGGGCGGACCGACTGGCACGCGGTGTTCGTCGGCGCCGGCGACGCCTTCGACGCGATGGTGGAGCTGTCCCGGCGGCTCGGTCTCGGCGAGCAGGTGCAGTTCACCGGGCGCATTCCGGACGCCGACCTGGTGCGCTACCTGAGCACCGCGGACGTGTGCCTCTCTCCCGACCCGCGCAATCCGCTGAACGACGTGTCGACCATGAACAAGGTCCTGGAGTACATGGCGATGGGGCGGCCGATCGTCTCGTTCGACCTCCGGGAGGCGCGCGTCTCCGCCGGTGACGCCGCCGTCTACGCGCCCGCCAACGACGAGGCCGCGTTCGCCGGGCTCGTCGCGTCCCTCCTCGACGATCCGGAGCAGCGGGCCCGGATGGGCAGGATCGGCCAGGAGCGGATCAGCGGCCCGCTCTCCTGGCGGAATTCGCAAGCGTCGCTGCTCGCCGCCTACGCCGCCGCCTGCCGGGACCATGCTCCGGCGCCGGCACGTGGGCCGGTCCGTACGGGGAAGAGGCCGCTTCATTGAACGATGACACGATCCGCCTGGTCACGATCGGACGGATTCTGAGTCGGCGGTGGCGGCTTCTCGCCGTACTCGCCGTGCTGGGTGCGCTCGTCGGCTACGGCGCCTCGGTGCTGGTGTTTCCGCCGCGGTACACGGCGTCGGCATCGGTGCTGCTGCCGGGGCTGTGGGAGGAGCGCGAACTGCTGACCCAGGTGGACATCGCGACCAGTTCGACGGTGGTCGACCGTGCGGCCGCCACGCTCGGCTGGAAGGACGTCAGCGACGCCGAACTGCGGGATCGGGTGAGCGCCAAGGCCGCCGACGGGAACATCATCAAGATCTCGGGTACGGCCGACACCCCGGAGCGCGCGCAGCGGCTCTCCGACCAGGTGGCCCAGCAGTTCGTCACCTTCGCCACGCGGATCGCGGGCGGCTCCACCGCGCCCGAAGCGGCTACGGAGACCGAGGCGCTGCGGAAGAAGGTGGCGGAGACCAACCGCCGCATCACAGACTTGGCCGACGCGGCCGATCCCGGTCAGACCGTGGAGAGCGTGCAGGCCCGTACCGAGCTGGAGAAACTGCGCACCACGCTGCAGGACGCCATGAAGAAGCTGGACGAGGCCGACCCGGCGGCCAACAAGGCCAACATGGTGGTCATGGGGCCGGCGGCCCGGCCGACGGGCGAGGCACCACCGACCAGGACGCAGCTCATCGCCGCCGGCGCGCTGGTGTTCTTCCTGCTCGCGGTCATCGGTCATCTCGTCGCCGCACGGACGAACCGCCGACTGCGCACCGAAACGGAGATCGCCGCGGCGCTGGGCTCGGCGCTCCTCGGCACCGTCGACGTGCCCGGTGAACGGCGCGCGCACCGGCCGCAGCGCCCCGGCGCACGGGCCCGGATCCGCCGGCTCCTCGGCGTCGACACCCGGTGGGACACACCGGCCCCGCAGAGTTCCGGCGAGGCCGACAGGCAGATCCGCTACCGGCGGGTGTGCGCCCGCCTCCGGGGCAGGCTGCCGGCCCCCCGCCGGCTGCTGGTCGTCGTACCGGAAGGCGACGAGGTCGCCCGCCGGGCCGCCGGGCAGCTCGTCGCCGAGGCCGAGCGCGATCCGCTGCTGCGGGTGGTGGAGGTTTCGGTGGACCGGCCGATCGTGCCCGACCGCGAGACGGAGTCCGGCGCCCTGGTCGTCCTCAGCGCCGGCAACTGGACCGCGGAGGAGCTGGCCGGCATCGCCGAGGCGTGTGCGGACGGCGGGCACGAGGTCGTCGGCGCCGTCGTCGTCGGCACGGTCCGCACCCGTCCGACGCCGGCGGCCGGCCGTCCCTCGGACGAGGCCGCCATGGCGTTCGCGGTTCGCGGTCACGCGACGGGAGGTTCAGTGTGACGACGAGCACGACTTCTCAGTCGTCGGCCGCCACTCCGCTCATCGACCTGCAGGCGCTGGTGGTCGCGGTCCGCAGGCGCCGCCGTCTCTGGGGCGCCCTGGCGCTGCTCGGACTGGTGCTCGGCGCGGCGGTGGCGGTCCTGCTGCCGCCGTCGCCGTCCGCGGTGGCCAAGGTGCTGGTCGCGCACCAGGAGGACCAGCCGAACGACACCGGAACGCTGATCCGCACCGACGTCCAGCTGCTGCAGACCACGCAGATCGCCGGCCAGGCCCTGCGCTCCCTCAAGTCCCCGGAGAAGCCCGAGGACTTCATGAAGGAGTACCGGGGCACCGGACTGTCCAACAACGTGCTCCAGATCGATGTCACGGGCGACACCGACGCGGAAGCCGTGGCCCGGGCCGAGGCACTGGCCGAGGCGTTCGTCGCGGACCACGCGCAGCGGATACGGGACATCGCGGACGCCGAGGCCAAGGGCCTGCTCGACCAGCGGGACCGCCTGCGCAAGCAACTCGCCGACGTCAACAAGGAGATCGGCGGCCGGTCGGCGGACAGCGACCCGAAAGCGGCGGCGAGCCTCGAGTCGCTCTTCGCCCGCCGGGCCGACCTCACCTCGCGGATCGCCGACTTCGGCCAGCGCGCCGAGGAGGCTCGCGTCGGCACGCCCGGGCTCATCGCCGGCACGCAGATCGTGGACGCCCCGCGCGCGGTGCGGCACTCCCTGCCCAAGGCCGTCGTCACCGACGCCGTGGTCGGGCTCGTCCTCGGGCTCTTCCTAGGGCTCGCGCTGGCCGCGGTCGGCGTGGTGGTCGCCGACCGCCCCGTGCTGCGCCGGGACATCGCGGCGAACCTCGGCGCGTCGGTCATCGCGGAGCTGCCCCGCCGGTCGGGCAGGCCGTGGCAGCGCCGGCGGACCCGGGTGGCACGCGAACGGCTCACCGCGACGCTGGCCCGCACCGTGCACGGCTCCGTGGAACCGCTGTCGCTGCTGGAACTCGGCTGTCCGCGCGGCGCGAGCGCGCTCGCCCTGGGCCTGGCCCGGGCACTGGCGGCGGAGGGGCCGGTGGTCGTCGTCGACGGTCTGCCCGGCTCGCGGCTCGCGGACCGCCGGAAGCCAGGAGACCCCACCGTGGTCGGCGGTGAACGTGCCGCGGCCGTGTCGCCCCGGGAGCGCCGGATCGGCGTCGGCTCGGTGGCGCCCGGCACGGCGTGGACGGACCTCCAGTACCTCGGCACCCGGACCGTGCTCGTCGTGCGGGCCGGGCACGGCAGCGCCGCATGGCTGCACACGGTGGCGCGGCAGCTCGCGGACCAGCGCATACCGGTGATCGGTGTGGTGCTGATCGACCCCGATCCGCGTGACCGGACCGACGGCACGCTGTGGGACGGGCTGGGCACCGCGCTGCGCGGCCGGAGCGAGCGGCCGGCCCGGCCGAACGGCGGGGGCGCCTCCCACACCGTTCAGGCAGTGGGGGAAGGACGGCGGCCCGCGGAGCGGCAGCCGATGTGGGCCGCACGGGTCCCGGACGACGACCAGGAGGTGCGGTAGGACATGTGTGGCATCGCGGGCACGTACCGATGGCCGGACGGCAAGGTCCTGACCGACCGCCTCACCGACACCCTCGCCCACCGCGGCCCGGACGGCGCGGGCCGCTACGGTCACCCCGTCGGCGACGGCGAAGTGCAGCTCGGGCACCGCCGGCTGTCCATCGTCGACCTGTCGGAGACCGGCGCCCAGCCGATGGTCTCGGACGGCCTCGCCCTGACGTACAACGGCGAGCTGTACAACGCGCCCGAGCTGCGTGCCGAGCTGGCAGCCGCCGGGGTGCGCTTCCGCGGCACCTCCGACACCGAGGTGCTCCTCCAGGCCTGGCGGCGCTGGGGCACCGACTGCCTGCCCCGGCTGCGCGGCATGTTCGCGTTCGGCGTCTTCGACGAGCGGACCGGTGAGCTGGTGCTCGCCCGCGACCAGCTCGGCATCAAGCCGCTGTTCCTGCTCCGGCGCGGCGAGGGCCTGGTGTTCGCCTCCGAGCTCAAGGCGCTCGCCGCCGCGACCGGCGGGACGCTGCGGGTGGATCACGCGGCACTGGTGGCCTCACTGCTGTACTACTGGGTGCCGGACTCGCGCTGCGCGTTCCGCGAGGCGGAGAAGCTTCCGCCGGGGAGCTGGCTGCGGTGCCGGCCCGACGGCCGGGTGGAGCGCGGCCGGTTCTGGAACCTGAAGGACGTCGCCGCCGAGGGCCGGGAGCGGGCCCGCAGCGGCGAACTGCCGGACCTGGCCGCCGTCGTCGAGGAGTCGACCCGGCGTCACCTGCTCTCCGACGTGCCCGTGGCGACGTTCCTCTCCGGCGGCCTCGACTCCAGTTATCTGACCGCGCTGGCGGCCCGCGAGCAGCCCGGGATCTCGGCCTACACGATCGGCTTCCGCGCCGAGGACGCCAGGTTCGAGGCGATGCCGGACGACCTGCGCTACGCCCGGCAGGTGGCCGAGCGGTTCGGCGTCGACCTGCACGAGATCGAGATCGCCCCGAACGTGCTGGACCTGCTGCCGCGGATGACGTACCACCTGGACGAGCCGATCGGCGACCCCGCCGCGATCAACACGTACCTGATCTGCTCGGCCGCCCGGGAGGCCGGGGTCAAGGTGATGCTCTCCGGGATGGGCGCCGACGAGTTGTTCGCCGGGTACCGCAAGCACCTGGCCAACCTGCTGGCGCTGCGCTACCAGCGCGTTCCGCGGCCACTGCGCCGCGCGGTGTCCGGGACCGTGGACCGGCTGCCGGTCGCCACGTCCCGCCGGGGGTACCGGTCGGTGCGCTTCGCGAAGCGGTTCCTGTCCTTCGCCGAGCTGCCGGAGGAGACCGCGTTCCGGCGCAGCTACACCATGTACGACCGGGACGAGTTGCTCGCCCTTCTCGATCCGGACCTGGCCGGGACGGTCGATGAGGTGCTGACCGAACACGCGGACGTCTACCGGGACAACGACCTCGACGACTTCGTCAACCGCATGTGCCTGACCGATGCCCGGATGTTCCTGCCGGGCCTGAACCTCGCGTACACGGACCGCTCCAGCATGGCCGCGTCGACCGAGGTGCGGGTGCCGTACGTGGACGTCGAGGTGGTCAAGGCGGCGTTCGCCGTACCCGGCGACCGCAAGATCGTCGGACGGCAGGGCAAGGCCGTCCTCAAGGAGGCGGCCGCCTCGGTCCTGCCCCGGGAGATCGTCTACCGGCCCAAGGGCCTGTTCAGCGCGCCGCTGCGGGCCTGGATGAGCCGGGATCTGGCACCGCTGGTGCGCGAGGTGGTGCACGACGGCGCGCTCGTCAGCTCCGGGCTGCTGCGCCGCGACGCGCTCGCCCGCATGGTCGCCGAGGACGCCGCCGGGCAGCGGGACTTCTCCAAGCATCTGTGGCATGTGCTGACCCTCGAGTACTGGTACCGCGACGCGATCCCCGGGCCCGGCCGGGGTGCTCGCTCGGCGGCGTGACAAACGGCGTAGAAACAAGGGGACTTCGGGTGAAACAGGTCGTGCAGAACTACAAGAGCGGCGAGCTGGCGGTGCTCGACGTGCCGGTGCCGGGGTGCAAGCCGGGGGGTGTGCTGGTCCGTACCGCCTACTCGCTGATCTCCACCGGGACCGAGCTGATGAAGGTGTCCGAGGCCGGCATGTCGATGCTGGGCAAGGCCCGCTCCCGGCCGGACCAGGTGGCCAAGGTCATGCAGAGCGTGGCCACCAACGGGGTGCCGGCCACCTACCGCAAGGTGATGGGCAAGCTGGACTCCTACACGCCGCTGGGCTACTCGCTGTGCGGGGTGGTCGAGCAGGTCGGCGCCGGGATCGACGATGTGAAGGTCGGCGACCTGGTGGCCTGCGCCGGCAACGAGCACGCGTTGCACGCCGAGTTCAACTGGGTGCCGAGGAACCTCTACGTCCCGGTGCCGGACGGCCTCGCGCCGCGGCACGCCGCCTTCGGCACGGTCGGGTCGATCGCGTTGCAGGGCGTCCGGCAAGGCGAGCCGCACCTCGGCGAGGTGGCCCTGGTCATCGGCCTCGGTCTGATCGGGCAGCTCGTGGTTCAGCTCCTCGCCGCCTCGGGCGTCCGCGTCGTCGGGGTCGACCCCGACCCGGAGCGGTGCGAGCTCGCCGAGCGGCTGGGCGCCGCGGCCTGCGGGGATCCCGAGTCCGCGGCCGTGGAGGCCGCGGTCGCCGAACTCACCGACGGTCACGGCGTGGACCAGGTGTACCTGGCCGCCGGCGGCGGCAGCAACCAGCCCGTCGAGCTGGCCGCCCGGCTGAGCCGGGACCGCGGCCGGGTCGTCGACATCGGCAAGTGCCGCCTGGACCTGCCGTGGAACGCGTACTACGAGAAGGAGCTCGACGTCCGGTTCTCCCGCAGCTACGGCCCCGGGCGCTACGACCCGGAGTACGAACTCGAGGGCCGGGACTACCCGATCGGCTATGTGCGCTGGACCGAGCGCCGCAACCTGGCGTGCTTCCTCGACCTCGTCGCCCGGGGCAGCGTCGACGTGGAACCCCTGGTCTCCCACATCGCCGACTTCGACGACGCGGCCGAGACGTACCGGCGCCTGAAGGACGGCGAACTGAAGGCCGTGACCGTGCTGTTCCGGTACCCCGGACCCGCGGGGGAAGCGGAGGAAGCCGGCGCCCCGGCGGTGGCCGTGCCCGCGGTGAAGCGGCCCGGCGGCGCAGTGTCCACGCCGGCCCGGGCCGCCAGGACGCCGGTGCGCCTCGCGTTCGTCGGCGCGGGCAACTACGCGACCTCGATGCTGCTGCCGCACCTGGCGCAGCGCGACGGTGTCGAGCTGTCGACGGTCGTCACCACGACGGCGCTGTCCGCGGCCAACGCGCAGCGGAAGTTCGGCTTCGCCGAGGCGACCACCGATCTCGACGCCGTGCTCGGCGACGAGTCCATCGACGCGGTCTTCGTGGTCACCCGGCACAGCTCGCACGCCGAACTGACCCGGAAGGCACTGCTGGCGGGCAAGTCCGTCTTCGTGGAGAAGCCCCTGGCCCTCACCGAGGACGAGCTGGCCGGCGTGCTCGCGGCGGTGGAGGAGTCCGGCAACGACCGGCTGCAGGTGGGCTTCAACCGCCGGTTCGCGCCGCTGCTGCGGGAGGCCGGGAAGCGGTTCGGCGCCCGGACCGGTCCGGCGAGCCTGCGCTACCTGGTCAACGCGGGCCGGCTGCAGCACGGCAGCTGGTACCTCCGACAGGGGACCGAGGGCTCGCGGTTCGCCGGCGAGGGCGGACACTTCATCGACACGGCGAGCTGGCTGCTCGGGGCCGACCCGGTCTCGGTGTACGCGGTCGCCACGTCCGGCAACGAGGACCTGCAGGTCGTCCTGCGCTACCCGGACGGGTCCACCGCCACCATCAGCTACGTCACCACCGGCGCGCCCGGCTTCCCCAAGGAGACGCTGGACCTGGTCGCGGACGGCAAGGTGCTGCGGCTCGACGACTTCGTCCGTGCCTCCGTGTACGGGCCCAAGCGGTGGGTCAGCTCGCGGCTGCCCAAGGCCCGGGACAAGGGCCAGTCCGCCGAGCTGGCCGCCTTCGTCAAGGCCGTGCGGACCGGCGGGCCGATGCCGGTGCCGCTGGAGTCGCTGGTCGCCACCACCTCGGCCACCCTCGCCGTGCAGACCGGCCTGGCCGCCGGTGCGCCGGTGACGTTGGCGAGGACGCGATGAGCATGAGCGCGGGCTGGTACCTGCGGCGGCTGTCCCGGATGGGCCCGCGGGAGGTCGGCGGCCGGGTGGGCGACGCGGTGCGCAGGCGGCGGTGGCGGTCGGCGCGGCCGGTCTGCCCGAGCGTGACCGGCGCCCGGTTCACCGCGGTCCTGCCCGCGGGGACGATCGCCGCGGTGCCTGCGGACGCCGTGAAACGGCTCGTCGCCGAGGCGGACCGGCTGATGCACGGGCACGCCGAGTATTTCGGGGTGCTCCGCGAGGACCTGGTCGACCCGGACTGGTGTCGCGACCCGAAGACCGGGCGCCGGGCTCCGTGGGCTTACGCCTTCGACGTGCCGTACCGGAACGAGGACGCGGTCGGGGACGTCAAGCAGATCTGGGAGCTGTCCCGGCACCAGTACCTCACCGTGCTCGCCGCCGCCTACGCGGTCACCGGGAACGAGCGGTACGCCGAGCGCGTGGCCGAGCACCTGCGGTCGTGGTGGGCGGCCAACGCACCGCTGCGCGGCGTGCACTGGACCAGCGGTATCGAGCTGGGCATCCGGCTGCTGTCCTGGGTGTGGATCCGCCGGCTGCTGGACGGCTGGCCGGGCGCGGCCGGGCTGTTCGAGGGCAACCCGGTGGCGTTGAACCAGATCTGGCACCACCAGCGCTGGCTGGCCGCCTTCCCCAGCCGGGGGTCTTCGGCGAACAACCACGTCATCGCCGAGGCCGCCGGGCAGTTCGCCGCGGCCTGCGCGTTCGGCTGGTTCCCCGCCTCGGCGCGCTGGCGAGCCGACGCGCTCCGGTCGCTGGAACGGAATCTGCGCGCCAACACCTTCGGCTCCGGCCTCAACCGCGAGCTGGCCACCGAGTATCACGGACTCGTGCTGGAACTCGGCCTGGCCGCGGTGGCCGAGGCGGACGCCGCCGGCGTGCCGGTCCCCGCGTCGGTCCGGCTGGTGCTGTTGCGGATGACCGACGCGCTCGCGGCCGTCGTGGACAGCCGGCTGCGGCCGCCGCGCCAGGGGGACGCGGACGACGGGCACGGTCTGGTCGTGGACGGCGCGGGCACCGACCGCTGGGCCTCGCTGCTGGCCACCGGCGACGCCGTGTTCGGCCGGCTCGCCTGGTGGCCGGCGGTGACCGGCACCGATGTACGCACCCCGCTGCTGGCCGCGCTCATCGAACCCACTGAACTGTCCGTGAGCCGCCCGACCGGCCGACCGGCGCACTTCGCCGACGCGGGCATGGCGATCCTGCGCGGCCCTGGCGAGATCTGGTGCCGCTGCGACGGTGGTCCGCACGGCTTCCTGTCCATCGCCGCGCATGCCCACGCGGACGCGCTGTCGGTGGAGGTCCGGCACGACGGGGTCGACGTGCTCGCCGACCCGGGGACGTACTGCTACCACGGGCAGCCCGAGTGGCGGCGGTACTTCCGGTCCACCCTCGGCCACAACACCCTGCAACTGGACGCCGGTGACCAGTCCGTCTCCGGCGGCCCGTTCCTGTGGACCCGGCATGCCCGCAGCCGCGTCCTGGCCGCGGACACATCCGGCGAGGGGGTGGCCCGCTGGTGTGGAGAGCACGACGGCTACCAGGGCTCCGTGCACCGTCGCCGGGTGGAGCTGACGGCCGCGAGCCGGGAGCTGCGGGTGGTCGACGAGGTGCGCGGCCCGCGCCGGGCCGCGCGCCTGGCGTTCCACCTCGGACCGGCGATCGCCGCGGACCTGGTGGGGCACCGGGCGGTGCTCACCTGGATCCGGGACGGTGAGGGACGTTCCGCGGTGCTCGAGCTGCCCGGACAGCTGTCCTGGCGGGCGCATCGCGGCGAGACCGACCCGCCGCTGGGTTGGTACTCCCCCGGATTCGGGCGCAAGGAACCCGCCACGACCCTGGTAGGCACCGGCTTCACCGACGGCGCGGACGGGTTCACCACCGTGCTCAGGTTCGGCGGCTAGGGGGGCGCGTGGGGATCAAGAGGCGGCACCGGGCGTCGGCTGCGGCGGCACCGCCGGCGGCGGCCCTGCTGGCGCTGGCGCTGCTGGCGACCGGCTGTGTCAGCACGTCGAGCGCCGGGGCGGAGCCGAAGGCCACGCCGTCCACGTCCGCGGCCCCGCACGTGGCGCGGGTGTGCGCCGAGCCGGAGGCCGGGCCGGCGAAGGCGCCGGCGGGCGCGGTGACGGTCGACCCCGCGGTGGTCGGTGACCTGGCGGCGAAGACCAGGAGCAGCCCCCCGAACACCACGTTCTGGCTTCGGCCGGGCAGGCACCGGCTCGACCCGAACCGGTACGCCCAGGTCATCCCCAAGGAGGGGGACCGCTACGTCGGTGCGCCGGGCGCGGTGCTGGACGGCCGGAGGAAGAACCAGTACGCGTTCGGCGGCAGTGCCCGCGACGTCACCATCCGCTACCTGACCGTGGAACGTTTCGTGGCGCCGCTGAACGAGGGCGTGGTCAACCATGACTCGGCCGACGGCTGGGTGATCGAGCACGCGACGATCCAGCACAACTCCGGCGCCGGCCTGATGGCCGGCGCCCGCCAGCAGGTCCGCGCCAACTGCCTGCGCGGCAACGGCCAGTACGGCATGAACGCGTACAAGGCCGACGGCCGGATCAGCGGCCTGGTGGTCGAGGGCAACGAGATCGTGGGCAACAACACCGACGACTGGGAGCGGCGGCGCAAGGGCTGCGGCTGCACCGGAGGCATCAAGTTCTGGGCCGTCGACGGCGCCGACGTGCGCGGCAACTGGGTGCACGGCAACCACGGAACCGGGTTGTGGGCGGACACCAACAACAACGACTTCCGCATAGAGAACAACGTGCTGGAGGCCAACGACGGCGCCGCGCTGATCTACGAGATCAGCTACAACGCGGTCATCCGGAACAACGTGATCCGGCGCAACAACTGGGTCGAAGGGCGCAAGGCGGCCGAGAGCGGCGACAGCTTCCCGTTCGCGACCGTCTACCTGTCCGAGTCCGGCGGCGAACCACGCATCCGGGCCCGCACCGACCGGATCGAGATCTACCGGAACGTGCTGGAGAACAACTGGTCCGGGATCACCCTGTGGGAGAACGCCGACCGATTCTGCAACAGCCCGGCCAACACCTCGTCCGGTCAATGCACTTTGCTGGTGCGGGACACCAGGCGCTGTACCGGGTCGGCGATCGCGAAGGCGCCGCTCTACGCCGACTGCCGGTGGAAGACACAGCGGGTGGACATCCACGACAACCGCTTCGTCCTGGACGAGTCCGTCGTCAAGTGCACGGAGAAGTGCGACCGGATGGGTCTCCTCGCCAACTACGGAACCTACCCGGACTGGTCGCCGTACAAGGGCGAGCGGGTGGCTGACGCGATCACCACAAAGCAGCACAACCGCTGGCACGACAACGTCTACATCGGGCCGTGGAAATTCGTGGTCCAGGACACGAGCCGGGTGCTCGACTTCGTGGAGTGGCAGGGCATGCCGTACCGGCAGGACGCGGGCAGCACCCTCGACCCGGTGGCCGGTGGTTGAGATGGGCGCAGACCAGAGGCCGGCCGGGCTGCCGGGCGGACCCGACACGGCGGGAGCGCGGCCCGGCGCCGCATCGCGCCCGGTCGGCACACCGCGGATCGTCGGGATCGTCTGGGGGCTGCTCGTCCTCAACACGCTCGGCTCCGCCGGGGCGAAGACCATCGTCCCGCTGCCCCGCTCCCTCATCCAGATGGTCACCATGGGCGCGCTGGTCGCCGCGTTCGCGCTGGCGCTCACGGTCAATCTCCGGCTGCGCGTCCGCGCCAGCGCCTACCTGTTCCTGCTCACCCTGCTGCTGGTGATGAGCGTGATCTCCAGCGCGAACCTGGAGTCCGGGTTCGGCGCGCTGTTCCGCTGCTTCCGGCTGACTCTCTTCGTGGGCACGCTGTGGCTGCTCAGCCGCTGGTGGGACGGCGGCATGACGTTCGTCCGGCACCACATCCGGATGTATTTCGCGGTGCTCGGATCGGTGGCCGCCGGCCTGGCCGTCTCACCGGGCGCGGCCCTGCCCGACCTCTACGGCGGACGCCTCGTCGGCGCGTTGTGGCCGCTGACCCCGCCGCAGATCGGGCAGTACGCCGCGGTGATCATCGGGCTCACCGTGCTGCTCCTGCTGGGGCGCAGGACCGACAGGGCGAGCGCGGCCGTGGTCATCGTGCCGTCGCTCGTCCTGCTCGCCCTGACCCATACCCGGACGGCCACCCTCGGCCTGCTCCTCGGGCTGGCGCTGGCGATCGGCTCGCTCGTCCTGACCAGCGCCGCGGCCCGCCGGTTCTTCACCTGGGCGGTGCTGTGCGCCGTGGTGGCCGCGGTGGGGTTCGCCTCCGCGCTGCAGTCGTGGTTCCTGCGCGGGCAGAGCCGGGAGAACTTCTCCAGCCTCACCGGCCGGGCCAAGGTCTGGGACGCCCTGCTGGCCAAGCCCCGGTCGACCTCGGAGCAGTTGTTCGGCGTGGGCCTGGGCGACAAGTCGTTCGGCGGGCTGCCGATCGACAACAGCTGGCTGGCCGTCTACAACGAACAGGGTCTCATCGGCGTCGCCCTCGTCGCGACGTTCCTCATCGTGCTGGGCGGCGTCGCGCTGCTGCGGCCACCGTCGCTGCGGAGGGCCTGCGCGATCTTCCTGATCAGCTACTGCGCGATCGCGTCGTACACGGAGGCCGGTCTCGGCGACGCCTCGCCGTATCTGCTGCATCTGGCCCTGGCCGCCTCGCTGCTGGCGACACCCGCCGAGGCCGCTCCCCTCCCGACGCCCGATCCCCCTCGACGACGCGTCCCGCGCTGGGCCCGTAGACCGGAGGTGACGTGAGCATGCACGTCCTGGTGGTGCACAACCGCTACGCCTCGGCACAGCCGAGCGGGGAGAACAAGGTCGTCGACCAGGAGGTGGAGCTGCTGCGCGCGGGCGGCCACCGGGTCGAGGTGTTCGAGCGGCGCAGCGACGACATCGCCGACCGCTCACTCCTCGGCAAGGCCGCGGTGCCGCTCCTGGTGCCGTGGAACCCGGCGGTGCGCACGGAGCTCACCGCCCGGCTGCGCGCCGAGCGGCCGGACGTGGTGCACGTGCACAACGTCTTCCCGCTCCTGTCGCCCGCGGTGCTGGCCGCCTGCGCCGACGCCGGTGTGCCCGCCGTCGCGACGCTGCACAACTACACCCAGGTCTGCCCTCCCGGCACACTGCGGCGCGACGGCCGGCCCTGCACGGAGTGCGTCGGATCGACGCCGCTGCCCGCCGTCCGGCACGGCTGCTACCGCGGCTCCCGCCTCGCCACGGTGCCGCTCGCGGTCAGCCTGTCGGTCAACCGGCGGCGGTGGTGGTCCGGCGTGGAGCGGTTCCTGTGCATCTCCGCGGCGCAGCGCGACGTCCTGGTGCGGTCCGGCATGCCGGCCGAGCGGCTGGCGGTGAAGCACAACTTCGTTCCCGACCCGGGCACCTGCCGAGTCGGCGAGGGAGAGCATCTGCTGTATCTCGGCCGGCTCGCGGAGGCCAAGGGGGTGCGGCTGCTGATGGCCGCCTGGGACGAGATCGCGGCGGGCGGCGGTGCGGGCGTCCCGCTGGTGATCGCCGGCGCGGGGCCGCTGGAGCGGGAGGTGACCGCCTGGGCGGCGGGCCGCGACGACGTGCGTCACGTCGGTCTGTACGACACGGCGGAGTGCCGGAGGGCCGTCGCGAGGGCGGTGGCCGTGGTGGCTCCCTCGACGTGGCTGGAGGCGTTCGGCCTGGTGGTCGTGGAGGCGATGGCGGCCGGGGTCCCGGTCGTCGCCGCCGGTCACGGCGCCTTCGTCGAACTCGTCGAGGACGGGGTGACCGGGCTGCTGCACCGGCCGGGCGACCCCGCCTCGCTCGCGTCCTGCATGCGCCGGATCGCGGCCGGACCGGCCCGCAACCGGGAGATGGGCCGGGCGGCCCGGCGCCGTTACGAGCAGGGCTTCAGCCCGGCCGTCGGCCTCGAGCGCCTGGTGGAGGAGTACCGCACCGCGATCGCGGGTCGGTCAGCACTGGCTCGCGGCGGGGACACCCGCGCGAGCAGGGGGGATGGGGACAGCAGATGACACGATGCCGACTCTGCGGCTCGGAAGCGATGGCGAGCGTCGTCGACCTGGGGGCGACGCCACCGTGCGAAAGCTTCCTGGCCGCCGACCAATTGGACCGGCCGGAGCCGGCGTACCCGCTGCACCTGCGGGTCTGCACCGACTGCTGGCTCGCGCAGATCCCTCCGCTGATCACGCCGGAGGAGACGTTCAAGGAGTACGCGTACTTCTCCTCGTACTCGACCTCCTGGGTGGAGCACGCGCGCACGTTCGTCGCCGACGCCGTGCAGCGCCTCGACCTGGGTCCCGATTCCTTCGTGGCCGAGGTCGCGAGCAACGACGGGTACCTGCTGAGGCACGTGGTGGACCGGGGGATCCGCTGCCTGGGCATCGAGCCGTCGGTGAACGTCGGAGCGGCGGCGCGGGACGCCGGTGTGCCCACGCTCACGGAGTTCCTGAGCCCCGAGACCGGCTCGGCGGTCCGCGCGGAGCACGGCCCGGCGGACCTGGTGGTGGCCAACAACGTGTACGCGCACATCCCCGACGTGGTCGGGTTCACCCGAGGGCTGCGCGCCCTGGTCGCCGACGACGGCTGGGTCTCCATCGAGGTGCAGCACCTGCTGACCCTGATCGAGGAGAACCAGTACGACACGATCTACCACGAGCACTTCCAGTACTACACGGTCGCGTCCGCGACCCGAGCCCTGGCGAGCGGCGGACTCACGCTCGTGGACGTCGAGTTGCTGCCCACGCACGGCGGCTCCGTCCGGCTGTGGGCCCGGCCGGACGAGGTGGCCGGCGAGCCGAGCCGGCGGGTGGCCGAGGTGCTCGACCGGGAGAAGGCCGCCGGGCTGCGGGAGCTGTCCGGGTACACCGAGTTCTCCGCCCGGGTGGCCAAGGTGCGCCGGGATCTGCTGCGGTTCCTCATCGATGCGGCCGAGCGCGGCGAGACGGTGGTGGGCTACGGCGCCCCGGGCAAGGGCAACACCCTGCTGAACCACTGCGGGATCCGGCCCGACCTGCTCCCGTACACGGTCGACCGCAACCCGTACAAGCACGGCAGGTTCACCCCGGGCACCCGCATCCCCGTCCTGCCGCCCGAGCGGATAGCCGCCGACAAGCCGGACTACGTCCTGGTCCTGCCGTGGAACCTGCGGGCCGAGCTGGTCGAGCAGTTGTCCTTCGTGCACGGCTGGGGCGGCCGGCTGGTCTTTCCCATCCCGGAACTGAGCATTGTCGAGGGGGAGTCATGAAGGTCGTCCTGTTCTGCGGCGGTTACGGGATGCGGATGCGCAGCGGAGCCTCCGACGACGTGCCCAAGCCGATGGCGATGGTCGGGCCGCGACCGCTGATCTGGCACGTCATGCGCTACTACGCGTACTTCGGGCACAAGGAGTTCATCCTGTGCCTCGGCTACGGGGCCCACCACATCAAGAACTTCTTCCTCAACTACGAGGAGACGACGTCCAACGACTTCGTGCTGCGCGGCGGGCGGACCGAGCTGCTGTCCACGGACATCGCCGACTGGACGATCACGTTCGCGCAGACCGGCATCGAGTCGCCGATCGGGGAGCGGCTGCGCCGGGTGCGGCACCACCTGGACGGCGACGAGATGTTCCTCGCCAACTACGCCGACGTGCTCACCGACGCCCCGCTGGACGAGATGATCGACCGGTTCGCGGCGCGCGACGCCGGCGCGTCGATGATGGTGGTGCCGCCGCAGTCCTCGTTCCACTGCGTGGAGCTGGGCGAGAACGGCCTGGTGGGTGGCATCACCGCGGTGAGCGACCTGCCGCTGTGGGAGAACGGCGGCTACTTCGTGCTCCGGCAGGAGGTCTTCGACCACATACCGGAGAACGGGGACCTGGTCGCCGACGGATGCGCCCAGCTGGCCAAGCGCGGCCGGCTGGTGGCGCACCAGCACCGCGGCTTCTGGAAGCCGACCGACACCGTGAAGGAGCGGGCGGCGCTCGACGACGCCTACGCCCGGGGCGACCGTCCATGGGCCGTGTGGGAGCGGGACAACGCCGGGGTGAGCGCGTGATCCGGCTCAGCGCCGGGCGCCCGGACCGGATCGTCGCGGTGGGCGCGCACTGCGACGACATCGCCATCGGCGCCGGCGGCACGCTGCTGACGCTGTGCGGCGCGCGGCCGGGGATCCGCGTCGACGCGCTGGTGCTCTCCGGCGGCGGCACCGACCGGGAGCAGGAGGAGCGGGCCGCGCTCGCCGCCTTCTGCCCGGGCGCCGACCTGCGGCTGACCGTGCACAAGCTGCCGGACGGCCGGTTCCCGGCCCACTGGGAGGAGGCCAAGTCCGCGGTCGAGGAGCTGCGCGAGCGGACCGACCCCGACCTGGTCCTCGCCCCGCGCACCGACGACGCGCACCAGGATCACCGCGGACTGGCGCGGCTGCTGCCCACCGCGTTCCGCGACCACCTCGTGCTCGGCTACGAGATCGTCAAGTGGGACGGCGATCTCGGCCGTCCGTCGGTGTACCAGCCGCTGTCGCCGGAGACCGCCGAGCGGAAGGTGCGACTGCTGCAGGAGCACTACCCCTCGCAGCGGCACCGGCCCTGGTACGACCGGGAGGCGTTCCTCGGCCTGGCCCGGATCCGCGGCATCGAATGCCACGCCCGCTACGCCGAGGCGTTCGCCGTCACCAAACTCACGATCGACCTGGGGGACTGAACTTTGCGCGTACTGCTGACCGGACACCAGGGCTACCTGGGCACCGTGATGGCCCCGGTCCTCGCGGCCGCCGGGCACGACGTCGTCGGCCTCGACGCCGGCCTGTTCGCCGACTGCGTGCTGGGCGAGCCGCCCGCGGACCCGCCCGGGCACCGGGTGGACCTGCGCGACGTCACGGCCGAGCACGTGGCCGGGGTGGACGCCGTGATCCACCTGGCCGCGCTCTCCAACGACCCGCTGGGATCGCTGGCGCCAACCCTCACCTACGACATCAACCACCACGCGTCCGTGCGGCTCGCCCGGCTGGCCCGCGACGCCGGGGTACGGCGCTTCCTGTACGCGTCCACCTGCTCGGTCTACGGCGCCGCCGGCGGCGACGGCCTGGTGACCGAGGACGCCCCGCTGCGCCCGGTGACGCCGTACGCGGAGTCCAAGGTGCGGGTGGAGGACGACCTGCACGCGCTGGCCGACGGCGACTTCACCCCGGTGTTCATGCGCAACGCCACCGCCTTCGGCTACTCGCCCCGGCTGCGCGCCGACATCGTGCTGAACAACCTGGTGGGCCACGCCCTGCTGTCCGGCGAGGTGCTGGTGCTCTCCGACGGCACCCCCTGGCGCCCGCTGGTGCACGCCGCCGACATCGCACGGGCCTTCACGGCCGCGCTGACCGCGCCGCGCGAGGCGGTGCACGACCGGGCGTTCAACATCGGCAGCGAGACCAACAACGTCACGGTCGCCGAGATCGCCGGACAGGTCGCCGAGGCGGTCTCCGGCGCGAAGGTGGTGATCACCGGGGAGACCGGCGCCGATCCGCGGTCGTACCGGGTGGACTTCTCCCGGTTCCGGGCCGCGATACCCGGCTTCGACTGCGAGTGGACGGTGAAGCAGGGCGCGCTCGAACTCGCCGAGGCCTACCAGAAGTTCGGGCTGACCCGGGAGGACTTCGAGCGACGCTTCACCCGGCTCGCCGTGCTGCGCGCGGCGTCCGACGCCGGCGCCGTCGACGACACCCTGCGGTGGCGCGGATGACCGAGACCGGCCGGGAGATGCACGCGCTGGTGGAGCGGCTGTACCCGCTGTGCCGGAGCATCACCGGCGACGGCGTGCGCGCCACCCTGGACATCGTCGGCGAGTACGTCCCGCTGGAGGTGCACGAGGTGCCGACCGGGACGCAGGTGCTCGACTGGACCGTGCCGCAGGAGTGGAACATCCGCGACGCCTACATCGCCGACTCCGCCGGCCACCGGGTGGTCGACTTCGCCGCGTCCAGCCTGCACGTGCTCGGCTACAGCGTGCCGGTGTCGGCCACCATGCCGCTGTCCGAGCTCCGCGCGCACCTGCACACCCTTCCGGACCACCCGAGCTGGGTGCCGTACCGCACCAGCTACTACAAGCCGGAGTGGGGGTTCTGCCTGGCCCAGGAGACCCTGGACGCGCTGCCGGACGGCGACTACGAGGTTCGCATCGACTCCACGCTCGAAGACGGCCACCTCACCTACGCCGAGCATGTGATCCCCGGTCAGGTTCCGGACGAGGTGATCGTCTCCTGCCACGTCTGCCACCCGTCGCTGGCCAACGACAACCTGGCCGGCATCGCGGTGGCGACGTTCCTGGCCCGGGCGCTGGCGCAGGAGACGCCGTACTACACCTACCGGTTCATCTACGCGCCCGGCACCATCGGGGCGATCACCTGGCTGGCCCGCAACGCGGAGCGGGTGGAACGGGTCAGGCACGGCCTCGTGCTGGCCTGCGCCGGGGACCGGGGCCGGTTGACGTACAAGCAGAGCAGACGCGGCGACGCGGAGATCGACCGGGTGCTGCGGCATGTGCTCACCGCGTCCGAACGCCCGCACACCGTCAACGAGTTCACTCCGTACGGCTACGACGAACGGCAGTACTGCTCGCCCGGGTTCGATCTCGGCGTGGGCTCGCTCAGCCGGACCCCGTACGCCGGGTACCCCGAGTACCACACCTCGGCGGACAACCCGGACTTCGTCTCCCCCGAGGCGATGGAGGACACCCTCGCGGTGTGCCGCGAGGCGTTCGCCGTCCTCGACCGCAACCGGCGGTACCTCAACCTCAGCCCCTACGGCGAACCGCAGCTGGGCCGGCGCGGGTTGTACGACGCGCTCGGCGGCCGCAGCGACACCAAGCAGGCCCAGATGGCCATGCTCTGGGTGCTCAGCCTCTCCGACGGCGAGCACAGTCTGCTGGACGTCGCCGAGCGGTCCGGGCTGCCGTTCGACACCGTCGCCGTCGCGGCCGACGCCCTGCACGGCGCCGGACTGATCAAGGCATGACGCCGATGACCACCGAGGAGGAGAATCCGCAGCCGACGGCGCCGGCGGCCGGGTCCGCCAGGCGGGCCCTCGTCGGCAGGCTGTCCTGGGGACTGGCCGACCAGGCGGCCTCCAGCATGTCCAACTTCGCGGTGGGCATCTACGTGGCCCGCTCCCTGGGGGTGACCGCGTTCGGCGTGTTCAGCCTGGCCTGGGTGACCTACGGGGTGGTGCTCAACGTCTCCCGCGGCCTCGCCACCGATCCGCTCGTGGTGCGCTTCAGCGGCGTGCCGGAGGCGTCCTGGCGCGGGGCGGTGGCCCGGTCGACGGGTACCGCGCTCGGCGTGGGCACGGCCATCGGCGCGGCGTGTCTGGTGGCCGGGCCGGCCCTCGGCGGCCGCGTGGGGCCCGCGTTCGTCTGCCTCGGCGTGATGCTGCCGGGGCTGCTGCTGCAGGACGCCTGGCGGTTCGCGTTCTTCGCCGCCGGCGCCGGGCGGAAGGCGTTCGTCAACGACGTCGTGTGGGGCGTCGCGCTCGTCCCGGCCATGCTCGTGGCGGCCCGCGTGGGCAGTGTGGCCGCGTTCGTGCTCGCCTGGGGCGCCTCCGCCACGGTGGCGGCGGGGTACGGCTGCGTCCAGTCCGGCATCCGGCCCCGGGTGACCGAGGGGCGCCGGTGGCTCCGCGAACAGCGCGATCTCGGCTACCGGTACCTGGTCGAGAACACCTGCCTCAGCGGCGCGAGCCAGCTGCGGGCCTACGGGCTCGGTGCGATCGTCGGCCTCGGCGCGGTGGGTGCGGTGCGGGGCGCCGAACTCCTCATGGGCCCGTTCCTCGCCGTGCTGATGGGCCTGTCACTGGTCACCGTCCCGGAGGCGGCACGGGTGCTGCGGCGGGCCCCGGACCGGCTCGGCCGGTTCTGCCTCCTCCTCGGCGGCGGGCAGGCCGTCGCCGCGCTGCTGTGGGGCGGGGCGCTGCTGCTGATGCCGGACCGGCTCGGCGAGCTCGCCCTGGGCGACGTCTGGCACTCCGCCTCGCAGCTCGTCGTGGCGATCACGCTCGGGGTCGCGGGCGCCGGCCTCGGCACCGGCGCGGCGGCCGGGCTGCGCGCGCTCGGCGCGGCCCGGCGCAGCCTGCGCTCCCAGCTGTTCGCCTCCGCCTGCTATGTCGGCGGCGGGCTCGGCGGGGCGGCCCTGGCCGGCACGGTCGGCTCGGCCTGGGGCGTCGCCGCCGCGACCGTCAGCGGCTCCGCGGTGTGGTGGCTGCAGCTGCGGTCCGCCCTGCGCGAGCACCACCACGACCCCATCCCCGAAGTGAGGACTGCATGACCGACCGACCCAGGCTGAGCATCGGCCTGCCCGTGTACAACGGCGAGGAGTACCTCGCCGAGTCGCTCGACGCCCTGCTCGGGCAGACCTACGAGGACTTCGAGCTGGTCATCTCCGACAACGCCTCGACGGACGGGACCGAGGCCATCTGCCGCAAGTACGCCGCGCAGGACTCACGCATCCGGTACGTCCGGCTGCTCCGGAACGTCGGCGCCACACCGAACCACAACTACGTGTTCACCCAGTGCCGCGGCGAACTGTTCAAGTGGGCCTCGCACGACGACCTCTACGCCCGCGATCTGCTGCGGCGCTGCGTGGAGGCGCTGGACGAGCGGCCGGACGTGATCCTCGCACACGCCGACCAGGCGGTCATCGACGGCGACGGGCGGGTGAAGGTCCCGTACGAGTACACGCTCGCCACCAACTCACCGCACGCCCCCGAGCGGTTCCGCAGCATGCTGTTCGAGCCCGGCGGCGACGACTTCTACGGGGTGATCCGGGCCGACGCGCTGCGCCGGGTGAGGCCGATGGACAGCTACCACCACGCGGACCGCACGTTCGTCGCCGAGATCGCCCTGCACGGGCGCTTCCACCAGGTGCCGGAGCTGCTGTACTTCCGTCGCGACCATCCCACCCGCGCCGAGCGGGCGAACCCGTCCAAGCGCGCCCGGTGCGTCAACCTGGACCCGCGCCGGGCGGGCCCGCTGCACCCGACGCCCCGGCTGCTCGCCGAGTACGTCTGGGGCTTCGCCTCGGCGATCCGGCGGGCGCCGATCTCCCCGGCCGAGCGGCGCGAATGCTACCGCCACCTGGCCGCGTGGATGACCAGCCGGGTCCGGCCGGGCGCCGGCGAGCGGGTCGAGGACCGCGCCCCGGTCGATCCGGCCAAACTCACCGTCTCCGTGGACGCCCTCGTCGCCGGGCGTGAAGGTCGTGAGGGCCGTGAGGGCCGTGACGGGAGGCGCGCGTGACGGCCGCGGCGGAAACCCCGGTGCGCGTCGGGGTGTTCGGCCTGCTCGGCTCCGGCAACCTCGGCAACGACGGATCGCTCGAAGCCGTCCTCGGGTACCTCCGCGCCGCGCACCCGGAGGCGGTCGTGGACGCGCTGTGCGGCGGACCCGAGGCCGTGACGGCCCGGTTCGGGATCCCCGCCACGCGGCTGCACTGGTACCGCGGGGAGTACCGGACCGCGTCCCGTGCGGGCGCGATCGCGGCGAAGGGGCTGGGCAAACTCGTCGACGTCTTCCGCACCGCCGCCTGGGTGCGCCGGCACGACGTGGTGATCGTGCCGGGCATGGGCGTCCTGGAGGCGACTCTGCCGCTGCGGCCGTGGGGCTTCCCGTACTCGCTGTTCCTGCTCTGCGCGAGCGGCCGGCTGCTCGGCACCCGGGTCGCGCTGGTCAGCGTCGGCGCCGCCGAGATCCGCGACCGGCCGACCCGGGCCCTGGTGCGCTGGTCGGCGCGGATGGCCGCATACCGGTCGTACCGGGACACGCAGTCCCGCGACGCGATGCGGGCGATGGGGGTGGACACCGCGCGCGACGAGGTCTACCCGGACCTGGCGTTCTCCCTGCCGACGCCGCCGGCGGGCGCGGCCCCGGACCCGTCGGCCCCGCCGGGCCCGGTCTGCGTCGGCGTCATGGACTTCCACGGCGGCAACGACGACCGCGCCCGTGCCGACGAGATATACCGGCGCTACCTCGACGGGACGATCCGGTTCGTCCGCGCGCTGGTCGAGGGGGGCAGGCCGGTCCGGCTGCTCACCGGCGACGACTGCGACGCGTCGGTGGTCGCCGCGATCCTGGACGCGGTGGACTCTCCGCTGGTCACCGCGGCCGAACCGGCCTCACTGGCCGACCTGATGAAGGAGATGGCGGCCGCCGACACCGTGGTCGCGGTCCGCTACCACAACCTGATCTGCGCGCTGAGGACCGGCACACCGGTCCTCGCCGTCAGCTACGCGGCGAAGAGCGAGGCGCTCATGGAGCGGATGGGCCTCGGCGCGTACTGCCACCCGGCGCGCGAGGTCGACGCCGACCGGCTGCTCGAGCAGTTCCGGGCGCTGGAGAACCGCTCGGCCGAGCTGCGGCGGACCCTCGCCGAGCGGAACCTGGCGGCCGCCCGGCAACTGGACGACCAGTTCACCGCCCTGACCGTGGCCCTGTTCCCGGCGACCGGCCATGCCCACGTCCCCGCCCGGCAGGAGTCCCGATGAAAGTGACCGAAGTCCCCGAGATCGCCGGGGCGTACCTGTTCGAGCCGACGCCGTACGCCGACGAGCGCGGCTTCTTCTGCCGCACCTTCGACGCCGACGTGGTCCGCTCGGTGGGCCTCGACCCGAACGCCTTCGTCCAGGACAGCGTGTCCCGCTCGGTCCGCGGCGTGCTGCGCGGCCTGCACCTGCGCTCCGGCGACGGCGAGGCCAAGCTGGTGCGGTGCTCGTACGGGAGGATCTTCGACGTCGTCGTGGACCTGCGGCCGGGCTCGCCGACCTACCTGGGCCGGGCCTTCTTCGAGCTGTCCGGCGAGACGCAGGCGACCGTGTACATCCCGGCGGGCTGCGCGCACGGCTTCCAGGCGCTGACCGAGACCGCCGACACCTCGTACCGGATCGACCGCCCGCACGATCCGGCCGAGGACGTGACGATCGCCTTCGACGACCCGGAGCTCGCCATTCCCTGGCCGCTGCCGGTCACATCGATGTCCCAGCGGGACCGGGAGGCGCCGAGCCTCTCCGAGGTCCTGAAGCACAGAGAAAGCTGAGGTCCCTTGGACACCGAAGGACTCCACCTGCCCCGCTCGCGGGCGGCCAACGAGCGGCTGCACGCCATGATCCCCGGGGGCGCGCACACCTACGCCAAGGGCGACGACCAGTACCCCGAGAACCTGGCCCCGGTCATCAGCCACGGCCGCGGTGCCCATGTGTGGGACGTCGACGGCAACCGCTACATCGAGTACGGCTCCGGCCTGCGGTCCGTCAGCCTCGGCCACGCCCACCCACGGGTGGTCGAGGCGGTACGGCGGGAACTCGACCGCGGCAGCAACTTCGTCCGGCCGTCCATCGTGGAGGTCGAAGCCGCCGAACGCTTCCTGGCCACGGTGCCGACCGCCGAGATGGTGAAGTTCGCGAAGAACGGCTCCGACGCCACCACCGCCGCGGTGCGCCTCGCCCGCGCCGCCACCGGGCGCTCGCGGGTGGCCATCTGCGCCGACCACCCCTTCTTCTCCGTCGACGACTGGTTCATCGGCACCACGCCGATGTCCGCCGGCATTCCGGCGGAGACCGACGAGCTCACCGTGTCCTTCCCCTACGGGGACCTGGCCGCCACGGAGGAACTGCTCACCCGGTACGAGGACGAGGTCGCCTGCCTGATCCTCGAACCCGCCACCCACGCCGAGCCGCCGCCCGGGTACCTGGCCGGCCTGCGCGAGCTCGCCGACCGGCACGGCTGCGTACTGGTCTTCGACGAGATGATCACCGGCTTCCGCTGGTCCGAGGCGGGCGCCCAGGGCCTGTACGGCGTCGTCCCCGACCTCTCCACGTTCGGCAAGGCGCTGGGCAACGGATTCGCCGTCTCCGCGCTGGCCGGGCGCCGCGAGCTGATGGAGCGGGGCGGGCTGCGTCACACCGGCGACCGGGTGTTCCTGCTGTCCACCACGCACGGTGCGGAAACGCACTCCCTGGCAGCGGCGATGGCGGTGCTCACCACCTACGTCGAAGAGGGCGTCACCGCGCGGCTGCACGCCCTCGGCGAGCGGCTGGCCGCCGGTGTCCGCGACGCCGCGGCCGCCATGGGCGTCGGCGACCACGTCGTCGTCCGGGGCCGGGCCAGCAACCTGGTCTTCGCCACCCTCGACGAGAAGGGGCAGCCGTCGCAGCGGTACCGCACCCTGTTCCTGCGCCGGCTCCTCACGGGCGGGGTGCTGGCCCCGTCGTTCGTGGTGAGCAGCGCGCTCGACGACGCCGACATCGATCACACCGTCGACGTGGTCGCTCAGGCGTGTGCGGTGTACCGGAAGGCACTGGACGCCGCCGACCCCACTCCCTGGCTGGCCGGACGGCCGGTGAAGCCCGTGTTCCGCCGGTCGGCGTGACATGACGTGACGTTCAGCGACGCTCCAGCCGGCCCGCGTCGGCCGTCCGGTCGGCCAGCCGGTCAGCCATCCGGTCGACCAGCCACGCGGTGGCCGGTATCACCGCCAGCGCGGTGCACCAGCCGCCGAGGACGTCGGTCGGGTAGTGCGCGCCCAGGGCGACCTGGGCCCAGCCCATGGCAGCGCCGGCAATGAGCGCGGCAGCGAGCACGAGTGACGTGCCGGCCGTCCTGCCGAGGACCGGCCGGCCGGTCGCGAGCAGCGCCCCCACGAGGGCGAGCGCGGTGAAGAAGGCGGTGTGCCCGCTCGGGTAGGACAGGTTGCCGGCGCCGTGGATGGTGCGTCCCACCAGATGCTTGAGCAGCGTCGCCGTCCCCACGGCCACGGCGGCGCCGGAGACGACGAGCACCGCCGCGCGAGGACGGCGAAGCAGCAGGCAGCCCGCCACGGCGGCGGCGACCAGCGTCGCCGCTCCCACGGGCTGCCCCAAGAAGTCCAGGGCCAGCGCGACGTGCCGCCACGGCGGCCCCACACCGTCCACCGCCGCCGAGATCCGCGCGTCCACCGTGCCGGGCCGGCTGTGGCCGGCGTACAGGACCCCGAGCGCGACGACCACCAGCGCGGCGAGGGCCGCGATCAGCCCGAGCCGCACGCGCAGCGACGGGGGCAGCACCACGGGCGCCGGCCGGCCTTCGGCTTCTGCTGACGCCAACTCCCCCACCGACGAGCCCCCGTCGTGTCTGACTTGGCCCGCGCGGGAGCCATCAGCCTGTCCAGTCCCGAACCCGCCGACCTGAGTCGGTCTCCGCTCGCCACCCTAACCAACGATGCGTTCGCGGCAAACCGCCGTCGGAAAGTCCGGGTGCCGGCACTTCGCGAATTTTGCTCCTGGATCGCGGAGGTGAGAGGAACCCCGGCCGCCGCACGGCTGGGGTTCCTTGACCGGGGTGATCAGCGCTGCAGGGTGAGGACACCCGGCCGCCAGGGCAGCTGGTCGTAGGGGCCGCTCGCGGACGGGGACTTGCCCTGGTAGAGGAACTGCAGGTTGCAGGGGTCGACGGTCATGGTCTGGTCGGGGTTGTCGCGGACCAGGTCGCCGTGGCTGATGTCGTTGGTCCAGGTGGCGCCGCTGTTGGCCTTGCCCGCGAAGGGGTTGCTCTCGCCGGCGGCCTGCGGAGTCCACGAGCCGCTCAGACTGGAGGCCGTGAACGAGCGGAAGTAGCGCCCGTTCGCGCCCATCGCCTCGACGATCATCAGGTACTGGTTCTGGCCCTGGACCTTGTAGACCTGCACCGCCTCGAACAGGTTGGCCGTCGTATCGCTCATCACCGTCGTGTACGACGAGCCGAAGCTGCCCGGGAAGTTCCCGATCGGCATGCTCGCCCGGTAGATCTTGCCGTTGTCACCGGCGAAGAACAGGTACATGTTCTGCCCGTCGCCGATCAGGGTCTGGTCGATCGGGCCGGTGCCGGAGCCGGAGATGCCGCCGGTGAACAGCGGCTGCGGCGCGGACCAGCCGTTGGGGTTGGTGGGGTCGCTGGACGTGCGGTAGATGAAGGGCCACGCACCCCACTGGTACGCCAGCACCCAGATGTTCTTCGGCGCGAAGTAGAACAGCGTGGGCGCCACCGCCGACTGGCTCATCCCGGTCTGGCCGGCCGACGCCATGTCCGACCAGTTCGTGAAGGGACCGAACATCATCGAGCCGTAGGACGATCCCGACACGTTCGACGCGTAGACCAGGTGCTTGCCGTTGTACGTCACGTTGGTGAAGTCCTTCAGCGAGACCCACCCGTTCGCCGGCTGCGCCAGCGCACCCGTCGACGTCCACCGGTACGTCGACGGAAGAGTGCACGTGCCCGGCGGGGTCGTCGTCCCGGAGAGGCCGGTCCACTTCTGGCCGCTGCCGCCGTTGCACGTCCCGATCTGCACGGCCGTACCGTTGGCCGTGCCGGCGCCCGCGGCCTCCAGGCACAGCCCGGACTCCACGCCTACGACCGTGCCGTCGGAGTTCACCCGCCACTGCTGGTTCGCCCCGCCGGAACAGGTCCAGATCTGCACCCGGGTACCGGGCGCGGTGGCGTGGCCGGGGACGTCCAGGCACTTGTTGCCGTACACGGTCAGCTGATTGGCGTCCGTCAGCGTCCACTGCTGGTTGGTCCCGCCCCAGCAGTCGTAGAGCTGCAGGTACGTGCCGTCGTCCTGGCCGGCGCCCACTACATCGAGACACCGGTTCGAACCGGCACCGCGCAGGGCGCCGCTGGTGGCCGCCTGAGCCGGCGTGGCGACGAGCATCGCGGCCAACGCGGCCAGGACCGCAACCGCGGCGGCGAGCACCGCGGACGTATGCCTGCGGCTGAGCTTTCCTCCGTGCATGGGACCTTCCTCAACCTTGAGTGGGCGGTTCCAGATGTTGATGCGTCCATGACATGCAAGGTTCGCAATATCGAACAGCCGTCGAAGCTCCGAGCAACCCGAATGATAGGGAACCAGTGAACGGCGTCAACACCCCTCGCATGTATCGCCGTTCACTCCGAAACAATTCGGGAACCTGTGATCGAGATCCGCACTACCAGCGCGGCAAATGACGGAGCCGCACCACACCCGCACCGAGAGTCCACACCCGGCCCGCGGTTCGAAACATTCGAAGCAAGCTCAGAAACTTTTGCGCCGCCAGAGTATTGACGATGCATCGTCAATGCCTCAATCATCCCAACCTGAGAAGGCGACCCGGTTCGACATTTCGAACCCTCCGGGCTGCCGGGCTCCGCCCTGCCCCGCCCCGTCCGTCCGTCTGCCCGCACGGCAGTGGGCGACGCAAGACCCTGCGCCGCAAGACCCTGCGCTTCAGTCCTTCCGTGATGTCTATCTTGGAGGCACATTCATGGGCTCGTACGCCCTTCCCAGACCCGTTGTCCGCCGGAAGATCCGCGGCCTGCTGTTGACGCTGATCGTCGGCGTCCTCGGTGTGGTCGCCGCACTTCTCGCGCCGCCGACCGCACACGCCGCCGAGAGCACGCTCGGCGCCGCGGCGGCGCAGAGCGGCCGCTACTTCGGCACCGCCATCGCCTCGGGCAAGCTGGGCGACTCGGCGTACACGACGATCGCAGGCCGTGAGTTCAACATGGTGACGGCCGAGAACGAGATGAAGATCGACGCCACCGAACCGCAGCGGGGCCAGTTCAACTTCACCGCCGGCGACCGTGTCTACAACTGGGCGGTGCAGAACGGCAAGCAGGTGCGCGGCCACACCCTGGCCTGGCACTCCCAGCAGCCCGGCTGGATGCAGAGCCTCAGCGGCAGCACCCTGCGCCAGGCGATGATCGACCACATCAACGGCGTGATGGCCCACTACAAGGGCAAGATCGCCCAGTGGGACGTCGTGAACGAGGCCTTCGCCGACGACGGTTCGGGAGGTCGGCGGGACTCCAACCTGCAACGCACCGGGAACGACTGGATCGAGGTCGCCTTCCGCACCGCGCGCGCCGCCGACCCGGCGGCCAAGCTCTGCTACAACGACTACAACATCGAGAACTGGACCTGGGCCAAGACCCAGGGCGTGTACAACATGGTCCGGGACTTCAAGCAGCGCGGTGTGCCCATCGACTGCGTCGGCTTCCAGTCTCACTTCAACAGCGGCAGCCCCTACAACAGCAACTTCCGCACCACCCTGCAGAACTTCGCCGCCCTCGGCGTCGACGTGGCCATCACCGAACTCGACATCCAGGGCGCCTCGGCCTCGACCTACACCAACGTGACCAACGACTGTCTGGCCGTCCCGCGCTGCCTCGGCATCACCGTCTGGGGGGTGCGCGACACCGACTCCTGGCGATCCGGGGACACGCCGCTGCTCTTCAACGGCGACGGCAGCAAGAAGCCCGCCTACACCGCCGTCCTCAACGCACTCAACGGCGGCACCACCACCCCGCCCCCTTCGGACGGCGGACAGATCAAGGGCGTCGGTTCGGGCCGCTGCCTGGACGTGCCCAACTCCGGCACCACCGACGGCACCCAGCTCCAGCTGTGGGACTGCCACAGCGGCACCAACCAGCAGTGGACCTACACCGACGCCGGCGAGCTCAGGGTCTACGGCAACAAGTGCCTGGACGCCGCCGGCACCGGCAACGGCGCCAAGGTCCAGATCTACAGCTGCTGGGGCGGCGACAACCAGAAATGGCGCCTCAACTCCGACGGATCCATCGTCGGCGTCCAGTCCGGCCTCTGCCTCGACGCCGTCGGAGCCGGAACCGCCAACGGCACCCTGATCCAGCTCTACTCCTGCTCGAACGGCAGCAACCAGCACTGGACCCGCACCTGACGGGACCCGCAGGACATCGTCGACGGTCCCGGGTCGCCGCCGTCGTGGCGGCGACCCTCGCGATCGCATGCCCGCCGCGCTGAATCGGCGCCCGCCGAGGCAGCAGCGGTCCTTTCACGCTCCTCGGCCGGAATGAACCCGTCCCGAATGCGCCATCCGGACGGCACGGACCCGACGCGACCAGATTCGGCCAGAGTGGCCATCATTTCGCAGCCGAACATTCTTCCGGCCGCCGTTCTGCTGCGCTCGCGCGCTATCGCTGATCCCGATGAATGTGAGGGGTTCTTGTGGTGGCGGCGAGACCCCAGGGATACGATATTGCGCGCTGCTCGCAACGGCCGGGGATGAGGGTGACACACCTTGATTGAGCTGCAAGAACACGCAACCCGAGGCGGTCCCGCCCGAGGTCGTGAAGGCGCTTTCACCTTTCACGCTTGCGACACTCACAAGTTATCCTCATACGATCACTATAAAGCGGCCCACGCGACAGCGGTGGGCCCTTTTCATTGCCTGCCGTTGGCGACCGGCGTCCGCGCCCGGGGTCGCGAAGTGGGCGTGCGGCGAAAAGCGAGTGCTTCGTTCTCACGACAAGACAAGTGTGGAGTGTGATGCCATGAATCGACTCGGCAGAGATTCGCGCCGGTCGGCCTGGCGGCTTGCGGAGCCGCCGGCGCGCGTCGCGTTATCCGTTCTGTTGCTGGCAGGGGGCGCCGTGGGAGCGACGGCCGGACCGGCTGCCGCTTCGGCCGCCGACGGCACGCTGACGGTCGAGGTGCTGCGCGACTTCTTCGGCACCGGAGTGGTCAACACGACGATGGACCTGCCGCAGCGGGGCATGAAGGTGAAGATCTCCGACCCCGCCGGACACAGTGTCACCGGCGTCACGGATGCCACCGGAAAGGTCGTGACGCCGGGGTCGACGGCGCTGAGCGGCGGCCGGTACCGCGTCGACGTCAGCATCCCGGCGCCGTACAGCGACTACCTCCGGGCGGCGCCCGCGTCGACGAAGGAGAACCACTTCGACAGCTTCACGTCGTTCGTGGACGTGTCGGACGGCAAGAACGCCTCGGTGGTGACGGGGGTGTGGAATCCGGCCGACTACGCGCTGCCGGACTCGCGGTACTTCGTGCCGGTCCACAACGGCGCCAACGGGACGGACAACCGGGCGCTGGTGGCGTTCGGGACGAAGGTCCGGGGCACGTGTCCCACCGATGTGGCGTGCCCGACCACGCTGGCCACGCAGGACCAGGTGGGCACGACGTTCGGGCTGGCGTACGACAAGAACAGGACCCGGCTGTTCCAGAGCGCGTTCGCCCGCCGCTACGCCCCGTACGGGCCGCAGGGCGGGGGCGCGATCTACACGGTGCCGGTCGACGGCTCCGGTGTGCCGCGGCTGTTCGCGCGGGTACCGGACGCCGCGGTGACGCGGCACGACACCGCCAAGATGATCAAGGATGCCGGGTTCACCGACGTGCCGGGCAAGGAGAGCATCGGTGGCCTGGCCCTGTCGGAGGACGGCTCCACGCTCTACGCGGTGAACCTGCGGACCCGCAGCCTGGTGAGCTTCGACGCGACAGGGGCCACCGCCGCGGCGCCCAAGTCGACGGTCCCCATCCCGGATCCGGGGTGCGCGAGCCCCGAGGACTGGCGGCCGTTCGGTCTCCAGGCCCACGACAACACCCTGTATGTCGGCGGCGTGTGCAGCGCGGAGAGCACGCGGCAGCGCGCGGACCTGAAGGCCTACGTCTCCGCCTACGACGGCAAGCGGTTCACCACGGTGCTGAGCCACCCGCTCACGTACGAACGCGGCACCGTCTTCGGTTCCGGCGACAAGGCCACCCACTGGAACCCGTGGAACACCAGCCTCGACACGTGGGACGACCGCAAGTCGGGCAACGTCTACATCGATCCGCAACCGGAGCTGGCCTCCCTCGCCTTCACCCGCGACGGCTCGATGGTCCTGGGATTCCGCGACCGGTTCATGGACGTGCTCAGCTGGGGAGGGCTGGACCCACGACCGGGGAACGACACGGCCGAGAACGGCATGTCCGGTGGTGACATCACCATGGTCTGCGCCACTCCCACCGGTGAGTACCAGTGGGAAGGCACGGGGAACTGCCCCGACCACGCCACCCCCGCCAACAACGGCGGCCAGCCCGCCGATGTCGTCGAGTACTTCCCGGGCGACTTCTACGCCAACGCGCACCGGGAGACCGCGCTGGGGTCGGTGGCCTACATCCCGCAGCAGCAGTGGGTCGTCAGCACGGAGTTCGACCCGGTCGTCAACGTCGCGACATCGGGGACCGGGTACTTCGACATCGCGACCGGTGAGGGCCCGGGCAACAACCCGACCGCCAACGGGTTCCAGTTCGTCAGCCGGGAACAGGGCGGGTTCGGCAAGGCCGGCGGGCTCGGTGACATCGCGTACGCGGCGGCGAACGCGCCGGTCCAGATCGGCAACGTCGTGTGGTTCGACGGCGATCACAACGGGATCCAGGACCCGGGGCACGTGCTGCTGCCGGGGGCGACGGTCAACCTGCTGGACGCGGACGGCAAACAGGTCGACACGACCAGGACCGATGCCGCCGGCGAGTACTACTTCGGTGGTGTCGGCGCGGCGTACGAGCTCACGCCGGGCGCGAAGTACACGGTGCAGTTCGACGTGTGCACCGCGGACACCGGCCAGGTGCCCGAGCAACCCCCGGCGAGCGAGCTGAGGTTCACGCTCCCGCGAGCCGGCGCCGACCGTGCGCACGACTCCAATGTGACCCCGCCGGCCACCGGGCCGTTGTGCAGCGGCTACGCGCCCGTCACGGCGCCGGACAAGCCGGGCGGGGTCGATCACACGATCGACGCCGGGGTGTACATCCCGAAGGAAACACCGACCCCGACACCGACTCCCACCCCGACCCCGACACCGACGCCGCCCGCGCACTCCACGGCGCCGTCGCCCGCGCCGCCCGCCAACCACCCGGCCCCGGCCGGTGGCGACGAGGGTTCGCTGGCGAACACCGGTACGTCCGGGCTGGCGGAGCTGATCGGCGTCGTCGGTCTGCTGGTGGGTGCGGGCCTGGTCATCGCGTTCGTGACCCGGAATCGTCGCGCCCGGCACCACTGAACGAACCGCACAGCGCTGATCCGCCCGTCCGTGATCCGGACGGCGCGGACGGGCGGATCACGTCCGAGGCCGGTCCACGAGGGCCGGCCTCGGCGTGGTCCGTCACCGGACTGCCGAGTGCCGCCGCGAGGCCGCGGCGGCGGACGGCGTGGTGACCGAAAGGATGAATCGCAGAGTGTCAGCGTCGAACCGCGTGCGGAGCATGAGAACCCTGCAAGCCCCACCGGGCCGTCCGGCCGGCCGGCGCCGATGGCCGCGGTCGCGCCGCGCCGCGGCCGTCATGGGCATCGCGGTGGCCGCGGTGGCCGCGGTGGCCGCGTTCCTGATCACCGACGGCGACTCCGGCGCCCACGGTGCACGCCCGCTGACGACCGATGAGACGAGCCGACTGGCGATCACGCGCTTCCGCAACTACCAGGCGCAGGGCCGCGCGGTGACGATCACCGTGCCGGGCGCCGCCGGCGGGCTGACCGTCACCGGGTCCGTCGACTACCGGCACAAGGTCGGTTACGGCGTGGTGCACGGCACCGGGCGCGACAAGTCCAGCGACGGGCTGATCCGGTGGACGCCCACGGCGGTGCACGTCCGCCCGATGACGGACGCCCCGGCGCACGCACCCGTGCCGCCGCCCCGTTCGGGCTGGTACGACCGTCCGCTGCTGTCGACCGGCAGCGCGCTGGACACCTCCCTGTCCATCACGCTCGGTCTCGGCGGCGACCGGCCGGACAACGCCGAACTGCTGCCGCAGAACGGCGCCGCGTGGTTGGGGCGGGACCAGGTGGACGGGCGCCGGGTGGACGTCATGACCGGACCGTCCTCCCCGGACCGCTCCGGTACGGCGGGCAACGTGCGCTACTGGATCGGCTCCGACGGCACCATGTACCGCGTCCGGGTCAGGGTGGGTTCGCAGCCGGAGCCGGTGGTCATCGATTTCGACACCCACAAGTACGTCCCGGTCGAGCCGGCACCCTGAAACTGCTGCGGCCCGGTGACCGCCGTTCAGGACGTCCGCACCCGCGCGTTCGCGGCGAGCAGTGACACGGGCGGCAGCCGGACGCCCTCCAGCTTCGGCAGGGCCGGGACGGGCGGGACAGCGGTGGCGCCCGCGGTGGCGGCGTGCGGGAACTGCGGCTGCGGAGCGGGCGCCGCGACCTCGGTGAACGGGATGCCACCGGGTGCCGTCGGCACCGTCCACCTGCCGGACGGCGAGGACACCCCGGCCGGAACCGGGCAGGCCGCACTCGTCGCGAGCCGGGCGGGCACGGTGGTGCGCAGATCGTTGCCCCGCAGGCAGTTGCCCCGTCCCCGCGTGGCGGTGGGGAACGTCCAGCCGACGTCGACTCCATTGCCGGTGAACATGTTGTCCACGATCTGGTTGCCGACCGGAGGCATGTCGGTGGTCGCCGTGATCACCAGCCCGGCGTTGCGGTTGCCGGCGATGCGGTTGCGGACGAACCGGTTGTCGCTGCCGCCGTCGACGCCGACGCCGATTCCCCACCCGCCGTCCGCCTGCTGAGGGGTGGCCGTCCGCTGGTTGCCGGCGATGAGGTTGCCCGCGATCACCGAACCCTTCTGCGGGACGAGTTTCTCCTGGTGGTCGGAGTTGGTGGTGAGTCCGACCCGGTTGCCGACCAGGCGGTTGCCGACCACATACATGTCCTCGCTGGCGTTGGTGCCTTCGTAGCCGACCGCGTTGAGTTCGGCGACGTTGTCCCGCACCACGATGTTGCAGGGCTTGCACTGGCCGACGTAGATCCCCGAGTCGGCGCCGCCCGACGCGTACGAGTGCTCGATGACCCCGTTCTGGGCGGAGAACGCGTAGATGCCGTACAGACCGTTCCGCGTCGCGGTCACGTGGGAGACCAGGAACGACTTCAGGAAGGTGACGGGCTCGTCGCCGGTGTCGTAGCCGCCGTTTCCTCCCGGCAGGCCGGCGGCCGCCTTCGCCGAACCGGTGACCAGGACCCCGTTCTGCGTGTTGTTCTCCACGGTCAGGTTCTCCACGGCCACCCCGGGCGCGGAGACGACGACGCCGTTCGGCTGCTGCAACCGCCCGTCGATGACGACCTTGTCCCGGGACAGACCGCGAAGAGTGATGCGCGCCGTGCCGATCCTCACCGACTCGTGGTAGACGCCCGGCGCGACCAGCACCAGGTCACCGGGCCGGGCCAGGGACACCGCATCCGAGATCGTGGGGGCATCGGCAGGGACGCGGATCGTCACGTGCGCACCGGCCGGACGCCGGCCTCTGTCCGGTCCGCCACCGCCGCCGCAGCCTGCCACCAGTGTCAGCGTGCCCACTACCGCCGCCAGCACGCGAAGAGCTAATCGAGGCATGATCCCAGTCTGGCATGACGCCCCAACCCCCTTCCGGAACCGCGAGATTGACGGGATTTCGCGATACGGGTGTGGCACTCTGCACCCCATGCGCCGAGCCGACCGCCACCTGTCACGCCGCACCTTCCTCGATGTCACCGGCGCCATGACGGCCGCCGGCCTGACCGCCGGGTGCACATCGGACTCCGCCCGGCCGGGCCAGCACGCCCCTGCCCGGGGGGCTGCGCCCGTGCCGATTCCGGCGACGGGCCGCCACCAGGCGGGCATCACGCTCCCCCGGCCGGCCCAGCCCCATCTGCTCGCCGTGGTGGCCGACCTCGGTGCCACCGTGGCACCCGGTCCGTTACTGGCCGAACTCGGACAGGCCATCCGCGCACTCACAGCGGGCACCGACCCGCGGCTGCTGGGCCTGCCGCCGGGCGACCTCACCGTGACCATCGGCGTGGGCCCCCGGCTGGTGCGCACGGCCGGTGCCTCGCTGCCCGGCACGGCCGACCTCCCACGATTCTCCCGCGAGCGGATCGCCCCGCAAGCACGCGGCGGTGACCTGCTGATGCAGATCTGCGCCGGCGACGCGCTGCTCCTACCGGTCGTCGCCGCCGCGCTCCTGGACCACGCCGGTGACCGCGTCCACGAACGCT
Source organism: Streptomyces sp. NPDC031340 (assembly GCF_055569945.1). NCBI lineage: Bacteria > Bacillati > Actinomycetota > Actinomycetes > Kitasatosporales > Streptomycetaceae > Streptomyces > Streptomyces sp. NPDC031340. Next base: position 163,762 of record NZ_JBVIIE010000006.1, read on the forward strand.
GGCGGCAGTCCGCACACCGCGGTACGAACGTGCCCGTCGGCAACGGCCTCAGCGCGCCACGCAACCCGCTCGGTTTCATCGACGGCATCGTGGGCCCGCACACGCCCGCCGAACGACGACGCGACCTGTGGCTGGCCGGGCCCCCCGCGGTCGCCGGCGGCACCCTTGCCGTACTGCGGCGTATGGAACTCGACCTGCCGCGGTTCGCCGCCCTGTCCGTAGCCGAACAGGAAGCGGTCTTCGGGCGACGCCGGGCGAGCGGCGTCCCCCTCTCCGGCGGCACCGCCGCCTCGGGCCCGGCACTCGGAGCCAAGACACCGGACGGGCGCTATCTCGTCCCCGCGGACGCCCACGTACGCAGAGCGCACGCCACCGTCGTCGGGGTCGGCCTCATGCTCCGCCGTTCCTACAGCACCGACCAGCCCGCCCCCGGCCTGCTGTTCATCAGCTTCCAGAACGACCTGCGGACCTTCACCGCCACCCTCACCCACATGGACATCTCCGACGCGCTGCTGCCCTTCACCACCACGACCGCCAGCGCGACATTCCTGATCCTCCCCGGCTTCGACCGGCAACATCCGCTCGGTTCCCCGCTGTTCGGCTGATCACGAGCGACTCGATGGGCGGCAGACCTCAATCGCTCACACCGCCTGACGACTTACCCATGGCCGCAAGGGTCGCAAGGGGCGCGTCAGTCGGATGCGGCGGCAGTCCTACCGGCCCGACCCGGCACAGATGTACGGACCGCGGCGGGGAACCGCGGTCCGTACACGTGTGGTGAGATCACGGCCCGCAGGCCGGTCCGCCCGTGGCGCGGTCGGTCAGCGCTGCACGCCGGCCTTGGCGAGGGCCTTGGCCAGACCGTTGGCCCACAGTTGGTTGACGCGGGACCTCTCGGTAGCGTTCGGGTAGCGGTTGGTGCAGGACGTGCCGGGGCCACCGCCCGACATGAGCTCACTGCACGGGCCGCTGTAGTGGTCGGGCAGGCCCAGCACGTGGCCCGTCTCGTGGGCGGCCACCCGGATCGAGTCGTACTGCTGGTTCTGCGCGTAGTCCAGGAAGATGTAGCCGCTGCCGTGGCCGTCGGTGGACGCGTACGACCCGCGTGAGTCGTTGCCCTCGTAGTAGGCGAAGTCAGCGCTGCCCGACGTCGCCTGGAGCTTCACGTTCGACACGGAACTGTTCCAGATCGAGGCGGCGCTCGATATCTGCGAGCGGAAGCTGGGTGCCTGGGAGGCGTTGTAGTAGACGGTCACCGCCTGGAGGGAGGGCTGCGCGGCCTGCCGCTGGGCGACGGACTTCAGTACCGCGTCGAAGAAGGCCTTGTTGCCGGCGTTCTCAGCGGAACCGACGTAGCCGGCGGCGCTACGGGCCTGGGCGCGGTCGGCGCCCTGGGGCTGGGCGCCCGCCGGGGCCGCGGTGCCCAGGGCCGCCGCGGCCAGTCCGAGACCGAGGGCGAGAGCTGCGAGTCTCCTGGAGTTCTTCTTCCTGGCGTTGGTACGCAACGACGCCATGTGGGGGGCTCCTGTTCGTTCTGTGGGGTGGAACGATCGGTTGCCAGGAAGTCTCGGACATCTGAACGGGCCCCGGGATGATGGCAAATGGGGATAGCGCCGGGCTATCAGGGTCCAACTCATCCACATTCGCAGGCACTTGAACACCTGGTGTCACACGGAGCCCCGCTCTACGCTCCCCCCATGGAGCTGGAGGTCAGGCACCTGCGCGTGCTCTGCGCCATCGCCGACACTGGCAGTCTGCACAAAGCGGCGCGGGAACTCGGCATGGCGCAGCCCTCGTTGAGCACCCAGCTGCGGCGCATCGAGAACACCTTCGGCGCCCAGTTGTTCGTACGCAGCCGCACCGGCTGCCGCCCCACGCCGCTGGGCCTGGCGGTGCTCAGCCGGGCCCGGCCGCTGATGACGGAGTTCTCGGCGATGGTGACGGAGACCCGGGCCGAGGCCGCCCGCGCCGCCTGCGGCTTCCAGCTTCGCATCGGCGCCACGGCGAACCGCGCCATCCCGGGCTGGCTGTACCGGCTGCGGGCCGGGGTGGCGCGGATCGAGCCGACGCTCCAGATGAGTGTGTCCGCCAACTCGCTGCTGGCCATGGTCGCCGCCGGCAAGCTCGACATGGCGTTCGTGCACGAGGTCGAGGGCAGCCCGCTGCGGATGCCGCCCGGACTCTGCGTCCGCGTCCTCGTCGAACGCGAGCCGCAGTTCGTCACGCTCGCCGCGAACCACCCGGCGGCCTCGCGAGGCCGGGTGCGGATGGCCGACCTGGCCGGTGACCGCTGGATGGTCGATGCCACCGTCGACGGCGAGTGGGACGCGCTGTGCCGGACCCTGCGGTCGGCGGGCCTGCGGCCGGAGATGCTGCACGGCGACTACCTCACCGCGTACTCGCTGGCCGCGATCGGTGAGGTCGTCACCGTCAGCCAGCCCACCGCCCACCCCCGCCCCGATCTGGCCATCCGCCCGCTGGAGGGCGACCCCATCGGCGTACGGCTGCTGCTGGCCGCCCGCACCGAGGCCGAAGTGGACGAGGTCTACCCGTACCTGGAGGAGTCCTACTGGGCCGTGGCCCGGGAGGCACCGGCCTACGTGGAGTGGCTGGAGAGCGCCGGCACTCCGGCCGCCCCGCCGCCCGTCGGCGCGCCCGGCCCACCCGACGGCCGACGCCGACCGGACGGGCTCGCGAACACGCCGCCCCGAACACCGGCCTGAGCCCCTGCGCGGTCAGCGCGCACGAGCGTCATGGCCTCCCATCCATCTCTTCCTCGGGCGGACCGGATCGCCGAGCCCGGACACCTCGGCACGAGCCCGCTCCCGCTCGCTGTGGACGGAGGCTCGCGCATCATGCCTCTTACGGCTCCTCGGGTCGCCGTACGGGAGGCATGTCCTCCACAGTCCACAGCGCCCCACACCCGCCGAGGGACCTCTCGGGCGCCGACCGGGCGGATATCGCCTGCGCGGTGCTCGGACCGCCGCGCAGACAGGCTCCCCCTTTCGGAGGGAATACCTCGACGCTGGTCAGGCGGAGCTGTCGCTGGTCGAACGGCTCGGGTCCGCCGCCCAGGACGCCAGCATGCGCAGGCTGTCGTGGGTCGGAGTACCGGCTTCGGCGGTCCGGACGACGATCTGCAGGTCGGGGTCGTCGGCATCTGCAGGTCGGGGTCGGCGGCCCAGGTGACGGCGTTTCAGTCGAGATACCCCCCAGCCTCAGGTCGGACGGCCTGTCGAACCGTCTTGAGAAGGGCGAAGCACTCGGCCTCAGCGGGTGACGGCGGCAAGCGCCGCGGCGTACTGCTCGTCGGTCACCGGTTCCAGCCACGTGGTGCCATCGCCGTCGGCGTCGCCGACGACCATGGCGATGTGGGCCATGAGAGTGGTGCCGGTGCCTCCGTGCCAGTGCTCCTCGCCGGGCGGGCACTTGACGGTCTGGCCGGCACCGACCCGTGCGACGTGACCGTCGCGGGTGCAGACGAGGCCGACGCCGTCGGTGATGTAGAGGGTCTGGCCGTTGGCGTGGGAGTGCCAGTTGGTGCGGGCGCCGGGGGTGAAGCGGACCAGGGCGGTCGCCAGCCGGGCCGGTTCCGCCGGGGTCTCGATCATGTTGAGGTAGACGTCGCCGGTGAAGCGCTCGGCGGGGGCCTTGACGGTCGGAGTCTGCGTGATGTGTTCCACGAAGGGGTTCCTTGCTGTGCGGAGGTGGAGGAAGCGGTGGGCCGGTGTCAGGCGCCCCGCTCGTCGGCGAGCTTCTTGAGCAGGCTGATCGCGGTCATGGCGTTGGGCCAGCCGGCGTAGAAGGCCAGGTGGGTGATGGCCTCGGACAGCTCCTCCACGGTCAGGCCGTTGTCCAGGGCCAGGCTCAGGTGGTACGGCAGCTGCTCGCCGCGGTAGAGAGCGGCCAGGACGCTGACGGTCACCAGGCTGCGATCGCGCGGTGAGAGTCCCGGACGCTTCCAGACATCACCGAAAAGCACCTCGTTGGTGACCTCGACGAGCTTGGGTGCGATCGCCGCCAGCTCCTGGGGCGCGGGCTGCTTGGGTTCGGGCATGTGGGTCACTCCTTGTTGCGTACCGCATCGGCTTCCGAGGGGAGGCCGCTCACTGTCTGTGCTGCTACTGGGCGACGTAGCCGCCGTCGACGGGGAGGGCCACACCGACCACGAAACCGGCACCGGGGCTGCACAGCCACAGGACCGCCTGGGCGATCTCATCGGCCGTACCCAGGCGGTTGACGGGCTGGTTGGCTTCGGCCTCGGCCCGGTCGAGTTCCCCCTTGACGATCATGTCGCTGACCATGGGAGTGTCGATGGTGCCGGGGCAGATCGCGTTGATCCGGACGCCTCGCGGGGCGTACTCCAGTGCGGCGCTGGTCGTCAGGCCGATCACGCCGTGCTTGGAGGCGTGGTAGGAGGCGCGGCCGGGCAGGCCGACCAGGCCGCCGAGGGAGGAGCAGTTGACGATCGCACCACTGCCCTGGTCGCGCATGTGCCGCAGCTCGTGCTTCATGCTCGCCCAGACGCCGCGGAGGTTGATGGCGTGAACACGGTCGAACATCTCGGCCGCTTCCTCGGCGGCATCGGCGGGCGGGATCTGGACACCGGCGTTGTTGTAGGCCATGTCCAGGCGGCCGAACGTCTCCACCGTCCGGTCGACCGCGGCGGCGACCTGGGACTCGTCGGTGACGTCGCAGGTCAGGGCGATCACTCGGCGGCCTTCTTCGGTGAGCCGCTGTACAGCCGCGTCCAGGGCGGCTTCGTCGATGTCGGCGAGGCCGACTGCGGCACCGGCTGCGGCGAAGGCGCGGGCGGTGGCCAGACCCATTCCGGAGGAGGCGCCGGTGACGAAGGCGGCCTGACCGGAGAAGTCGTACGTGGGGTTCAACGGGCTTTTCCCTTTCGGTGCGGTGCGGACAGGCGGGAGTGCAGCGCCGAGCAGATGTGACGGCAGGTTCACGCTCGGGCTGCTGTGCTCGGCGTCGGATCGGATCGCGCCGGAGACGATCAACTGTGCGGCGTGGATGCTCTCGGGCCGGGACCGACACCGGCACCGGCACCGACACCGACACCGACACCGACACCGACACCGACGAGGGCATACGTGGTCGTGCTGGGGTCCTTCTCCGCCGGGGCCCGGTGTCCGGCCCCCCGGGTACGGGAACGTGCGAGGTCAGGGCTTGAGGAGTGCCTTGATGGCGCGGCGCTCGTCCATCGCCTTGTAGCCCTCCGCGACCTGCTCCAGCGGCAGGGTGAGGTCGAAGACCTTGCCCGGGTCGATGCGGCCGGTCAGGACGCGGTCGATCAGGTCGGGCAGGTAACGGCGCACGGGGGCCGGGCCGCCACGCAGGCCGACGTGGGAGAAGAACAGTTCCTGGCCGTCGACGGCGACCTCGTGCGGGACGCCGACGAAGCCGACGCTGCCGCCGGGCCGGGTGGAGTGAAGTGCCTGCCGCATGGACTCGGCCGTGCCGACGCACTCCAGCACACTGTCGGCGCCGATGCCGTCGGTGAGCTCCTTGATCCGGGCGACGCCCTCGTCGCCGCGCTCGGTGACGATGTCGGTGGCGCCGAACGCGCGAGCGAGCTTCTGCCGGGACTCGTGGCGGCTCATCGCGATGATCCGCTCCGCGCCCATCTCCTTGGCGGCGATCACGGCGGACAGGCCGACCGCGCCGTCGCCCACGACCACGGCGGTCGAGCCGGGCTTCACCTCGGCGGCGTCGGCGGCCCACCAACCGGTGCCCATCACGTCGGAGACGGCCAGCAGACCGGGCCACAGCTCCTCACCAGGCACCTCGTCGGTGGCGACCAGGGTGCCCTGGGCGTTGGGGATGCGCACGTGGTCGGCCTGGCAGGTGCTCATGAACTCGCGGTGCAGACAGTTCGACTGGAAGCCGTTGCGGCAGTTCGCGCAGGTGTTGTCGGAGGTCGCGAACGAGCCGACGACGAACTGGCCCGGCTTCACGGCCGTGACCTCGGAGCCGACCTCCTCGACGAAGCCGACGTACTCGTGCCCCATCGGATGCGGATCGCCGATCGGCTCCAGCCCGCGCCAGGACCACAGGTCGGACCCGCATACGCAGGTGACAGCCGTACGGATGATCGCGTCGGTCGGGTGGAGGATCTTCGGGTCGTCCAGCGTCTCGAAGCGGACGTCACCGGGGGCGTGGATCACTGCGCCGCGCATGATGGGGTTCCTTTGCGTACGTGGTCCGGACCGCTGCCGCGGTCCGCGTGCAACCGGCCCCGAGCCGCGAGGCACCGGACACCGGGGGCGGGCGGTCTTCACCCGCCGACGTCGGAGGTCGGGGAGAACACCACGTCCTCCAGGTAATCGCCCTTCACCGTGGGCAGCCAGTCACCGTCGATGGGTGTACCGGCAGTACATCCCTCTCGCGGCCCACTGCACGTACGGTCGAGGGGTGGACAACCAACAGGAGGTCCGCGAGTTCCTGACCTCGCGGCGAGCCAAGATCACCCCCGAGCGAGCCGGACTGCCCAGCGGGACCCGGCGCCGTGTTCCCGGTCTGCGCCGCAGCGAGGTCGCGGCCCTGGCCGACGTGAGCGTGGAGTACTACGCCAAGCTCGAACGCGGCAATCTCGCCGGCGTCTCCCCCGCCGTTCTCGAAGCCGTCGCCCGCGCGCTGCGGCTCGACGACGCCGAGCGGGCCCATCTGCTCCATCTGGCCCAGGCCGCCGACGGCTCCGACGTCCTCAGCCGCCCCCGTCGGCGGCGCCCCGCCCGTCAGTGGACCCCCCACCGCAGCCTGCAGTGGACGCTCGACGCGATCACCGCCGGGCCCGCGTTCGTACGCAACGGCCGCATGGACATCCTCGCGACCAACGCTCTCGGCAGAGCGTTCCACCACGACGTCTACGCCACCGCCCACAACCAGGCGAACCTGGCTCGTTTCACCTTCCTGGACCCGGCTTCCCGCCGTTTCTACCCCGACTGGGCCCTCGCCGCCGACGTCACCGTCGCGATCCTGCGCACCGAAGCGGGCCGCAACCCCTACGACAAGGAACTCCACGACCTCGTCGGCGAACTGTCCACCCGCAGCGACGCCTTCCGCACCCGCTGGGGCGCCCACAACGTCCGCCACCACGGCACCGGCACCAAGAACTTCCACCACCACGCCATCGGCGACATCACCCTCGCCTTCGAGGGGCTGGAGATGGCGGCCGAACCCGGGCTCACCCTCACCGTCTACACCGCCGAACCCGGCTCTCCCTCGGAGGAGGGTTTGCGCCTGCTCGCCTCGTGGTCCGCAACGCGGGAAACTCCCGCGTTGCGGACCCAGGACGGTTCAGGGGACGCGGAAGGCGACACCCGCGCCCATCACTGAGCCCGTCACCCCTTGTCGGCCCGCCTGTGCCGTTCGACTCCGTGGACCACGAGTCAGCTGCCGTTTTCCGGTCTGCCGAAGGGTACTTGGGGCACGCGGAGCATCAAACGAGCGTCACGACCGGCACCCATCGGCTTCCGCCTGAGGTCAGGGCACTCGCGCTCCACGGATCAGCTCGGCAACCGCACCAGGAACACCGTCTCCACATGCGGCCGGCTCGCCACGGAGACGTCTCCGCCGTGTGCCCGCACCAGCTGTCTGACGATGGACAGCCCCAGCCCGCTGCCTCCCGTCCGCCTGCTGCGGGACTGTTCGGCCCGCCAGAAGCGGTCGAACACCTGGGGCAGGTCCTCTTCGCAGATGCCGCTGCCCGTGTCCTTCACCTCGATGGCGACGGCGCCTGCCACCCGGCGGGCGCTGAGGGTGACTCGGCCGGCCGGCGGGGTGTGGCGTATCGCGTTGGACAGCAGGTTGCCCAGGATTTGGCGGAGGCGGACCGGGTCTGCGTGGACCGAGAGACCGTCCGGGGCGTGCACGGCGGTCTCGACACCGCCGGCGTGCGCGGTCGCACGGTGCGCGCTCATGACCTGCTCGATCAGCTCGCGGAGGTCCAGTTCCTCTGGACGCAGGCGCAGGGTGCCGGCGTCGGCTGCGGCAAGCACCTGAAGGTCGTCCACGATGTGCTGGAGGAGTTCCGCCTCCTCCTGCAGCGAGGTGAGGAGCGCCGAGTCGGTCTCGGCCAGGCCGTCCTGTGCCGCGTCCAGCCAGCCGCGGATGTTGGTGAGGGGTGTGCGCAGTTCGTGGGCGATGTCACTGACCATGACCCGGCGCTGCTCGTCGGTGCGTTCGCGGCGTTCCGACAGGTCGTTGAGGGCGGCGGCCAGATAGCCGGTCTCGTCCTTCGCGGTGACGGGGATACGGAGGTGCCGGCCCGAGGGGGCGCGCGCCGCGGCGGTCAGCGTGCGCAGCGGACGTACCAGCCTGATCGCGATGACGGCGGTCACGGCGACGGTCGCGGCCAGGACCAGACCGGTGGTGGCCAGGACCCGGAGGGTTCCGGCCGGTGACAGGTCGAAGGCGGCGGTGGCCGTACGGGGTGGACTGATGACGAACAGCAGGGCCGCGGGGGCGACATACGCCGCCAACTGCTCCCGCCGGCCCTCTTCCACACAGTCGTCCACAGCGGCGGAACTCTCCGTGGAGTCGTCGCCGTCCATCCGGAAGTCCATCGCGATGGTCAGCGGTTCGGGCAGGCGCAGGTGGTTGCGCTCGGCGCAGCCGCGGACGAGTCCGGTGAGTTCGGCGAGGGCCGCGGCCTCGGTCGGGGTGGGCACGCTCAGGCCCTTGGACTCGCAGGCCGGGATGAATTCCCCCGAGGTCCTGGTCGTGCGCAGGGCGGGCCTGCCACTGGCCTCCTCGACGATCTGCGCGCGTACCCCCGTCCGGTGGTAGAGGCAGTCGACCTCATCGCGGGCGACCTGTCGCAGCTTCGCCCGCTCCTCGGCGGGCAGGCGGTAGGGGCCGACGGCTCGTGGGTCGATGCGGGAGGCCTGCTCCGCCCGGCCCGCACCCTGATCCGTGGACGGAGCGACGTGCAGCGGATCGATCACCGCGCTCTGGTCGAGGGGCAGCCGTTCCGCGGCCGGCCGGTGCGACGCGGCGATGATCCGGCGCGCCCGCGTGGTCAGGACGATGGTGCGCCCCGTCGACCGGGAGAGATCCAGGACGGTGCGCTCGATACCGTTCCAGTCGCGGTGTGTCGCGGCGAAACCCTCCAGGGTGTCCTGGATGGTGGCGTCGTCCGCGAGGACCTGGCCCCGCTCCTGCTCGATGGCGACGGTGGTGCCGCGTACCGTCAGCCAGGCCGTGGCCCCGATGGACACCAGGGAGATCAGCACGGAGGTGACCAGGAGCCGGAACAGCAGGCTGTTGCGCAGGGGGACTTCAGACGTCACGGCGGCCTCGGGACAGTTTGTATCCGACGCCGTGGACGGTCAGCAGCAGCTCCGGTCTGCGCGGCGAGATCTCGATCTTCTTCCGCAGGTTCACCATGTGCATGTCCACGGTGCGTTCGGTGACGGCTCGGCCGTGGTCGCTGATGCAGTGCAGCAGCTGAGCCCGGGTGAAGACCCGCTCGGGTGCGGCTATCAAGGTGCTGAGCAGGCGGAATTCGCCGGGAGTGCAGTCCACCGGGCGGCCGTTGACGGACACCTCATGCCGGTCCGGGGCCACGGTCAGCGGGCCGGCCTTCAGGAGCACATCCTCCGCGCGCTCCTGCCGGGTGCGCCGCAGCAGGGTCCGGATGCGGGCCACCAGTTCGCGCGGCCTGAACGGCTTGATCATGTAGTCGTCTGCCCCGATGTCCAGGCCCAGCAGCAGATCGTCCTCGGTGGAGCGGGCAGTGAGCATCAGAATGGGCATATCACCCGTGGCGCGTATACGTCGGCATATCTCCAGCCCGTCCATACCGGGCAGCATCCAGTCGAGAACGAGCAGATCAGGTGGCCGCTTTGCGGCCTTCTCGAGGGCTGTCGGCCCGTCGTGCACCACGGTCACGGCATGGCCGTCGTGCACCAGGTAACGACGGATCAGTTCTGCCTGCTTTTCGTCGTCTTCGGCCACCAGTACGTATGCGGACATGGCCCGATGATAAGCCTGCGGAGCGCGTGGTGAACGTCGGCGAATCCTGTTCCATTTCATGACAACTTCCTGACAAACGCATGCAGGGATCCGCTGAAGGGAAATGTTGACACCTTTCTGACAAAGCCTTGTCACGCTTCCAGGCATGCTGAACGAGAAGAAGCTCTTCCTCTCCTGCGCCGTTCTGACGGTGACGCTGATCACCGGCTGCTCCTCCGGGGGAGACGCCGAGAGCAAGAAAGGCGGAGTCGTCTCCGTCACGGAATCCGGTGGAGACGCAGAGGGCGGGGTGACTGGGAGCCCGGCGGCCGATGATTCCGATTCCGGCCGCCCCCAGATTCGACTGGACACCACGCAAATCGAGGAAATCCGCATGTACCAGGGCTACCTGCGCTGCCTCAAGGATCACGGAGTGCCCATTCCGTCGAAGGGGAGCAAAATGCCGGAAGCCGATCCCGGAACACTGTGGTTCCCCGGTATTGATGTGGCCAAAGAGCGTCCGGAAGTGGAAAAGGCTTGCCTCGGAAAGAGGCCCCTGCCGCCCCCGGAGCTGGACCCGAAGAAAAACCCCGACTACATGAACGACTACAGCAAGTGGATCACGTGCGACAACCGCAGGGGGCTCAAGGTGAACCCCCTTCCTGACGGAGGCGGCTGGAACTACAAGCCCGGTGTGACTCAGCCCAGGAACGCCGACCAGATCGACAAGGAATGCATGATCGAGGCGTTCGGTGGCGAGTGAGCGCGACGCCGGGGACACCATGGCCCTGCGGGTGACGGTCCAGGAGGAGGGCGACCCCCGCAGGCCGAGGGCGGCCCGCCGGAAGAAGAAGGCCCTGTATCTCGCCATCGTCGCCGTGCTGCTGGCAGGAGGAACGGGCGCCGGACTGTTGTGGGCCGGCCGGGGCGGGACCGGCTCCGAACCCGAGTCCGGCCCGAAGGTCAAACAGATCGCCGTGGTCAGAACGGATCTGTCGGGCAGCAGAGAGATGCAGGGCATGCTCGGCTACGACTCCACGCGGACGATCCGCAGTGCCGGCGAAGGACGGGTGACGTGGCTTCCGAACCGGGGTGCGACGGTCGAACGCGGCCGGCCGCTGTACCGCGTCGACGAGCGTCCCGCCGTGATCTTCTACGGCAGCACACCCTTGTACCGCAGGCTCGACACCCCCGGCAGCGTCGGCCGTGACATACGAGTCGTCGCCGACAACCTCAGGGCTCTCGGCTACGACATCGGGGCACAGCCGGCGCCGGGCACGGTCGTCCGGCAGCAGGCGTCCGCGGGCGCCCCCGCGTCCGTGACAACGGGCCCCGAGCACGGGGAGACCACGCCCCCGGCCGGCCCGTCCCCGTCCCCGTCCCCGGACGGCGGAGCGGGCCGAGGAACCGATGCGTCACAGGAGGGTTCACCGAGCCCGGGTCCGTCGCAGTCCACGGTCAAGGAGGGCGACGGTGTGCTCACCACATCCCTGATGTCCGCGATCAAACGCTGGCAGAAGGCCGTGGGCATGGATCAGACCGGCATCCTCGACTTCTCCGACGTGGTGGTGACGAAGTCGGCGGTGCGGGTCTCCGACGTCCTCGCCCAGCCCGGGGACGAGGCGCCGGGAGACCTGATGACGGTGACCGCCACCACCAAGTCCGTGACCGTGCCGGTGGAGTCGCTCGACATGGGGTCCGTCAAGTCGGGCCAACAGGTCACCGTGGTGCTGCCCGACCGGACCACCATCCCGGGCCGGGTCGCCGCGATCAGCACCATCGTGCAGGGACAGCAGGGAGACCAGGGAGAGTCGGGCGGCACCGGGCAGACCAAGACCAACGTCACCGTGTCGCTGGACGACCCACACTCCGCCAGGAGCATCGACTCCGCTCCCGTCCAGGCCCGGTTCCAGGGGGAGTCGAAGAAGAACGTACTCGCCGTCCCGGTCGGCGCCCTGCTCGCCCTGCGCGAGGGAGGGTACGCGGTCCGGCTCTCCGGCGGCAGGCTCGTCCCGGTCGACACGGGCATGTTCGCCCAGGGACTGGTCGAGATCAGCGGCCAGGGCGTCAGCGAGGGCATGAAGGTGGACACCACGGCATGACCCAGGTCCTCAGCGTGCGCGAGGCGAGCGTGACCTACCCCCCCGAGGTGAGAGCCCTCGACCGGGTCTCCCTGTCCGTCTCACAGGGCGAACTGCTGGCCATCCTCGGCCCTTCCGGCTCCGGCAAGTCCACCCTGCTCAACATCATGGGCACGCTGGCCGCGCCCACCAGCGGCAGCGTGGTCATCGAGGGGCAGGACGTGGCGGAGTTGTCCGACCGCCAACTGTCCGCCCTGCGCGGGCGGCGCCTGGGTTTCGTCTTCCAGCACTTCCATCTCACGGACGGGCTCACCGCGGCGGAGAACGTGGCGACCGGCCTGCTGTACGCCGGGGTGCCCAGGAAGTACCGGAAGAAACTGGCCGAGGAGGCCCTGGCCCGGGTCGGACTCGCCCGTCGGGCCGGCCATCTGCCGGGGCAGCTCTCCGGAGGGGAGCGTCAACGGGTCGCCATCGCCCGCGCGGTGGTCCATGAGCCGGCTCTGGTCCTCGCCGACGAGCCGACCGGCGCACTCGACACCGCCAACGGCGCCGCGGCGCTCGCCCTGTTGACCGATCTCAACGCGGCGGGCACCACGATCGCGCTCATCACTCACGACCGTGACATCGCCGACCAGTTGCCACGCAGGGTTCACATGCGTGACGGTCGCCTGGTCACGGACACCGCACTGACCGGAAGCCCGTCATGACCGCCCCCGCCAAGCCGTCCCGCGCCGCGCTGCGGCGCTTTTCCCGGCGTACCGAAGACAAGATCAAGCCGGTGCGTCTCGCCTTTCTCGATCTGTTGGGCCTGGGGCTCCTCGGCCTGCGCACCCGCAAGCTGCGCGCCGCGCTGTCGGCGCTCGGCATCTCGATCGGCGTCGCCACGATGATGGTGGTGACCGGGATCCCGGCCTCCAGCCAGCGGGCGCTGATGGACGAGATAACGGCGCTCGGGTCCAACATGCTGCGGGTGCAGCCGTTTTCGGGACAGGCCGTGCCGGTCGAACTGCCCGAGGAATCGGTCGACATGGTGCGCCGCATCAAACCGGTCACCGAGGCGAGCGCGGTGGCCAACACCCATGCCGTGGTCCAGCGTTCCGACCTCGTCGGTGATGACGACTTCTCCGGTACCGGACTCAGTGTGCTCGCGGCCCGACGCGACCTGCTGAGCGTGGTGGGCGGAAAAGTCTCCTCGGGAAGGTTCTTCAGCGCCGCCGACGAGCAGTTTCCCACGGCCGTACTGGGCTACCGGGCCGCCGGCCGACTCGGCATCGGGGAAATCCCCGAGAACGACCCGGCTCCACAGATACAGATCAACAAGTCGTGGTTCACCGTGATCGGCATCCTGCACTCCGTACCGCTTTCCGACGATCTCGACAACGCCGTACTGACGGGATGGCCGGCCGCCAAGAAGACACTGCGCTTCGAGGGAAATCCCACGGTCATCTACGTCAAGGCACGGGAGGCCTATCTGGAGGACGTACGGAGCGTACTCCCCGCCACCGTGTTCCCGGAGCAGCCGGGGCAGGTCCAGGTCAGCCGCCCGTCCGACGCCCTGGCGGCCAAGCGCGCCACGCAGAACACCTTCTCCTCCCTCTTCCTGGGCCTGGCCGGTGTCGCACTGCTGGTAGGCGGAATCGGCGTGGCCAACACCATGGTCATCTCGGTCCTGGAGCGCCGAAGGGACATCGGGCTGCGCCGGGCACTGGGCGCGACCCGCGGTCAGATACGCGTCCAGTTCCTCGCCGAGTCCGTGGGCCTGTCGCTGCTCGGCGCCCTTGCCGGAACCTTGTTCGGTGTCCTCGCCGACATCGGCTACGCGCACTGTCAGGGCTGGCCGACGGTGATCCCGCTGATCTCGGTCACGGGTGGCTGCCTCGGCGCCGTGCTGATCGGCATGGCGGCCGGTGTCTACCCCTCGGTCCGCGCGGCACGCCTTCCTCCCACAGAGGCACTGGCGTCGACGTGACCGGCGGCGAGCGGTGGCACCACGGTTCGTCCCCGCTCAGCCCTCGTCCGCCAGGTCGAGGTCGTCACGTGTGGCGTAGCTGACCCGCTTGCTCAATGAGGCCCCGGTCAGTGCCTGCACCCCTTCGAGACTGTCGAGGACGACGAGCATCGACGGCGGCGCACCCTGCCCGCTGAGCTCCTCGTGACAGCGTCCTCTTATGGTCGTGCCTGCGTGGGCAGGGTGAGGATTTCGGCTCCGCTGTCGGTGATGGCGATGGTGTGCTCGCTGTGCGCGGTCCGGCAGCCTGTCGCGCTGCGCAGCGTCCAGCCGTCGGCGTCGGTGAGGAGTGTGGCAGTGTCGGCCATGACCCAGGGCTCCAGGGCCAGCAGCAGTCCGGGGCGCAGCTTGTATCCACGGCCTGGCCGTCCGGTGTTCGCGATGTGGGGGTCCTGGTGCATGGTCGAGCCGATGCCATGGCCTCCGAACTCGGTGTTGATCGGGTAGCCCGCCGCACTGAGGACCGTGCCGATGGCGTGAGAGAGATCACCGATGCGCGCCCCGGGCTTGGCGGCGGCGATGCCGGCGGCCAGTGCGCGTTCGGTCGTCTCGATCATCGCGACGCTCTCCGCCGGCCTGGCTCTGCCCACCAGAAAGCTGATCGCGGCGTCTGCGGCCACCCCGCCTCTGGCTACTGCGAGGTCCAGAGTCAGCAGATCCCCGTCTGCCAGCGTGTAGTTGTGAGGCAGCCCGTGGAGCACTCCGTCGTTGACGGCCGTGCAGATGTAGTGCCCGAACGGGCCGCGCCCGAAGGAAGGCGCGTAATCGACGTAGCAGGACTGCGCTCCCGCCTCGGTGATCATCTCTTTGGCCCACTGGTCGATGTCCAGCAGGTTCGTCCCGACCGTGCTGCGCTGCTTCAGTGTGTGCAGGATGTCTCCGACCAGAGCGCCGGTGCCCCTCGCCCGCTCGAGCCGCGCGGAGTTCAGGATCTCGATCATGGGGGACCTCTCACGTACGTCCAATAACTATCCCGGTCTAACTGTACCGGTATTAGAATGGGGTCATGGTCAGGTTGCCGCTCACCCCCGCCGAGGTAGAACGCGGACAGCGCCTTGGCGCCCTGCTCCGCCGAGCCCGGGGCAGCCGCTCGATGCTGGACGTGGCGCTCGCTTCGCACATCTCGCCGGAAACCCTGCGGAAGATCGAGTCCGGCCGTGTGGCCACCCCCGCCTTCCCGACCATCGCGGCGATCGCCGACACCCTCGGCCTGTCCCTCGACGCCATATGGGCCGAGGTCAACCGGACGGAGCGAACCGTCGAGGACCAGTGGGTCCCGCCTGTCACACGGCGCCCGTCGCTGGTTTCGTAACACCCACTCCACACAAACGGCCCGCTGCGGGAGCGTACGCCGACAGTGGAGGTCTCCACGCCCTGCCGGCAAGCACTTCTCGGTCCGCCGCCGCAGCATCATCGCCGGCATCCCCTACCTGCTACCTACCGGCCGTGCTGGTGACTGCGGTCGTCGTCAAGGACTCCACGGTCGGCAACGTGCTCATCGAGCGGGTCGCCGCCGAACACTCCGGTCTGCACAAGGTGGTGCACGTCTCACCGTGCTCTCGCGCCCCCACCCGTCGGGGTAACCGGTGCGGGGGGGTTGGTTCGGTTCACGGGCGAGTCGGCCCGGCGGGTGATGGGGGGCAGGTGGAGAGGACGTGGTCGACGGCGGCGTTGAGGGTGTCGGTCTCGGCGATGAGGACGGATTCGCGGGTGGGCAGGGCGCGTTGAACCGAGAGTCCGTTGAGGACGGCGAGGAGGAACCTGACGTTGCGGGTGTGGTCTCCCGGGGGCAGTGCGCCTTCCTCGGCGAGCACGGCCAGCCAGTGTTCGACCCGGCGCTCCGCCTCCCGCTCATGGCCGAGATATGCGGCGCGTACCGATTCGGTCGGCTCGGGCTCGATGAAGGTCCGGTACATCGCGCCCCATGCGGTTCGCGCGTCTTCGTTGGTGCCGAGCGGTGCGAGAACCTGCCGCAGGCAGTTCAGCAGCCGTTCGCGGGGCGGCAATGCCTGGTCCCGGATCGGGTCGCCGGGCAGCAGGTGTTCGTAGATCCGCGCGAGCAGGCTGTCCTGCAGGGCGCGCTGGGTGGGGAAGTGAAACCTCAGCGAGCCGGTGCTCACTCCCGCCCGCGCGGCGACCGCTCGCACGCTCAGCTTCGCCGTCATGTCCTCGGCGATCATCTCTGCAGCGGCCTGGAGGATCTTCTCGCGTGTTTCCATGCCCGCTCTCCTTCGCTTCTCCCCAGCCCCCTCACTGTACTAGCACGCCGTACTAGTACAGCGTGCTAGCGTTTCTTCTAACACGCTGTACTAGTAGTGGTGCGGCTGATGTGCGAGGGGTGGAGCATGGCGTGGGCAGCGGTGGGCGGCATCGAGGCGCCTCAAGCCGGGAGACGGCAGGGAACTGCAGCGGTTCCGCTGGTGGCAGCTCCCCCTGCGCTCCCTGTTCTGGTTACGGCTTCCCGGTGCCGACGGGCACGCCCGGCTGCATGCCGTCGACGTGAGGCACTGGGCGCGGTTGGACAACGGCCGGATCCGGGCGCATCTGTTCCTGAACGGCAGGCACGTGGCCGAGTCGAAACTGCCTGCGGTCTTCCCCGTCGACGGGGGTGTCATCGAGGTGGCGATGAGTGCCTACGGCGTCAGGCGCTGCCACTACCGCCCCTTGGGCGGGCAGCCGTGTCAGCTCGCGCCCGACCCGGCCTCGGCGGAGGGACGGCGGGCCCGCTTCGGCGCCCGCCATCCGGGACTGAGCCGGGCGATCGGCATCGGATCGGCGCTGCTGCTCGTCATCGGAGTGGGCCTGAACCTGTTGCAGCTCGCCGAACCCCTCTCTCACATTCCTCCCGTCACTCAGCGGGTCGGGACGTTCGAAGCACCGATACACCTGCCGCTCTGGCTGAACCTCGCCCTGGGGGCCGGGGCCGTTCTGGCGAGCATGGAGCGCGCGCTCCGCCTGCGCTACTCCGCTCTGCTCGACGCGGCCGGCCACTGACCCCGCGAAGCCAGGAAGACACGACCACGCCGGCCCTCTTCGGCCGGCCAGTTCAGGACCCCTTGCCTGCGGGCTCGAGGATCGCCACGCACTCCACATGGTGCGTCATCGGGAACAGGTCGAACGCCCGCAGCGTCCGCACCCGGTAGCCGCCGTCCCGGAAGTACGCGAGGTCCCGGGCCAGGGCGGCCGGGTCACAGGCGACGTAGGCGATGCGGCGGGCGCCCAGGGAGGACAGGTGCTCCACCGTGCGGCGGCCCGCTCCCGCGCGAGGCGGGTCCAGGACGATCAGGTCGACCTCGGTGATGCCGGTGCGCGGCAGGACCGACTCGACCTTGCCGTGCTCGATGCGGACGCGGTCGAAGCCGGCGAGGTTGTGCCGGGCGTCCTCGACCGCGCGCTTGCCGGACTCGATACCGAGGACCGCGCCCTGGTCGCCGAGCCGGTCCGCGAGCGCGCCCGCGAACAGGCCGACGCCGCAGTACAGGTCGAGCGCCATCTCGCCCTTGCGCGGCAGCAGGCCCTGCATGACCGCGGTCACCAGGGTGTCCGCCGCCTTCGGATGGACCTGCCAGAAGCCGCCGCTGCCGACGCGGTAGGTGCGTCCGTCGGCGCGTTCGCGGACGAACGGGCGGCCGTGGACGCGGTGGACGCCGCCGTCCTTCTCCTCGACCCGCATCACCGACACCGGCCGGTCCAGCTCCACGATCGGCAGGCGGGCGCCCGGCTGCGGCGTGAGGATCACCTGCCGGTCCTGCGAGCCGGTCGCCGCGATCGCGTCCACCGACGCCATGCCGCTCCAGTCACGCTTCTCGATGCCCAGCTCGCTGACGCCCTCGGCGGCGATCATGCAGTGGTCGATCGGTTCCACCTCGTGCGAGCGGTGCCGGCGCAGACCGGCGTGCCCGTCGGCGTCGACCGCGTACTGCACGCGCGTACGCCACTGCGGCACCTGCCCGGCGGGCAGCTTGTCGCCCTCGGCCGGCACCACCGTGCCGTCCCAGCCGGCCTCCTCGGGGGTGAGACCGGCCAGGCGCCGGAGCTGCTCCTCGACGACCTCGCCCTTGAGCCGGCGCTGCGCCCCCGGCTTGGCGTGCTGCCAGTCGCAGCCGCCGCAGCGGCCGGGACCGGCGTAGGGGCAGGGCGCCTCGATGCGGTCCTTGGACGCCGACAGCACCCGCACGGCGTCCGCGCGCAGGAACCGGGCCCCCTCCTCGCCCTCGGTGACCCGGGCCACGACCCGTTCACCGGGCAGCGTGTGCCGGACGAACAGCACCTGCCCCTCGGACGTGCGGGCGATGCAGTGGCCGCCGTGGGCGACGGGGCCGACCTCGACCTCGTACTCCTCCCCCACGAGGGATCCGGGCGAGCCGGCCGGGGACCCCGCCTGCGAATTCTTCGGTTCTGCCTGCATGGCGGGGTGACTCCAGTAGCGAGAGGGGGAACGGGCGGGACAACAGCCCACCAGTCTACTTCGGCGCCGGTGTCTCCTTGGCCCGCTGCTGGGCCGGACCACGGCGCACCGAACCCGGCGCGTTCCACTCCTGCCGCCTGCGGGCGCGGAGCTTGGCCGCCTCGGAGGACTGCAGCTGGTAGGGGACGGAGGTGACCATCACGCCCGGCGTGAACAGCAGCCGGCCCTTCAGCCTGAGGGCGCTCTGGTTGTGCAGCAGGTGCTCGTACCAGTGGCCGACCACGTACTCGGGGATGATCACGGACACCGCGTCGCGCGGCGACTCGGCGCGCAGGCCCTTGACGTACTCGATGACCGGCCGGGTGATCTCCCGGTACGGCGAGTCGAGCACCTTCAGCGGTACGTCGATGCCGCGCTGCTCCCACTCCTCGCGCAGCAGCTTGGTCTCCGCCGGGTCGACGTTGACGCTGAGGGCCTCCAGGGTGTCCGAGCGCATCAGCTTGGCGTACGCCAGCGCCCGCAGCGTCGGCCGGTGGATCTTGGAGATCAGCACGACGGAGTGCACGCGGGACGGCCGCACGCTGTCGTCGCTGGGGCCCTCGGGGGCCGCGATCTCCTCCGACACCCGGTCGTAGTGCTTACGGATGGCCGTCATCGTCGCGTAGAAGATCACCATGCCGAGCAGGGCGACCCAGGCGCCGTGGGTGAACTTGGTGACCAGCACGACGACCAGCACCAGGCCGGTGAAGAAGGCGCCGAAGGTGTTGATCGCGCGCGAGCGCACCATGTGGCTGCGCCGGGCGGGGTCCTTCTCCACGGCCAGATGGCGGTTCCAGTGGCGGACCATGCCGGTCTGGCTGAGCGTGAAGGACACGAACACGCCGACGATGTAGAGCTGGATCAGCCGGGTGGAGTCGGCGCCGTAGATGACGACGAGCAGCATCGCCGCGCCCGCCAGGAGCACGATGCCGTTGGAGAAGGCGAGCCGGTCGCCGCGGGTGTGCAGCTGGCGGGGCAGGTAGCGGTCCTGGGCGAGGATCGAGCCGAGCACCGGGAAGCCGTTGTAGGCGGTGTTGGCGGCCAGGAACAGCACCAGGGCGGTGGCCGCGGCGAGCACCACGAACAGGAAGCTGCCCTTGCCGAAGACGGCCTCGGCGACCTGGGTGATCACCGGGTTCTGCACATAGCCGGCGCCGACCCCGACGCCGTTCTTCAGCAGGTCGGTCGCCGGGTTCTCGGCCATCCTGACCTTGGTGGTCAGGGCGAGGACGATGATGCCGCAGAACATGGTCACCGCCAGCAGGCCCATCATCGCCAGCGTGGTCGCCGCATTCCTCGACTTGGGCTTGCGGAAGGCGGGGACGCCGTTGGAGATCGCCTCGACGCCGGTGAGCGCGGCGCAGCCGGAGGAGAAGGCGCGCAGCATCAGGAAGACCAGCGCGAACCCGGCGAGCCCCTGGTGCTCGGCCCGGATCGTGTACTCGGAGGTCGGCGCCCGCATGCTGTCGCCGAGGACGAGTCCGCGGAACGCGCCCCACGCGATCATGATGAAGACGCCCGCGACGAAGACGTACGTCGGGATCGCGAAGAGCTTGCCGGACTCCTTCACGCCGCGCAGGTTCATCAGCGTCAGCAGCACGATCACGGAGACCGCGCAGGCCACCTTGTGCTCGACGACGAACGGGATCGCGGAGCCGAGGTTCTCGATGCCGGAGGCGATCGAGACGGCGACGGTGAGGACGTAGTCGACGAGCAGGGCGCTGGCGACGGTCAGACCCGCGCGGGGGCCGAGGTTGGTGGTCGCCACCTCGTAGTCGCCGCCGCCGCTGGGGTAGGCGTGCACGTTCTGCCGGTAGGAGGCGACCACCGTGAACATGAGCACGACGACGGCGAGCGCGATCCAGGGGCTGAAGTGGTACGCCGACACGCCCGCGATGGACAGGACCAGCAGCACCTCCCCCGGGGCGTACGCCACGGAGGACAGCGGGTCGGAGGCGAAGACGGGTAGGGCGATGCGCTTCGGCAGGAGGGTTTCCCCCAGCCGATCGCTGCGCAGTGCGCGCCCGATGAGAATCCGCTTGGGCACGTCGGTCAGTTTGGACACAACAGAGCATCGTAGGCGTTCGAACGAGTGACCAGCCACCCGCCACCCCGCATCTGCCCACCGGGTGAAAACGGGGCCGTCCCGGCTGCGGATTCCGCAGCCGACGGCACCCGCATGCCTATATGACAAACCCCCGCTCGTTTACCGGCCCTTGCCGCCACCAGGAGGTCCCATGCCCAGCACCGCAGAGCTGATCGGCGCCGCGACGGCCCTCCTCGGCCTCGGAATCCTGACACTTGCGAGCGTCCGCAGCATCAGCCGCCGCTGACCGTCACCGCCCCGAGGGGCAACCACGCACGGGGGTGCCGCCGTCCTACCGCGCGTGTGTAGCTTGGGCGTCGGTCTGAGAACCTGATGTGACCGAGCAGTATCTGGAAACCGGAAGGACGGTCGTGCACATCGTCATCATGGGCTGCGGAAGAGTAGGTTCCGCTCTCGCCCATACGCTGGAGCAACAGGGGCACACGGTCGCCGTCGTCGACCAGGACCCCACCGCCTTCCGTCGTCTCGGCCCCGGCTTCGGCGGCCGCCGGGTGACCGGGGTCGGCTTCGACCAGGACACCCTGCGCGAGGCCGGCATCGAGGAGGCCGGCGCCTTCGCCGCCGTCTCCAGCGGCGACAACTCCAACATCATCGCGGCGCGCGTGGCCCGCGAGATGTTCGGCGTGGAGAACGTCGCCGCCCGTATCTACGACCCCCGCCGCGCCGAGGTCTACCAGCGCCTGGGCATTCCCACGGTGGCGACCGTCCGCTGGACGGCCGACCAGATGCTGCGCAGGCTGCTCCCCTCGGGCGCCGAGCCGCTGTGGCGCGACCCCACCGGGGGCGTCCAGCTCGCCGAGGTGCACACCTCCCCGGCCTGGGTCGGCCACAAGATCAGCAAGCTGCAGGAGGAGACGGGCGTCCGGGTGGCGTTCCTGACCCGCCTCGGCGAGGCGATCCTGCCGTCCTCGCAGACGGTGCTGCAGGAGGGCGACCTGGTGCACGTGATGATGCGCACCGACGAGGTCCACAAGGTCGAGGCGGCGTTCGCCAAGGGTCCCGAAGAGGAGGGCGGTCACTGATGCGGGTCGCCATTGCCGGTGCCGGCGCGGTCGGCCGCTCGATCGCGGGCGAGCTGCTGGAGAACGGCCACGAGGTCCTGCTCGTCGACAAGGCGCCGACCGCCATCTCGGTCGAGCGCGTCCCGCAGGCGGAGTGGCTGCTCGCCGACGCCTGCGAGATCACATCCCTGGACGAGGCGGCCCTCCAGCGCTGCAACGTCGTGATCGCCGCGACCGGCGACGACAAGGTCAACCTGGTCGTCTCGCTGCTGGCGAAGACGGAGTACGGCGTGCCGCGGGTGGTCGCCCGCGTGAACAATCCGAAGAACGAGTGGCTGTTCAACGAGGCGTGGGGCGTGGACGTCGCCGTGTCGACCCCGCGTCTGATGTCGGCGCTGGTCGAGGAGGCGGTGAGCGTCGGTGACCTGGTCCGCCTGCTCCGCTTCAGCCACGGCGACGCCAACCTGGTCGAGCTGACCCTGCCGGAGGAGTCGGCGCTGGCCGGCACGCAGGTCGGCGACGTGGAGTGGCCCGAGGACACCTCCCTGGTGACCATCATCCGCGGCACCCGCGTGCTGACCCCGTCCCGCGACGACTCCCTGGAGCCGGGCGACGAGCTGCTGTTCGTCGCCGCGCAGGCCCGCGAGGAGCAGTTGGAGGACCTGCTGTCGGTGCGGCGGAAGGACACCGCGGGCTGAGCGCCGCGGCCGGTACGTGTACGCGTGAGGGGCGCCCGGAGATCCGGGCGCCCCTCACGCACGTCGTACACCTGGTCGTACCGGCGCCTACGGCTCCCGGCGGTGCCGTCCGCTCGTGGTCTCCCCGCGCTCCGGCGCCGCCGCGTCCGCCTCCTGCTCGGCCTTCCGCTCCCGCTCGGCCTTCTCCTCCGCCTCCATCTCGGCGAAGACGTCGATGGGAGCGGGCGCCTTGGCGAGGAACACCCAGGTCAGCCATACGGCGAGCAGGAAGGGCGGGATCTTCAGCGCGACCAGGACCCAGCCCAGCTGCGTGGTGTCGGCCCACCAGTACAGCGGGAAGAGGATCGCGCACTTGGCGAGCAGGATCAGTCCCCAGGCCCAGCTGGCCTTCGCGTAGGCGGCCTTGCGGCCCGGGTTGCGGGTGCGCCAGGAGAGGTTCTCCTTGAAGACCGGGCCGAGCATGAGGCCGATCAGCGGCACACCGGCCAGCGTCGTGATGATGTACGTCAGCGCCAGGCCCAGCGTGTACAGCATGCCGGGCAGGTAGAAGTCCTTGGCGTTGCCCGTCATCATCGCGAAGACCACGCCGAAGACCACGCCGAAGACGCCGCTGAAGGCGTGCTTGACGGTGTCCCGCATGGCCAGCCGGACCACCACCAGCAGCAGGGACACGGCGAGGGCGGCGATGGCCGACCAGTGCAGGTCCTTGTTGATGGTGAAGATGGTGACGAACAGGAGGCCGGGCAGCACCGTCTCGACCATGCCCCGGACACCGCCGAACGCCTCGAAAAGCGCGGCCTCGGTCACCGCCCGGGCGTCGTCCTGCTGAGTGGTGTCTTCGGTCGTCGGCTTGTCGAGTGACGTCACCGGCTACTCCCGTCCGAGGGGTCTCAGTTCGTATTTGGGGTTGAACAGCACCCGGCGGCCCCGGCTCATCGAGATCCGGCCCGATGCGATCAGCCTGCGCCCCGGCTCTATCCCCACTATGGAACGCCTGCCGAGCCACACCACGTCCAGGGAGCCGGTGCCGTCGAACAGCTCGGCCTCCAGGGCCGGTACCCCGGCCCGCGGGCGCAGCGTGACCGTGCGCAAGGTACCAGTAACCGAGACGACCTGTCGGTCGCCGCAGTCACCGATCCGGGTGCAACCCGCCGTCTCGGCGTCCTCCCGCAGCTCCTCCGACTCCAGGTCCTCCTGGGACGAGGAGAGCCGGTCGAGCATGCGCCGGAACCGGCCCACCGGCTTTTCGGAACGAGGAACAGCACTCATGTCTGAAGCCTACCGGGGTGCACTGACGGTTACGTACCCGCCGTGCGCCGCCCCGAACCGGCGCGTACGGGCCGTACGCCGCCGTCTGTCGAACCGGTGGCCCTGTCCCGCCCTGTACGGAAATGCCGGGAACGTGACGGATCAGACTCCACCATACGGGCCGGCCGCGTCCCGCACATCCGCCCGGTGGTCGTCAGCGTTCGACGATCTCGCCGTCGCTCAGTTCCAGCACCCGGTCGGCCAGGTCGAGCAGGTTGGCGTCGTGCGTGGCGACGAGCACGCAGGGCGGCCCCTCCGCCCGGCCGAAGCCGAGCGCGGGCGACTGCTCGCTGTGCACGACGGCCCGCAGCAGTTCCATGACGTGGTGGCCGGTCTCCGCGTCCAGCTGGCCGGTGGGCTCGTCGGCGACGATCAGGGCGGGGCCGTTGGCGAGCGCGCGGGCGATGGCGACGCGCTGCTGCTGGCCGCCGGACAGCTCGCCGGGGCGCTGCGCCGCGTGGTCGGCCAGACCGACCAGGGACAGCAGCAGCTGCACGCGCTCCTCGCGTTCTCGCTGGTCGGTCCGGCGCAGCCGCATCGGGACGCCGACGTTCTCGGCGGCGGTGAGGATCGGGATGAGTCCGAAGGACTGGAAGACGAAGCCGACGCGGTCGCGGCGCAGCGCGAGCAGCCCGTCCTCGTCCAGCCCGGCCAGGTCCAGTCCGTCGACCTCGACGCGTCCGGCGTCGGGCGCGTCGAGTCCGCCGACGATGTTCAGCAGTGTCGTCTTCCCGGATCCGGAGCGTCCTTTGAGGGCGACGAGTTCGCCGCGCGCCACCTCGAAGGAAACTCCACGCAGGGCGTGCACGGCGGCGGCTCCGTGGCCGTAGGACTTGTGGACGTCCTCGACGCGCACCATGGTCCCGGTGAGCACCCGGCTGCTCATGTCGCCTCCCCCGTCGGCCCGGCGCCAGTATCGCCGTCCGTCGCCCGCCCGTTCAACGGCTGTGCGCACGAAGAAAGGCCGCACCCGACGACGGGTGCGGCCCTCTGACACCTGTTACGGCTACCGGACCTCGGTGATCTCCGGTCCGCGCTGGAGCTGACCCATGCCACCGGCGAAGCGGGAGCCCTCCTCCTGCTGGACGCCCTCGGGCACCATCTGGGCGTCGTTCGGCAGCTGCAGGACGATCGGGTCGCGGGGCGCCATCGGGCCGTCGCCGCGGACCACGACCGTGTCCCGGAAGATCTGCTCGAGCAGGCCGGCCGCCTGCGGCTGCACCGCGCCCTGACCCGAGATCACCCCGCGCAGGAACCAGCGGGGACCGTCCACGCCGACGAACCGTACGACCTGGAAGCCGCCGGTGCCGTCCGGCAGCTGCACCGGGACCTGAGCGCGCAGCTCCCAGCCCAGCGGCCCCTCGCTCTCGTCGACGATGCCGCCCTGCTGGGTGATGCCGGTGGCGATCTCCTCGCGCACCTCGCCCCAGATGCCCTCGCGCTTCGGTGCGGCGAAGGCCTGGAGCTGGATGGCGCTGTCGCGCAGCACGACGGTCGCCGCGACGATCGCGTCGCCCGCGACCTCGACCCGCAACTCCATGCCGTCCACGCCCGGCACGAACAGCCCGCCGAGGTCCACCCGGCCCTCGTCGGGCCGGCTGACCTCGGAGCTGTCCCAGGGCCCTTCGGGCCGCGGTCCCGGCGCGAGCCTCACGCGCTCGCGCTCGACCTCGTCGTCCGCCTCAGCGTCGACACTGTCGACGACCTGCTCGGCCTCGCCGGCCGCGTCCTCGGCGGCATCCCTCTTCTTGCGACGTCCGAACACGTCACTGTCCTTCCCGGTCGGATACGACCGAAGCGTATCGATTCCCACCCGCCTGGCCGCCCACGGCGGCCTGACCGCTTGTGCCGCTTTTCCCGCCCACCGCGGCGTGACCGCCCGTGGACCCGAAGCCCCCTTCGGCCCGCGCCGAGCCGGGAAGCTCCGCCACCTCCTGGAAGCGGACCCTCTCGACCTGCTGGACCACCAGTTGGGCAATCCGGTCGAAGCGCTCGAACCGCACAGGCTCGTGCGGGTCGAGATTCACCACGATCACCTTGATCTCCCCACGGTACCCGGCATCAACCGTCCCCGGGGCATTCACGAGGGCGACACCGCAGCGGGCGGCGAGACCGGATCGCGGGTGCACGAAGGCCGCGTACCCCTCGGGAAGCGCGATGGACACACCCGTGGGCAGCACGGCCCGCTCCCCCGGCCGCAGTTCGCGGGCGACGGTGGTGCGCAGATCGGCTCCCGCGTCACCGGGGTGCTCGTACGCCGGAAGCGGTACGTCCGGTTCGACGCGTCGGATCAGCACGTCCACGGGTCCACGGCTCACGGGACCACGGCTCTCGGGTTCGCGGCTCTCTGATTCGCTGCTCACGGATTCGCTGCTCACGGGTTCACCTCGAAGGCGCGGGCCCGCCGGAGCTGGTCCGGGTCGTCCATGGCCGCCTGGATCTCCTCCTTGCGGCCGTGGTCGACGAAGTGGTCGACCTTGACCTCGATGAAGAGGGCGTCGGCGCGGACGGCGACGGGTCCGTCGGGGCCGCCGATCCGCCCGGTGGCGGTCGAGTAGATCTTGCGGCCCGCCACCGCGGTGACCTCGGCCTCCAGATAGAGCACCGTGCCCACCGGGACGGGGCGCACGAAGTCGGTCTCCAGCCGCCCGGTCACGGCGATGGTCCGCAGCAGCCAGTTCAGCGAGCCGAGGGTCTCGTCGAGCGCGGTGGCCAGCACCCCGCCGTGCGCGAGGCCGGGCGCGCCTTGATGGGCGGGCTGCACCGTGAACTCGGCGGTGATGCGGACGCCCTCGCCGGCCCGGGCCGCCAGGTGCAGCCCGTGCGGCTGGTCGCCGCCACAGCCGAAACACTGTCCGTAATGGGCGCCGAGAAGCTCGCCGGGCGCGGGGGCGTCGGGATGGCGCACGGGTGTCACCGCGTCGGCGGGAGGCTTCAGAGCTGCGGAAGTACCACTCACAGCCGCAGACCTTACCCGCGAGTCGGCGGGTTCCGGACACCGTGCCAAGCTTGGCTTCATGCAGCTCTCCGCCGCCCCTTACGAAGAACGCCTCACCGCCCCCCGCGCCTGGTGGCTGGTGTCGGTCCTGGCCGGGTGCGCCCTGGCCCTGATCCTGCTGCCGTTCGGCACCCTGCCGATGCTGGGCGGCCTGGTGGGCGGCACCGCCGCGGCGGCGGTCGTGGCGAGCTCCTACGGTTCGGTCCGGGTCCGCGTGGTGGGCGGTTCGCTGATCGCGGGCGAGGCGAAGATCCCGGTGACGGCGCTGGGCGAGGCGGAGGTCCTGGACGCGGAGCAGGCCCGGGCCTGGCGTACCCACAAGGCGGACACCCGCGCCTTCATGCTGCTGCGCGCCTACATCCCCACGGCGCTGCGCGTGGAGGTCACCGACCCCGAGGACCCGACGCCGTACCTGTATCTGTCGACGCGGGAGCCGGAGCGGCTGGCGCAGGCGCTGAAGGCGGCCCAGGAGGCCGCGCGGTAGGGGCTCAGCGCCCGAGTTCCTTCCCGAGCTCCTCCGGCGTCAGCGGGTCCGCCGGCTGCTCCAGGGGCGGCAGTTCCGGCAGCGCTTCCCAGGGCACCTGGATGCGTCTGAGGTCGGCGCGGACGCGGGCCGCGAGCTTTCTGGTGTCCCGGCGGTTCATCAGGGCGCCCACGGCGGCTCCCACCATGAAGGGCATCAGGTTCGGCAGGTCGCGCACCAGGCGCCGCATGATCTGCTGCCGCAGCCGCTGTTTCAGGCCGCTGTTGACCGCTCCGCCGTAGGTCGACGGCTTCGTCACGTCGATCCCGCGCTCTCCCGACCAGGCGTCGAGGTAGGCGGCGGTGCGCTGCGTCAGGTTCCCGGGCGGTCGTACGCCGTACACCTCGTGCAGCTCGGCGATCAGTTTCAGTTCTACGGCCGCGACGCCGGTGATCTCCGCGGCCAGCTCCGTCGGCATCGCGGGCGGCACGGGCAGCATCGCTGCGGCTCCGACGCCCGCTCCGACCGTCGAGGTGCCCAGCGCCGCGCCCGCGACGAGCTTGTCGGCGAGTTGTTCGGGCCCCAGATCGGGGAACTGCTTGCGGAGGGTCGCGAGGTCCCGTACGGGGATCCGCGGGGCGTTCTCGACGACCCGGTCGGTGAGGTACGCAAGGGCCGCCCTGGCGCGGCTGCCGCCCTTGCGGACGCCTTCCCGGGCCGTGTCACGTATCGCCGCCGCCCGCCGCCGTGCGACGGGCGCGGGGTCGGTCGGCGGCGCCAGGGAAGCCGTGCCGTCGGCCGGTTCGAGCGAGGCCCCCGCGGTCCCTGGGGTACCGGAAGGGCCTCGCTCTTGGTCACGCGCGCCGTGAGGACCGTCGGACGGTCCGTGGTCCGCTCCCGGCAGGGGGGAGCGGCGCTTCCGAGGAGGGGTCGAGCCGGTCACGGCCGACCCGTCCTCAGTCGCAGTCGCGGCAGATCGGCTGACCGTTCTTCTCCCGGGCCAGCTGGCTGCGGTGGTGCACCAGGAAGCAGCTCATGCAAGTGAACTCGTCCTGCTGCTTGGGCAGTACCCGGACGGCCAGCTCTTCGTTCGAGAGGTCCGCGCCGGGCAGTTCCAGTCCTTCCGCGGCCTCGAACTCGTCGACGTCCACCGAGGAGGTCGACTTGTCGTTCCGCCGGGCCTTGAGTTCTTCAAGGCTGTCCGAGTCGACGTCGTCGTCGGTCTTGCGTGGGGTGTCGTA
This sequence comes from Streptomyces sp. NPDC031340, assembly GCF_055569945.1. NCBI lineage: Bacteria > Bacillati > Actinomycetota > Actinomycetes > Kitasatosporales > Streptomycetaceae > Streptomyces > Streptomyces sp. NPDC031340. Next base: position 192,083 of record NZ_JBVIIE010000006.1, read on the forward strand.
ATCCGTTGCCATGTCGCTCTCCCCCTCTGGGTGTCTGCAGTGTCTCCAGCGCACGTAACGCGTGAGAGGCCGGACTTGTGCCCGACCCGAGGCGGAGATTTTGCCTCACATCAAGGTCTGTTACTCAATCGACACCCAACCGGACTCCTCAAGAGTGATCGGCTTGGATGGCGAACCGGACCGTACACGGTCCCTGTGCCACTCTTCAAAGGCGTCTCACCCTGTACTTCCCGTGATCACGACCCTCGAAAACCCGGATTTTCCACGCTTTCCGGCAGGTGTTGAGATCACTGAGAGTAGATGGCCGGAAATTCGCCCTTGTGATCGATCACACACAGTACCGCCGGGTGAGCGCCCGGGAAATTCCGCGCAAAGCGAACATCCCCGGTCTCCGGCGGCGTGGCGGCGGCATGATCTCAGACCGGCAGGGTGACGCGCATCACGAGACCGCCGCCCTCGCGCGGCTGCGCCGAGATGTGCCCGCCGTGCGCCCGGGCCACCGAGCGGGCGATGGACAGTCCCAGGCCGACGCCCTTGTCGCTGCCGGTGCGGTCCGTCCGCAGCCGTCTGAAGGGCTCGAAGAGGTTGTCGACCTCGTACGCCGGCACCACCGGGCCGGTGTTCGCCACCACCAGGACCGCCTGGCCGTGCTGCACGTCGGTCGTCACGTCGACCCAGCCGCCCTCCGGCACGTTGTACCGCACGGCGTTCTGCACCAGGTTCAGCGCGATGCGCTCCAGCAGTACGCCGTTGCCCTGGACGACCGCCGGCTTCTGCTCGCCGCGGATCACCACGCCCTTGGCCTCCGCCTCCGCGTGCACCTGGTCGATGGCCTGCCCGGCGACCTCGGCGAGGTCGACCGGTTTTCGCTCGACGATCTGGTTGTCGCTGCGGGCGAGCAGCAGCAGCCCCTCGACGAGCTGTTCGCTGCGCTCGTTGGTCGCCAGCAGCGTCTTGCCGAGCTGCTGGAGCTCCACCGGCGCGTTCGGGTCGGACAGGTGCACCTCGAGGAGGGTGCGGTTGATCGCCAGCGGGGTTCTCAGCTCGTGCGAGGCGTTGCCGACGAAACGCTGCTGCGCCGTGAAGGCCCGCTGCAGGCGCTCCAGCATGTCGTCGAAGGTGTCGGCCAGCTCCTTCAGCTCGTCGTCCGGGCCGTCCAGCTCGATACGGCGGGACAGGTCCGAGCCGGCCACCGCGCGGGCGGTCCGGGTGATCCGGCCGAGCGGCGACAGGACACGGCCTGCCATGGCGTAGCCGAAGGCGAAGGCGATCACCGCCAGGCCCAGCAGGGCCAGCAGGGAACGGCTGAGCAGGTCGTCGAGGGCGTGCTGGCGCTGGACCGCCTCGCACTGCTTCAGCACCGCGTTCAGCTCGCTGTCCGGCGCCGTGTTCAGCGCGGGGCAGGTGGAGCTGGTGATGTCCAGGTTGCTTCCGGTCACCGAGAAGGACTGGCCGCTGCCCTCGTGCAGGGCCTGGGCCGCCAGCAGGTAGATGATCGACAGCAGCAGGATCCCGGCGATCAGGAACATGCCGCCGTACAGCAGCGTGAGCCTTATCCGGATGGTCGGGCGCAGCCAGGGGAACGGGGGCTCCGGCCGCCTGGGGTCCCAGGTGGGTTTCGGGGGCGCCTGGGGAGGCGCGGGAGTCGCCGCCACGGGGATCAGATCCGGTATCCGGAGCCGGGCACGGTGACGATGACGGGCGGCTCGCCCAGCTTGCGGCGCAGGGTCATCACGGTCACCCGCACCACGTTGGTGAACGGGTCGGTGTTCTCGTCCCAGGCCTTCTCCAGGAGCTGCTCCGCGGAGACGACCGCGCCCTCGCTGCGCATCAGCACCTCCAGGACGGCGAACTCCTTGGGGGCGAGCTGGACCTCCTTGCCCTCGCGGAAGACCTCACGGCGGTTGGGGTCGAGCTTGATCCCGGCGCGCTCCAGGACCGGCGGCAGGGGCACGCTGGTGCGCCGGCCGAGGGCCCGCACGCGCGCGATCAGCTCGCTGAAGGCGAACGGCTTCGGCAGGTAGTCGTCGGCGCCGATCTCCAGTCCCTCGACCCGGTCGCTGACGTCGCCGGACGCGGTGAGCATCAGCACGCGGGTGGGCATGCCCAGCTCGACGATCTTCCGGCAGACGTCGTCCCCGTGGACCAGCGGGAGGTCGCGGTCCAGGACGACCACGTCGTAGTCGTTGACGCCGATGCGCTCCAGGGCGGCCGCGCCGTCGTACACGACGTCGACGGCCATGGCCTCCCGGCGCAGTCCGGTGGCCACCGCATCGGCGAGCAGCTGCTCGTCCTCGACGACGAGTACGCGCACGTCGCTGTCCTTCCTGTGTCCACCCGCGTAGCGCCTGACGGGCGCGCGCGGGCAGGGGTCTTCATGGGTGTGTGCCTCCATCCTGCCCTTTTCGGTCATAAGTCGGCTGTAAGGCGGGTGGCCCCGGAACGAAGGGCGGGCGGGCGATCCGGGAATGCGAGATTTTCTCGTCGGGTTGAGGTTTCCGCGGGAGAAACGGCGGGGAGGACGGTTCATACCCCGCGATCACGCTCTGCTAGTGCCGCAACACCATGCGGCACGGCGCCATCCGCTTTCCGCAGAGCGGGCGTGGGTGTCCGGCACCGTCGCCGCCCGGCTGGGGCAGCGCTGGGCATCCACCGCAGACGTGATCGTCCCTTCCGAACGGCACACCCCCGTGCCACCGACCCACGACCCAGGACGAGGGGGCGCAGCATGGACGCATTCACCGCAGGACTTCTGCAGCGCATAAAGGCGACCGAGTCCGACCTCACGCGGGCTCGCGACGAGGGCGACGACTTCCTCGTCGAGGTTGAGCAGGGCGAACTCGACGACCTGCGCCGCCTCGCCGCCGAACACGGTGTGGAGGTCGGCGCCTAGCGTCTGATCGCTTCGTGAGCACCACCCGCTTCGTGAGCACCACGCGAAGCACGACCGAGCCCCCGGCGAATCCAGCGCCGGGGGCTCGGTCGTGCCCGGGTACCCCGTGAGTGCGGCCCGCAGTCGCTTCCCCTGCCGACGGCAGAGGTCCGCGGACGCCCGGTTCAGTCGTGCCAGGCGCCGAAGTCGTCCAGGAGTTGCTGGAGGGGCTCGAAGACGCCGGGGGTCGCCGCTACCGCGAGGTCGCGTGCCGGGGGTTCTCCGGGGCGTCCGCCGGTCAGGGCGCCCGCTTCCCGGGCGATGAGGTCGCCCGCCGCGATGTCCCACGCGTTGAGGCCGCGTTCGTAGTAGCCGTCGAGGCGGCCGGCCGCCAGGTCGCACAGGTCGACCGCGGCCGATCCGCCGCGCCGGATGTCACGCAGCAGCGGGATCAGCCGGCCGGCCACCTCGGCCTGGTGGGTGCGGACCTCGGTGACGTAGTTGAAGCCGGTGGAGACCAGGGCCTGGTCCAGGGGCGGCGCCGGGCGGCAGGACAGGCGGCGCTCGCCCTCCCAGGCGCCGGTGGCCCAGGCTCCGCCGCCGCGCACCGCGTGGAACGTCTCGCCGCGCATCGGGACGGCGACGACTCCGACGACGGTCTCGCCGTCCTGCTCGGCGGCGATGGAGACGGACCAGGTGGGCAGGCCGTAGAGGTAGTTGACCGTGCCGTCGAGCGGGTCGATCACCCAGCGGACGCCGCTGGTGCCGTCGGTGGCGGCGCCCTCCTCGCCGAGGAAGCCGTCGTCCGGGCGCTGTGCGGAGATCAGGCCGGTGATCAGCTTCTCGGCCGCGATGTCCATCTCGGTGACGACGTCGATCGGGCTGGACTTGGTGGCGGCGACCGCGAGGTCGGCCGGGCGGCCGTCGCGCAGCAGCTCACCGGCGCGGCGGGCGGCCTCCTGGGCGCACCGCAGGAGTTCTTCGTGCAAGGGTTCGGTCACGGGGTTCCTCACGCGTAGGGGCTGTCGGCGCCCGCGGCGGCCGGGCGGGGGGCCCGGCCGGGGCAGCAGCCCGCCGGGCAGAGGTCGTGGCTCGCGCCGAGCCCGCCCAGGGCGCAGGGGGTGACCGGCTCGCCGCGTTCGGCGGACGCGCGCTCCAGGATCAGCTCGCGGACGGCGGCGGCGAAGCGCGGGTCGGCCCCCACGGTGGCCGAGCGGCGTACCGGCAGGCCCAGCTCGCGGGCCTTGTCCGTGGCTTCGGTGTCGAGGTCGTAGAGGACCTCCATGTGGTCGGAGACGAAGCCGATGGGGGCCATGACGACGGCGGGGACGCCGGCCGCGTGCCGTTCCTCGAGGTGGTCGCAGATGTCGGGCTCCAGCCACGGGATGTGCGGGGCGCCGGAGCGGGACTGGTAGACCAGCTGCCAGGGGTGGTCGACGCCGGTGCGCTCGCGGACCGCGTCGGCGATCAGCCGTGCCACCTCCAGGTGCTGCCTGACGTACGCGCCGCCGTCGCCGTGGCCCTCGACCGGGCCGGAGGTGTCGGCGGAGGCCGTGGGGATGGAGTGGGTGGTGAAGGCGATGTGCGCGCCGTCCCGGACGTCCTCGGGGAGGTCGGCGAGGGAGCGCAGGACGCCGTCGATCATGGGTTCGACGAAGCCGGGGTGGTTGAAGTAGTGCCGCAGCTTGTCGATCCGCGGCGGGTCGATGCCCTCGGCCTCCAGGGCGGCCAGCGCGTCGGCGAGGTTCTCCCGGTACTGGCGGCAGCCCGAGTAGGAGGCGTAGGCGCTGGTGGCCAGGACGAGGATGCGGCGGCGGCCGTCGGCGGCCATCTCGCGCAGGGTGTCCGTCAGGTACGGCGCCCAGTTGCGGTTGCCCCAGTGGACCGGCAGGTCCAGGCCGTGCGCGGCGAAGTCCTCACGGAGGGCGTCCAGCAGGGCGCGGTTCTGCGCGTTGATCGGGCTGACCCCGCCGAACCGGAAGTAGTGCTGCCCGACTTCCTTGAGGCGTTCCTTGGGGATGCCCCGCCCGCGCGTCACGTTCTCCAGGAACGGGACCACGTCGTCCGGGCCTTCCGGGCCGCCGAAGGAGAGCAGCAGCAGGGCGTCGTAGGGGGTGGCATCGAGCGCGTCTGACATGGGTCGATCCTGCCACCCGGCACCGACAGCCGGAAAACGGTGGACCGCCCGGTGCATCGGGGTGTCCTGACTCGTAAGCTGTATCGACGCTAGTCGCACCTTACTGAGCCACCCTCGTCCACACCGCGTCGAGCTTTCGCCGCGGGTGGCCGGACCCATCGGAGTTCCCGTGCCCAGCCCTTACCGCGCTCTGTTCGCCGCTCCCGGCTCGCTGGGTTTCTCCGCCGCGGGTCTCGTCGGACGGATGCCGCTGTCGATGATGGGCATCGGCGTGGTCACGATGATCTCCCAGATCACCGGGCGCTACGGGCTGGCCGGCGCCCTGTCGGCCACCATCGCGCTGGCCGCGGCGGCGCTCGGGCCGCAGATCTCCCGGCTGGTGGACCTGCACGGCCAGCGCAGGGTGCTGCGCCCGGCGACGCTGGTGGCGCTCACGGCCGCGGCCGGGCTGCTGCTGGCCGCGTACTTCGGCTGGCCGGACTGGGTGCTGTTCGTGTGCGCGGCCGGCATCGGTTCGGTGCCGAGCCTCGGCGCGATGGTCCGTGCCCGCTGGGCGGCCCTGTACCGGGGCACCCCGCAACTGCACACCGCCTACTCGTTCGAGTCGGTGGTGGACGAGCTGTGCTTCATCATCGGGCCGATCATCTCCATCGGCCTGTCCACGGCCTGGTTCCCGGAGGCCGGTCCGCTGCTCGCCGCCTGCTTCCTGGCGGCCGGCGTCTTCTGGCTGACCGCCCAGCGGGCCACCGAGCCCGCGCCGCACCCGCGTGAGCACCACGGCGGCGGCACCGCCCTGCGCTCCCCCGCCCTTCAGGTCCTGGTGGCCACCTTCGTGGCGACCGGGGCGATCTTCGGCGCGGTCGACGTGGTCACCGTGGCCTTCGCCGACGAGCGGGGCCACAAGAGCGCCGCGAGCGTCGTGCTGGCGCTGTACGCGGCCGGTTCCTGCGTCGCGGGGATCGTGTTCGGGCTGCTGCGCCTGAAGGGAGCCCCGGCTCGGCGCTGGCTGCTGGGCGTGTGTGCGACGGCCGTGAGTATGATCCCCCTCCTACTGGTCGGGAACTTGCCGTTTCTGGCCGTGGCGCTCTTCGTCTCGGGTCTGTCCATCGCTCCCACGATGATCACGACGATGTCCCTGGTCGAGGAGCACGTACCACGCGCGCAGTCGACCGAGGGCATGACCTGGGTGAGCACCGGGCTCGCGGTCGGCGTCGCGCTCGGTTCGTCGGCGGCCGGCTGGGTCATCGACGCGGCCGGAGCGCGGGCCGGGTACGGGGTTCCGGCGGTGTCCGGGGCCGTCGCGGTCGCGGTCGGTTTCCTGGGGTACCGCCGGCTCAGCAGGCCGGCTCCGCGTCGGGGAGGCACCGTTGAGCAGCACAGCGAGCGGCAGGAACGGCACGTGGCGTAACTGGGGCGGCAACGTCGCCGCGCGTCCCGCGCGGGAGGTCACCCCGGCTTCCGTCGAGGAGCTGGCCGCGGCCGTGCGGGAGGCGGCCGAGGACGGCCTGCCGGTGAAGGCGGTCGGCACCGGGCACTCCTTCACCTCCATCGCCGCCACCGACGGCGTGTTGATCCGCCCTCAGCTGCTGACCGGCATCCGCAAGATCGACCGGGACGCCATGACGGTCACGGTCGAGGCCGGCACCCCGCTCAAGAGACTCAACATGGCTCTCGCCCGCGAGGGCCTGTCGCTCACCAACATGGGCGACATCATGGAGCAGACGGTCTCCGGAGCCACCAGCACCGGCACCCACGGCACCGGCCGCGAGTCCGCCTCGATCGCCGCCCAGATCAAGGGACTCGAGCTGGTCACGGCCGACGGCTCGGTGCTCACCTGCTCCGAGAAGGGGACCGCCGAGGAACGCGACGTCTTCGCGGCCGCCCGCATCGGCCTGGGCGCCCTCGGCATCGTCACGGCGATCACCTTCGCCGTGGAGCCGATCTTCCTGCTCACCGCGCGCGAGGAGCCGATGCCCCTCGACCGGGTCCTCGCCGAGTTCGACCAGCACTGGGCGGAGAACGAGCACTTCGAGTTCTACTGGTTCCCCCACACCGGCAACACCAATACCAAGCGCAACAACCGCAGCGCGGGCCCGGAGAAGCCGGTGGGCCGGGTCGCCGGCTGGCTCGAGGACGAGTTCCTGTCCAACGGCGTCTTCCAGGTGGCCCAGTGGGTCGGCCGCGCGGCGCCGGCGACCGTCCCGTCGATCGCCCGGATCTCCAGCAGGGCGCTGTCGGCGCGCACGTACACCGACATCCCCTACAAGGTCTACACATCGCCGCGCCGGGTGCGGTTCGTGGAGATGGAGTACGCCGTCCCGCGCGAGGCCCTGACCGAGGTGCTGCGGGAACTGCGGGCGATGGTCGACCGCTCCGGGTTCAGGATCAGCTTCCCCGTCGAGGTGCGCACGGCCCCGGCCGACGACATCACGCTGTCGACCGCGTCCGCCCGGGACAGCGCCTACGTCGCCGTACACATGTTCCGCGGCACGCCCTATCAGGCGTACTTCACCGCGGCCGAGCGGATCTTCACCGCGCACGAGGGCCGGCCGCACTGGGGCAAGCTGCACACGCGCGACGCGGAGTACTTCGCCGGCGTCTACCCGCGCTTCGGCGAGTTCACCGCGCTGCGGGACCGGCTCGACCCGGACCGCCGCTTCCAGAACGCCTACCTGCGCAGGGTGTTGGGCGCCTAGGTGCGCTGTCCGGCGGATCATGCCGGGCAGGCCTTAGCGGCCAACCCGCGGTAACGGAAGGGTCGTGCGGGCGAAACCTTCGGTTCCGCTTCTGACGCTCGCGTGAAATACGCCACGTTCAAGATCCAGAAACCCGCTCAACGGACGGCTTCAGGCCATTTCTTGCCAGAAGTTGGGCGGCGCGCCAATCCACGCAGGTGGTCCGAATGGAGTACTGTTGCGAGCCCTGGGTCCGGTCTCCCGCCAGGGCGTCCGGGGCCTTGCCGGACCGCCGGGAGGGGGCGAGTTGCACAGGGTGACGGAGTTGGTCACTTAGCGTTGCAAAGAGGTAACCGTGCCATAACGGCGATCAAGGGCCCGCGCCCGACACGCCGGGCAACACGGCAAGGTTGTGGCAGGCTGCACCCGGGCAGGCCACACTCGACTAGCGGAAGCAGCGACGCACGTGACGTCGGCAGGCACCACCCGGGAGGTCCCCATGCCCGAACTGCGTGTCGTGGCCGTCTCGAATGACGGCACACGGCTGGTGCTGAAGGCTGCCGACTCAACGGAGTACACGCTTCCGATCGACGAGCGGTTGCGTGCCGCCGTTCGCGGCGACCGGCCCCGCCTCGGCCAGATCGAGATCGAGGTGGAGAGCCACCTCCGCCCCCGTGACATCCAGGCGCGGATACGTGCCGGTGCCACCGCGGAAGAGGTCGCGCAGATGGCCGGCATCCCGGTGGACCGGGTACGCCGTTTCGAGGGGCCGGTGCTCGCGGAGCGCGCCTTCATGGCCGAGCGGGCCCGCAAGACGCCCGTGCGCAGGCCCGGCGAGAACGCGGCCGGACCGCAGCTCGGCGAGGCCGTCCAGGAAAGGCTGCTGCTGCGCGGCGCCGAGAAGGACACCGTGCAGTGGGACTCCTGGCGCCGCGACGACGGCACCTGGGAGGTCATGCTGGTCTACCGGGTCGCGGGCGAACCCCACTCGGCGAGCTGGACGTACGACCCGCCCCGGCGGCTCGTCCAGGCCGTCGACGAGGAGGCGCGCTCGCTGATCGGCGAGTCCGACGACCTCGCCGCGCCGGAGCCCAGCTTTCCCTTCGTGCCGCGCATCGCACGGCTGCCGCGCGACCGCCCGCTGGACCGCCCCGACCGGGAACGGCCGAGCCTGCCCGCGCAGGCGTCCGAACCCGCCGAGGAGAGCACCGGCGAACGGGACTCGCTGACCAGCCTGTTGGAGGCGGTACCGAGCTTCCGCGGCGACCTGGTGGTCCCGGAGCGGCCGTCGGACACCTCGTCGGAGGAGCCTCCCGCCGAACCGGCGGAGGAGGAGCCCCCGGCCCCCGCGGCCTCCGCGGGCGCCGGCTCCGCCTACGCGGACGTCCTCATGCCCCGGTCCGTCGGCAGCCACCGCGAGCGCCTCGTCGGCTCCACCGACCGCCAGGCGGAGGCCGACGGCGTCCGCCCCGGCCGCCGGGCGGCGGTCCCGAGCTGGGACGAGATCGTGTTCGGCACGCGCCGCAAGAAGCAGGAGTAGCCGGCCGCACCGAGCGGTACGACATGACGAGGGCCGCGCCGTCGGGCGCGGCCCTCGTCATGTCGTCGGAGCCCGAGGTCGCCAGGGCTGAGAGACCGTCAATTCACTGGCGCACAGGGCCGGTCGAGATGATGGTGGGGACATCCTCAATCGGTCTTCGAGGAGTTGTTCGCCCGGCAGCCGGAACGTCCAGCACGCTCCGCGCCGGTGGCGACGCTCTACCGCCGGACGACGAGACCGCGTCGGTGAACACGGCCCGGCCACGCCGAGCGCTTCGGTGCGGGAAGGGACGAGGTACTGCGGACCTGATCCGTCGTCACCGCCCGTGACCTTCTTCCGTCCCTGCTGCGAGGGCCGCGTCCGGTCGGCGGGCGACCAGCACGCCCACGGCTCCGACGGCGAGCAGGACGCCGACCGTGCCGAGGGTGAAGAGCTCGAACGACACACGGGAGACTCCCCACACGTCCCGGAAGTCGTAGTCGATGCCGAACAGCCCCTCCAGCACACCGGGGAAGAGCGCCGACCACGATCCGACCGCGATCCAGGCGTAGACGAGGCCCGCGCACACCAGGAAGCCGGCGCTGCCGAAGGGCACGCGGTAGGGGCGGTGGACGTCGGGGCGTCGCAGCCGCAGCACGACCAGGGCGGGGACGATCACGAGGTAGGACAGCAGCAGGGTGGTGACGGCGACCGTGAGGACCACCGAGAACACGGCGGCGGCGTCGCCGTCGGCCAGCCGCATGGCGGCGAGCATGAAGAGGGTGGCGACGACCCCGGACAGCAGGTTGGTGCGCACGGGGGTGCCCAGCCGGGGATGGAAGGCACCGAGTGCGCGGGAGAAGAACCCGCCGTCGGCCGCGGCCATGGCCTGCATGCGGTCGCTGACGATCATCCATGCGCTGCCCTGGGTGAGGAGGGCGAAGACGAACATGACGGCGGTGAGGGTCAGCAGCGGGCCGCCGGCGCCACCGTAGATGCCGAAGACCAGGCGGGCGCCTTCCATGAATCCGCCGATGCCGGTGACCTGGTCGGCGGGGACGACGGCGAGGAGGGCGAGGACGGGCAGCACGTAGCAGCCCGCGGCGACGGCCGCGGACCGGCCGAGCGCGGCCGGCACGTCACGCTGGGGGTCCTTCATCTCCTCACCGGCGGCGTTCGGGGCCTCGAATCCGACGTAGGCGAACAGCAGGATCGGCACCAGGGCGAGGAACCCGGCCGTGCTGGGCGTGAAGCGGGCGTCGTCCAGGCCGTGGAAGCCGTGGCGGACCCCGTACAGGACAGCGGTGGCCGTGAAGAGGACGAGGGAGAAGACCTTCACCATGGCGCCCGCGGTGGTGATCCACTTGCCGCGGCGCAGGGACACCACGGCGGTCAGGATGGCGATCCAGACGAACGAGAGCTTGAAGGCGTAGTCGGCGACCGTGCCGGAGCCGAGGGGGAAGACGAAGCCGTCCCAGGTCTCGGCGGCGAGGAAGACCAGCGAACCGCCCAGCCAGATGGGGTTGGTGACCCAGTAGAGCAGGGTGGTGAGGGCGGCGGCCGTACGGCCGAAGGCGAGCTTCACCCAGACGTACGGCCCTCCCTCCTGGGGGAAGGCGGCGCCGGTCTCGGCGAAGAGCAGGGCGTAGGGGATCAGGAAGAACAGGGCGATGGCGGCTGTCCAGGTGGCGGCCTCACCGCCGCCGGTGGCGATCTGCCCGACGGTGTCGAAGGAGATCACCGCTGCGATGCCCATGGCGGTGATGTCGAAGCGCCGCAGGCTGCGCTTGAGGTGGGTGGCGGCCTCGGGCGCACGCGCTTCGGTCGTCGAGGGATGAATGGACACGGGCAGTTCCTCGGGGATGTGTGCGGACTGCGGGAAGGCGCGTGCGGGGCGCCGCGACGGTGTGGGGTCCGTGTCGGGTGGTGCTGTCCGGGTGCCGGGCCGGGCAGACCGGCCCGGCGCCCTCAGGAGTCGGTTCAGGCGGGGCGGATCTCGCCGTCGGGCGCGGTGCGTTCCAGGACGCCGCACAGGGCGTCGGCGACTTCCTCGGCCTCCGCCTCGGTCATGATCAGCGGCGGGGAGAGGACCAGGCTGTGGGCGGAGTCGCGGACGATGACTCCGGTCTCCCGCCGGATCACGTCGTGCGGCATCCGGTCGGGGTTCAGCGGCAGCGGGGTACGGGTGGCGCGGTCGGCGACGAGTTCGACGGCGAGCATCATGCCGACCGAACGGATCTCGCCGACCACCGGCAGGTCGCCCAGCCGGGCTTGAAGTCCGGCGTGGAGGAGGCCGCCGATGGTGGTGGCGCGGGCGAGCAGGTCCTCCTTCTCGATGAGGTCGAGGTTGGCGAGCGCCACCGCGGTGGCGACGGGGTGGCCGTTGTAGGTGTAGCCCATCGGGAAGCCGTGGTCGCGCAGCAGCACCTCGGCGACATGGTCGCCCACCAGCAGGGCGCCGAGCGGCACGTAGCCGGAGGTGATGCCCTTGGCGGTGACGATGATGTCCGGGGTGACGTCGAAGTACCGCGCGGCGAACCACTCGCCGACCCGGCCGTAGGCGGTGACGACCTCGTCGAAGATCAGCAGGATGCCGTGGCGGTCGAGGACCTCGCGCACCCGCGGCCAGTAGTCGGCCGGCGGCACCAGCATGCCGCCGACACCCATGATCGGCTCGCCGATCATCGCCGCGATGTTGTCCGCGCCGATCCGCGCGATGCGCTCCTCCAGTTCGCGGATCAGGAAGTCGGTCGGGTCCTCGCCGCCGTAGAGCTCGGTGCGGTACGGCCACGGCGGGGTGAGGTGGGAGACGTGCGGCATCATCGGGGCGAAGCCCTCGTGGTAGACGGGGAAGCCCGTGGCCGAGCCGCCGCCGTAGCCGATGCCGTGGTACGCCTTGTCGCGCGCCAGGATCCAGGTGCGGTTCGTGTCGCCCCGGCGGTGGTGGTAGTAGCGGGCCATCTTGATGGCCGCCTCGTTGCCCTCGGAACCGCCCGAGGTGAAGTACACGTGGTTCAGCGGGTCCGGGGCGATGGACGCGAGGCGGGCGGCCAGTTCGATCGCGCGGTCGTTGGAGAACTCCCAGAAGCTGGTGAAGTACTCCAGCTTCCGCATCTGCTCGTGCGCGACGTCGGCGAGCTCCGCGCGGCCGTGGCCCACCTGGGCCAGCCACAGGCCACCGGTGGCGTCGAGGTACGAGCGGCCCTCGGAGTCCGTCAGCCGGCAGCCGGACCCCTCCGTCATGATCACGCGCTCGGTGGCGGTGCCGGGCAGGTAGGGGTGGATGATGTGCTCGCGGTCCAGCCGGAGCAGTCGTGCGGCGTCGAGGGTCATGGGCGGGTGCGTCCTTTGCTCGAAGACGGGTGCGGGTGTCGGAGGTGGGCGGTGGCCGGCCAGGTCAGCCGTAGGCGATCCACGTGGTCTTCAGGCCGGTGTACTTGTCGAAGGAATGCAGCGAGAGGTCGCGGCCGTGGCCGGACTGCTTGAACCCGCCGAAGGGGGTGAAGGGGCTGAGCGCGTCGACGGTGTTGACCGACACGGTGCCCGCGTGCAGCGCGTCCGCGACCCGGTGGGCGCGGCCCAGGTCGCGCGTCCAGACGGACGCGGCCAGGCCGTACGCGGAATCGTTCGCCAGGTGGACCGCCTCCGCCTCGTCACGGAAGGGCAGCACCGTGAGGACGGGGCCGAACAGCTCCTCCCGGACGAGCGGGGCGTCCGCCGGCAGGCCGGTGACGACCGTCGGGTCGAGGTAGGCACCCGTACGGTCGGGGCGGGTGCCGCCGCACACGAGGGTGCCGCCGGACGCCCGGACAGCGGCGAGAATCCGCTCCACCTGCGCCTCGTCGACCAGCGGGCCGAGCCGGGTGGCGGGGTCGAGGGGGTCGCCCGGGGTCCAGGTGCCGGCGTGTTCGGCGACCCGCTCGGTGAACTCCGCCGCGACCGACGCCTCCACCAGCAGACGCGTGTTGGCCGAGCACACCTGTCCGGCGTTGTAGGCGAAGCCCCAGGCGGCGCGTTCCGCGGCGGCCTCCAGGTCGGCGTCGGCGAAGACCAGGTTGGGGCTCTTGCCGCCCGCCTCGGGCCACACCTGCTTCATGTTCGACTCGGCCGCATAGGCGAGGAAGCGTTTCGCCACCGCGGTCGAGCCGGTGAAGACCACCGTGTCCACGTCCGGGTGCAGGCCCAGCGCCCGACCGGTCACCTCGCCCCGGCCCGGGACCACGTTCAGGACCCCGTCGGGCAGGCCGGCCTCCGCCGCCAGCTCGGCCAGCCGCAGCGCCGACAGCGGCGACTGCTCGGCCGGCTTCAGCACGACGCTGTTTCCGGCCGCCAGCGCCGGGGCGAGCTTCCAGGTCGCGAGATCCAGAGGGAAGTTCCACGGCACCACCGCCCCGACCACCCCGAGCGGTGCGCGGCGCACCAGGGCGAGGTTGCCGGGCGGCGCCGGGGCGACCTCGTCGTAGAGCTTGTCGAGAGCCTCGGCGTACCAGGCGAACACACCGGCCGCACCGGGTACGTCGGTGCCGTAGGACTCCGCGACGGGCTTGCCCATGTCGAGGGTGTCGCACAGGGCGAGTTCCTCGCCGTGCTCCTCGATGAGCCGGGCGAGGGTGAGCAGGACGCGCTTGCGCTCGGCCGGCGCGGTACGCGACCAACGGCCGTCCTCGAAGGAGGTACGCGCGGCACGCACGGCCCGGTCCACGTCCGCCTCGGAACCGGCCGCCACCTCGGCGATCGTCTTGCCGGTCGCGGGGTTCACGCTGGGCAGCCAGGTGTCGTCCACGGGCCCGGTCCACCGGCCGTCGATGAACAGGCGCGTGCGGGGCTCCAGGCCGGCCGCGAGCCGCTGCCAGTGGTCGTACGTCGTCATGCTGTGGCCTTCGATCACGTCGTGGGACGGGGAACCTGCCCGCTCCCGTCGGAGCGGTACCTGTCGGGCATCCGGCCGAGCGGCTGAGAGCGGTGGCCCGGGAGGGAGACGCGATGGCTCGCCTCGCAGGCGTTCACCCGACTTCTTTGAGCCGCAATTCAAACAATCGATGAACCGGTCGTCAATGCTCCGGGCAGGCGCTTCTTGCCAAAGCCGACTCCGGTAACAGAGAATTAACGACCATGGGGAAAGTCGGTAGACCACGCAACCAGACGGCTCGCCGGGAAGCCCTCGTCCTCGCGGCAGGGCGCGCCATCGCGGAGCGCGGCCTCGAGGGTCTGCGCATCAAGGACATCGCGGACGCGGCAGGCGTCTCCCAGGGCTCGGTGCTGTACTACTACCCGGAGCTGGACGACCTGGTGCTCGAAGTGCACCGGGAGGCGGTGGAGAGCTACCTCTCCGCCCGGCAGAAGGCCTACGACGACGCGCCCGCCGCAGACCCCGCGGGACGGCTGCGCGCCCTCCTGGCGAGCGGTCTGCCGAACGCCACGGAGGACGAGGTCCACGGACTTCTCTACGAACTCCACCGCCGCGCCGGCCGCAGTCCCGGCCATGCCGAGCTGATGACCTCCCTGTACGCCCGGGAAGTGGCGCTCTACACGACCGCGCTGGAGGTCGGCTCCGCCACGGGCGTGTTCACCCTGGCCGCCGGCGCGCAGGAACTGGCGCACGGCCTGGTCGCCATGGAGGACGGCTACGGTCTGCACATCATCAGCCGCAACGCGGCGCTCGACCCCGACAAGGCCCGCCGGATGATCCTCGCGCACGCCAGAGCGGTGACGGGCTGCGCCGCGCTGTGACCGGGCGAGGAACGTCCCGGCCACCGTGAGCCGGCCGGGCGACCACCGTTCAGCCGGTCGCGTCCCGGGCGGCGATCTCCCGAAGCATGTCCATGACCGCGCGAGCCCGGGCGGTCTGCGTCACGCCCTTCAGGCGGACCAGCGCGACATCCAGGGCGGCCGTACGGTCACGCAGCCTGAGTTCCGCGATCTCGCCACCGCCGTAGGTCTGGCTGGTCGCCGGCCGCTGGTTCAGCACGGAGTAGCCCAGCCCCCGGCTCACCAGGGAGCGCACGGTCTCGTAGCTCTGGGTGCGATAACGCACGTCGGGTGTCACCCCGGCGGCGGCCAGCAGCGAGCGGAAGTAGTCACGGCTGTGCGGAAGGTCGAGCAGCACCATCGGCTCGTCGGCCAGTTCGGTCAGCTCCACGGAGTCCCGGCCGGCGAGCCGGTGACCCGCCGGGACGATGACGTGAGGCGGAGCCTGGGCGATCGACTCGGCGCCGAGGTCCGTCTCCGGAGCGAGCCCGAGATCGTAGGTCAGGGCGAAGTCGAGGCGCCCCGCGCGCAGCGCGGTGGCCAGCTGCTCCGTCTCCGCTTCCACGATGTCGATCTCGATACCCGGGTAGCGGACGGTGCATTCGCTGAACAAGGCGGGCAGGAAGTAGGGAGCCAGGGTCACGAAGCAGCCCACGGCCACCGGTCCGTAGAGCGTCTCTCCTTCCCCGCGGGCCTCCCGCTCGATCTCCTGCGCTCGCGACAGCAGATCGCGAGCCTGCTGCTGAAGGCGCTGCCCGGCGGGCGTCAGGGTGAGCCCCCGGCCTCTACGGCGGACGAACACCTGCACGCCCAGGTCGCGCTCCAGGTTGTGGACGGCCGCGGACACAGCGGACTGGGCGATGTGGAGCCGCGCCGACGCCACGGTGAGCGACCCGCACTCGGCGGCCACGAGGAAGTAGCGGAGCTGGACGAGCGTGAAACCCACCGCGGGCGTCATGTGCACCTCTTGTACCTGTGTCGCGGGACCGGGGCCGTTCTCGGCGCGACGCCTTCTTCCGCGACGGGCGTGACGGGCCGTCGACGCGGTGCCCGCACCGTGAGCGGGGCGCCGCCATCAGAATGCCTCACGGCGGCGACGGGCCGGCCTGCCGGGAGGGCCGGAGGGTCGGCTCACCGCGCGGAAGGTCCGGCGGGGGTGCCGGTGTCCACCGCGGTCCAGGCCAGGGCCACGGCCCCGTCGAGGAGAGCGCGTTCGGCCGTGCCGCCCACGCAGTACGCGGCGAACTCGTGCTGGTGGTTGGTGGCGGGCAGCGAGCCGATCCCGATGTACGGGTGGATGGCCGGCACGACCTGGGAGACATTGCCCATGTCGGTGGAGGCGCGGTTCATCCGCGCGGCCTGCCCGGGTGGCGCGAACTCGCGCCCCAGTGCCAGGGCGTTGGTCCGGTAGCGGGCGAGGGCGGCCTCGTCGGTGCGGAACTCCGCGTAGGGCTTGCTCTCCGGCTCGACCGTCAGCTCGCACCCGGTGGCGAGCGCCCCCGCCTCGAAGGCACGCATGACCCGCGGTTCCAGCTCGGCCAGCTCGGCGAGGGTCTCGGCCCGGACGTACCACCGGCCGCTGGTCCGCTCCGGGATCGCGTTCGGGGCGTCCCCGGCGTGGGTCACCACGCCGTGCACCCGTGCCGAGGCGGGCAGTTGCTGGCGCAGCAGCCCGATGGCGACCTGGGCCACCGTGAAGGCGTCGGCCGCGTTGACCCCTGCCTCCGGGTACGCCGCGGCATGCGCCGACTTTCCGGTGTAGGTGATCCGGGAGTGGCTGACCGCGAACGGACGGGCCTCGGCGACATCGACGGGCGCCGGATGCACCATCATCGCCAGGTCCACTCCGGCGAAGGCGCCCCGTTCGAGCATCTCGATCTTGCCGCCGCCGCCCTCCTCGGCCGGGGTGCCGTACACCTCGACCGTGAGGCCGACGTCGTCGGCGACCGTGGCCAGTCCGAGCGCCGCGCCCACCGCGCTCGCCGCGATGAGGTTGTGTCCGCAGGCATGGCCGAGGCCGGGCAGCGCGTCGTACTCGGCGCACAGCGCGACGCGCGTCGGCCCGCTGCCGAACCGGGCGAGGAAGGCCGTCTCCAGGCCCAGGTACGCCGGGGTGACATCGAATCCGGCGCGTTCCAGCAGCTCCGGTACGGCCGCCGCGGCCCGGTGTTCCTCCCAGGCCGTCTCCGGATCGGCGTGCAGCCGCTCGGAGAGGCGGATCAGCCGCTCCGCGTGCCGGTCGACCTCGCGGCGCGCCGCCTCCTTCGGTGTCCCCATCACAGATCACCCGGAACGCCGTACGAGGGCGCGGCAGCGGGATCGAGGCCGCGGCGCACGTAGTCGTCGCGCTGCGGCAGCCACACGCCGACCAGTTCGGCGAGCCGGTCCACCGGGTCATCGGCCCAGTCCACGCGCAGATCGGTGACACGCCAACCGGCGTCCGCGACGACCGCGAGGCCCGCGGAGCGCACCGGCCCCTCCTCGCCGCCGGCCTCGACGGCCGCCCGTAGCGCGGCCAGCAGGCGTTCCTCGAGCTCCCCCGTGGTCGCGGACCAGGCGTCGAGCATGGCCTGGGGTATGTGCTCGCCGGCCAGCATGTTGCCCGCCGCGACCGCGCCGTCCGCGGTGGCGGAGGCGTGGGTGCCCAGGGTGCGGGATCCGCTGAAGGCGTGGCCGGGGCCGGTGCGGCCGAGGACGGTCAGCTGCCGGTACTCGATGTTCGCCGCGTCCCGCCGGTCCGCCGTGACCTCGGCCAGTGCGCGCCCGGCGTCGCCGTGCTCGGCCAGGCGCTCCAGCAGTCTGGTGCCGAGGACGGGGTCGGTGACGTTCTGCGACGCCGCCGCGCCGACGCCGGGGCGCAGATGGGCGACGCGGGCGGCGACGGCGGGGCTGGAGGAGCTGACCACGACGCCGAACCGCTTCCCGTCCCGGACCACCAGGGAGAACGTCACCGTCGTCCCTCCCCCGGGATCACCGCGATCGCGTCGATCTCGCACAGCCACTCCGGCCGGGCCAGGGCGGAGACGACCAGACCGGTGGAGATCGGGTGCACGCCCTTCGTCCAGCGGCCCACGGTGCGGTAGACCGCCTCGCGGTAGCGCGGGTCCACCAGGTAGACGGTCAGCTTGACCAGGTGTTCCATCCGGCTGCCCGCTTCTTCGAGCAGCATCTTGATGTTGGCCATCGCCCGCTCGGCCTGCGCTTCGGCGTCGCCGATCCCGACGGACTCGCTGGTGTCGAGGTCCTGACCGATCTGGCCCCGCACGTACACCGTGTCGCCGGCGACCACGGCCTGGCAGAGGTCGTTGTCCAGGTTCTGCTCGGGATAGGTGTCGCGGGTGTTGAAGGGCCGGATCCGGGTGTGGCCGCCGGCCACGATCGGGGCGTTCGCGCTGCGGCCCTCGTTCGCGGAGGTCATGGTCTGCTCCTCAGCTCTTCGCGCAGGCCGGCGCGGCGCCGGTCCGGTCGGTGGTGGCGTGGGGGGTGGTGGCGTGGGGGGTGGTGGCGTGGGCGAGGTATCCCCGCCGGATGCCGATGTGGTCGGCGACGTACCGGGCGTCGTGCCAGACGCCCCAGATGAAGCTCGACCCGCGCCGGGAGAGCCACGGCAGGCCGAGGAAGTACACACCGGGTTCACGGGAGACCCCCCGGCGCTGGTCGGGCCGGCCCTTCTCGTCGAAGGCGTCGACCTCCAGCCAGCCGTAGTCGGCGGCGAAGCCCGTCGCCCAGATGATCGAGGTGACACCGGCCGCGGCCAGGTCCAGCTCCAGCAGCGGGTCGGTCACGCTGTCCGGTTCCGGACCCAGCACGTGGGCCTCGGGCTCCTCGGGGAGGTCGAGGCCGTTGCGCGTGACGTACTCGTCGGCCGCCTTCAGCAGGGCCAGATACTTCGCGTCGCCGGCCGCGATGTGCTCGGCCAGGTCCGGGGCGAAGCGCAGCACACCGCCGTCGTACCCCGCTGTCATGCCGGCCAGCCGGATGCCGGCGGCGGCGAGGGTGCGGAAGTCGACCGTGCGGCCGCCGTGGGCGCCGCTGACCGCGATGGTCACGTGCTCGGCGCCCTGCGCGGGCGTCTCCGCGTCCCACAGCCCCAGCACCCCCAGCCACCAGCAGAAGTCACGCCCGCGGTACCGGCGGGGAGGACGGTCGTGGGGGCCGACGGAAAGGAAGACGCGGCGGCCCGACCGGCGCAGCTCGTCCGCGATCTGGACCCCCGAGGAGCCCGCCCCGACCACCAGGACCGCGCCCTCGGGCAGTTGCTCCGGATTGCGGTACGCGCTGGAGTGGATCTGCACGGGGACGGCGCCGTCCGGGACGATCGGCGGAATCACGGGCCGCTGGAAGGGCCCCGTCGCCGCGACGACGAAACGCGCGTCGATGGTGCCGTCCGACGTCTCGACCCGGAAGCCGGGCCGGTCCGCGTGCCGACGCACCGACGTCACCTCGACACCGCATCTGACCGGGGCGCCGATCTTCTCGGCATAAGCGGCGAAGTAGTCCGCGACCTGCTCCTTCGAGGCGAAGGAGTCGGGGTCGACATCGGGGAACTCCAGCCCCGGGAACCGGTCGTGCCACGCGGGTCCGTTCGCGACCAGTGAGTCCCACCGCTCGGAACGCCACCGCTCGGCGACCCGGTGCCGCTCCAGGACCACATGCGGGACTCCCAGAGCTGTCAGGTGCTCGCTCATCGCGATACCCGCCTGCCCTGCCCCGACCACGACCACGTCGGTCTCTTCGCTCGCCATCTCAGCCTCCGCACAGCGGTGTTCCGTTCCGGTGCGGTTTTCACCGGCGCCGCTCAGGCCATCCTGGAATCGACCTCGAAAGCTGTCCAACAGTTGTTTTCGACGTGGGTCATCGGATTTACAGATGGGTCGGTCGGTCCCGCTCCGCTTTCGACAGGCCTCCTGGTGATCGGTTCGGTTCGCACCGCCGACCTGCCAAGAGGCCCTGTTGTCATCCGCCGGCCCGCGCGGGAGGCCTCCCGGCCGACGTCGCCGGGCCGGCGTTGCCGGGACGACGTCGCCGGGCTACTGCGGGTCCGGTCCGACCGCCACCGGCCGGGACGGGTCCGCGGACCACTCCGACCACGAACCCACGTACAGGGCGGCCGGAATGCCCGCGACCGCCAGGGCCAGCACCTCGTGCGCCCCCGACACGCCCGAGCCGCAGTACACGCCGACCTCGCGGTCGCCGGAAGCGCCGAGGGACGTGAAGCGTTCGGCCAGTTCCTCGGCGGCCAGGAACCGCCCGTCGGGCCCGACGTTCTCGTTCGTGGGCGCGGAGACGGCCCCCGGGATGTGGCCGCCGACCCGGTCGATCGGCTCCACGTCGCCGCGGTAGCGCTCGCCCGCCCGCGCGTCGAACAGCACCCCGGACCGCGCCAGCGCGGCCGCACCGTCCGCGTCGAGGAGCCCCTCCCCCGGCTTCGGCTCGAAATCGCCCTCGTCCGGGGCGGGCACCGCCGTCTCCAAGTCGCCCTCCCAGGACGGCAACCCGCCGTCGAGGACCCGCACGTCCGGGTGACCCGTCCAGCGCAGCAGCCACCATGCGCGGGCCGCGGCCCAGCCCTGCCCGCCGTCGTAGACGACCACCGGCCGTCCGGCCGACACGCCCGCCCGCCGCATCGCCGCGCCGAACTCGCCGAGGTCGGGCAGCGGATGGCGGCCACGTTCGCCGGGTGCGGAGGCGAGTTCGGCGTCGAGGTCGACGTAGACGGCGCCGGGCAGGTGGCCGGCCGCGTATTCGGCGCGCCCGTCGAAAGGCGGCTCCCCGGCTGCCTTGGCGAGGCTGAGCTGCCAGCGGACGTCCAGCAGCACGGGCGGGCGCGGGCCCGCCAGTTCGCCCGCGAGTTCGGAGGCGGAAATGATGGCGTTCATGGCCACCATCCTCGCCCATGGGGTGGCCGCTTCGCCCGAGTCGGGCTACTCTGCTCGGCCGGGCGGGCGATCACCAAACGTACGGGTTCGGACACATGCTGTACAGGTGATCGACACCCTTGGGCAAACGCATGGAAACGGGCCGGCGGCCACACTTTCGGCACACTCCGGACGCCGGCCTTCGCGCGGCGGCGCGCCCAACCGCGCGCCACCGGGGGTGGTGCGAGCATCAACACCGAAGTCCTGCACAGCGGAAGCGACACGGCCACCGCGAGGGGCCGGGGAGAGAGCGACGATGACCGAGTCACGGGGGACGGCAGGCCCGAACGGCGGGAGGCTCACTCGGCACGCGCCGGGCACGCCCTGCTGGGTGAGCCTGATGGTGCACGGGCTGGCCGCGACGCAGGACTTCTACGCAGCCCTGTTCGGCTGGGAGTTCGCACCGGGCCCCCAGCAACTCGGCCCGTACGTCCGAGCCCTGCGGGACGGCGACGGTCAGGAAGTCGCCGGAATCGGCCAGTTGCCGCCGGACCTCCATCTGCCCGTCGCGTGGACGCCGTACCTCGCCTCGGACGACGTGGACGGGACGGCGGAGACGGTACGGCTGTGCGGCGGCACGGTCGGCGTGGGCCCCCTGGACGCGGGCGAGGCCGGACGCCTCGCGCTCGCCTCCGACCCCTCCGGCGCGGTCTTCGGCATCGCGCAGGCGTCGGCGCACCCGGGCCCGGCCGTCACCGGCGTGCCCGGCACCCCCGTCTGGAACGAACTGGTGACCTTCGAGCCCAAGAGCGTCGCGAAGTTCTACGAGACGGTGTTCGGCTACGAGGAGGGCCCGGACTCCGCTTCCGCCGACGCCGCTTCCGCCGACGGCGACCGCGTGACCCTGCGGGTCGACGGCCACCCGGTCGCCGGCATCCACGGCGTGGGCAACGCCCTCCCCCGCGACCGGGGTTCGCACTGGACGACGTACTTCGAGGTCGCCGACGCCGCCGAGGCGACCGCCCGCCTCGTCCACCTCGGCGGCCACGTCCTCGAACCACCCCACGACAGCCCGGACGGCCGCGTGTCCGCGGTGGCGGATCCGGAGGGGGCGCGGTTCGCCCTGCTGGAACGGGGGCGTTGACCGAATTTCGGGGCGGTGACGGAGCCGGTCGAACTAGGCTCGCGGCATGTCCGGCCCGACGTTGGTGATCGAGTTGGCGGAGCCTCTCTCCCCCGCTGCGCTGCGAAGGTTCCGCGCGTTGATGGTGGAGCTCTCCTCCCGTTTCGACGAGTGGCGGCCGTGGTTCTTCGACGTCAACGTGCCCGCCGAGCGACTGAGCGTCCAGGGCAAGCGGGAGGACGACTCGCATCGGCCCTTCCTGGTCCACTTGATGGGGCCGGGCGTCGGCGACGAGAGCACCTTCGAGGCCGAGCACGCGGACGAGCCCGAGGTCGAGGCCGTCCTGGGCTTCAGGCCGACCCATGCCGTCAATGTCAGCGCCGGCTGCAACCGCGAGATCGACCACGTGGCCACGGCCCTGCTGACCGCCGCCGTCATGGACGTCATCGGGGGCGTGGCCAACGCCGAACTGCTCGACGGACAGGCGTCGGTCGTCGCAGGCCTTCCGGGCGTGCTGGGGATCACGGAGGACGCCTGGACGGCACTGGGAACGGCGGAGTTCCTGCGGGCCTGGGCCGGACACCCCGCCTTCCGGCTGGTCAAGTAGCCCACCCTCTCGCCGCAGGGACAGGAGGCGGCTGTACCGACGCTGTACGCAGGAGTACGAGCTGCGCGCCGTTACGGCTTCCCGCGCGGGGGCGTTGGGCTCAAGAGGCGGTGGTGAGATGAGTGAGCGCAAGAGTGCGGCGGCGGGGGCCGAGGCGGCTTCCGGGGAGCAGGGGAACGGCGACGGCGCGGGAGCGGCGGTCGTGAGTCTCGGGGACGGTTGGGAGAACGACGGCGGGGCCGGGCGGCGGCCGGAGGACGAGGCGGGGAGGGGTGTCGTCGTCGCGTTCGGGCAGACCATGAAGACCCTGCGGCTTCGGGAGGGGATGGAACGCGAGGAGTTCGGCAGGCGGCTCGGGTACTCGGCGTCCACGATCGCGTCGTTCGAGCAGGGTAGGCGGATTCCGTCGCCCCGGACGATCGAGCGGGCGGACGAGGTACTGAGGGCGGGCGGGTTGCTGTGCCTGTGGAAGGAACAGGTGGAGCGGGCTCAGTATCCGGTGTTCTTCCGGGGCATGGCGGTCTTGGAGAAGGAGGCAGTTGAGCTGCTCTCCTACGACACTCTTGTGGTCAAGGGGTTGCTCCAGACCGAGGAGTACATGAGGGCGTTGCTGGGGATGCGACGCCCACCCCTGGACCAGGAAATCGTCGAACAGCGGGTGGCAGCACGGCTGGCCCGACAGGACATCTTCGACCGGCGGCCCGCCCCGCTGCTCAGCTTCGTGATGGACGAGTCGGTGTTGCGGCGCTGGTACGGGGGCAGGGACGTGCTGCGAGGGCAGCTGGAGCAACTCCATTTGATCGGTCAGAAACCGAACG
Organism: Streptomyces sp. NPDC031340; assembly: GCF_055569945.1. Lineage (NCBI taxonomy): Bacteria > Bacillati > Actinomycetota > Actinomycetes > Kitasatosporales > Streptomycetaceae > Streptomyces > Streptomyces sp. NPDC031340. The sequence continues at coordinate 215,440 of NZ_JBVIIE010000006.1, forward strand.
TCGAGATCCAAGTCATGCCGCTTCGATGCGAGGAAAGTGCGGGTGTGGACGGGCCGTTCACAGTCGTCACGCAAAAGGGCGGCAAGAAGTTCGTGTATGTCGAGGCCCAGGGCACCAGTGCTCTTCAGACGGACCCGGATCAAGCGGCTCTCGCCGCCGCCCGCTATGGGATTATCCGATCTCAGGCTCTCACTCCGCGAGAGTCGTTGGCGTTCATCGAAGGGTTGCTGGGAGAGCTATGAAAAACGCTGAGTCCTCGACCGTCGCCTCCAGCCTCACCTGGTTCAAGAGCAGCTACAGCGGAGCCGAGGGCGGCGACTGCGTCGAGGTTGCGGCTGCCACGGCAGTTGTGCACGTCCGGGACTCGAAAGCTGAGGCCGGTCCCACGCTCGCCGTCTCGCGTGAGGCGTGGGCGGGCTTCGTCGGGCTGGCCTCATCGGAGCGGCGCGTCTGACGCTCGTACGGTTGTCAGAGCCCTGCCGATTCCTTTCGGACGGCGGGGCTCTCGCACAGGACGCTCAAGGGGCAGCTTCACTAGGGTGGCTGACCATGCGGTCAGGACAGCCGCCGGGTGGCGGGGGTGGTGGGAACCGGGCGAAGGCCGTTGCGGTCGCTGCGGCGACGGCCGTGATGGTCGTCGCCGGCGTCACCGGCTCGCTGCTCCTGGGGGACGGCAACGCCGACGGCGGCAGCAGCGACACGAAGGCGTCGGCGAGTGCGCCGCGCAGCGTGACGGCATCCGCGTCGGCGTCCGGCGGGGCCGCGGAGAAGCCGACCGTCCCGGGGTGGAAGGTCGTCGTCAGCCCCGATTGGGGAACGGCCTTCGACGTGCCGCCGGACTGGGACGTCAAGTCGCCGGGCCTGCTGGTCGGCTTCGACGACCCCAAGGCCGATGACGGCGGCGCCGAGAACGGGGGCAAGCTCATCATCGCCATGAGCGCCCCGGCGATCTTCCGGGACAACCTGTGCCTGTCCGACACCGACAAGGACGGGCGCGTGGAGAGCACCGCGCTGGCGGTGGCGGGCACCAAGGGCGCCGAGGGCTCCAAGAGCACCGGCGATGCCGCCCTGAACCTGGCGTACGGGTGGGTGCACGCCGGTTACACGCAGCTCGACAGGAAGAGCATCATCGCCGACAGGACGGCGAAGCCGTACACGACGAAGTCCGGTGTCGAGGGCAGCATCGCCTGGGCCCGGTCCGAGAACACGCCGGACAAGAGCAAGTGCGCGACCGACGGCAAGGCCGTCGCCTTCGGCTTCAGGAACTCCGCGGGCGGCCTCGTCGCGTGGTGCCTGTTCGGCGCCACGGGTGTGAAGGGCGAGCTGCCGGACTCGACGATCATGAAGATCCTCAGCACGGTGCGGCTCCACGGGACGCCGACGGAATCCTGATCCCGCATCAGTGACATCAGTGACGGTGCGGTGACCATGAGTACAGTGGGACGGGCGACGACGGGGGCGGGCGTAGATGTCGAGGCAGACGGGGTCAGGCGGTGAGCGGCCGCAGATCACCAACACCGCGGTCGACTGCACTGCCGAGTACCTGATCCAGATCGGGATCCTCCAGGGCGACCTCAACGTCAGCCTGCGGGTGGACGCTCCCGATGACGACGCCCCGCTGGCGGCGGCCGAGCGGAGACTCGCGCGCAGCCTGCTGTACCGCTGGCGGGCCGAGGCCGACGCCTGGGACATGACCGACCCGCAGCCGCTGCCCGTGCGCTGGACGCCCAGCCACCGGGTGGCGTCCGCCGGGGAGTACATCCCGGCGGGCTCCGGTACGGACACCATCGCCGGGGCGTTCCTGCGGCTCGGCCCCCGGCGGCGACTGGTCGTGCTCGGCACCGCGGGGTCCGGCAAGACCGTCCTGTCGGTGCTGCTCACCCTCGAACTGCTCGCCCGCCGGCTCACCCAGGGCGAGCACGAGGTGCCCATCCCGCTCGTGCTGTCGCTGGAGTCCTGGGACACCCGGCGGCAGTCGCTGACCGAGTGGCTGGTGGACCGGCTGCACCAGGACCACCCCGGTCTGCCGCCCGTGGACGGCGTGCACCCGGCCCGCCGGCTGGTCCTGGACCGGCGGGTGCTGCCCGTCCTCGACGGCCTCGACGAACTCCCCGAGCACCGCCGCGCCGAGGTCCTCGACGTCCTCAACTCCGGCCTCGGCGGCGACGGGGACGCCGTGCTCGTCTCCCGCACGGCCGAGTACGCCGAACTCGACGGGCAGGGTATGGGCCTGCGGCACGCCACCGTCATCGAGTCGCTGCCGCTGCGTCCGGACGAGGTGGCCGGCTACCTCCGCAGGGCCCGGCCGCGGGCCCGCGCCGCCGCCTGGGCCGGCCTGCTGGACACCCTCCGCGCGCAGCCCTCCGCACCGGTCTCCTGGGCCCTGACCAGTCCCCTGATGGTGTGGCTGGTGCGCCGCTCCTACGAGCAACCCCCGTCCGATCCCAATGAGTTGGCGGACCGGGAGCGGTTCCCGACCCGGGAGGCGGTCGAGGCTCACCTGCTCGACCGGATCGTGCCCGCCGCGTTTCCGGCACGGCCGCCGGAGCCCGGCCGGCTGCACCCGCCCCGCCGCTGGGACACCGAACGGGCGGACGCCTGGCTGTCGTACCTGGCGCTGCTGCTCAGCCGCCGGGAGGAGTCCGAGCTCGCCTGGTGGCGGCTGTACGCGGCGCCGTTGCCCCGGCTGCTCGCGGTGCCCGCGCTGATGGCGGCCGGCATCCTGCTCTCGTTCGTCATCCGGGCAGCCATGGCCGGCTATGTAAAGACCTCCCCGCTGGGTCACATCAGCGTCACGACCGACGTCATGTTCGGGGTCATCCTGGCGGCGCTCGCGCGGACCGTCACCGCGGGCTGGTTCGGCCAGCGGCTCGCCGAGCCCCGCCGCAGCGCCAACCCGCTGCTGTTCATCCACGCGCTGCGCTCCGTCGACCGGCACGCGCGGGTCGGCCCGCAGGTCCGCCTCGCGGCGCTCACCGGCGGCCCCGCCCTCGTCGTCCTCCTCCTCGGGCTGTACGTCTTCTGGACGCCGGACCCGGCCCTGGTCATGCTCGCGATCGGTGCCGTGCTGCCGATCCTGCTGATGGTCGTGTACGCAGCGCCCGCCGACACCGTGGACGCCGCCACCCCCGGCGAACTCCTGCGCGGCGAACAGACCGCGCTCGTCACCACGGTGACGCTCGTGGCCCCCCTCATCGGCGCCGGCGCCGGTTCGTTCTTCTGGCTCGACGCGCGCGGCTCGGGCAGTTGGTGGCCGGCGTTCGGCACCTGGGCCGGTGCGTCCGCGATGTTCGTGCTGCTCAGTCCGTGGAGCCGCTGGATCCTCGCCAAGTGCTCGCTGGCGGCGGCCGGACGGGTGCCCTGGGCTCTGATGACCTTCCTCGGGGACGCGCGGACGGCGGGCCTGCTGCAACTGTCGGGCGGCACGTACCGGTTCCGCAACCGCAGGCTCCAGGAGCATCTGGCGGGGCGGCGCGCCCGGGAGCGCGGCACGGCGGCCGTACCCGAGCCGCCGCGCGTCCTCGCGCTCGCGGCCTCGCGGGACTTCACCGTGGAGAGCACCGCGGACCGTTACCACCTCCGTGGGCGCTCCCGCAGGCTGCCGCTGGCCCACTGGGCGGTGCTGGGCCCGCTCATGACCGTCTTCCTGGTGCGCTTCACCGTGGCCGGCCAGTGGCGCGAGCTCCCTGCGTGGGCGTCGATACTGTGGCTGCCTTTCCTCGGCGTCCTGATCACCGTGATCGGGTTCCTCATGCCGCGCCGGCGGATCGAGCTGGAGGTCACCCGGGACGGCGTCACCTCCGTCACCGGGCGCAGGCGCCGCTCCTACACCTGGCGGCACGTCGAGGAGATCACCGTGCGCCGGGTGAACGTCCGGGGGCAGGACGCGGGCTTCTACGCGCTCCAGGTCCGGCCGACCCCCGACGCCCCGCGCCCACCGCGCCGCTCCCGCCTGGGCGACGGCTGGTACCTGGTGCTGCCGCTCGGCTTCACCCCGGACGTCGACGACCGGCTGAACAGCGCGCTGGCCGGCTTCGCCGGGCCGCGCTGGACGCACCGGACAGGACCCCGGCCCTCAGCAGAGTGACTCGGACGCTCCGGCGGCCGTGAGCAGGGCCAGGCAGCGGGACGTCACCGTGTGCCCGTCCTCGGTGGCGTCGACGGCGTAGGCGACCGGGGCGCGGCCCGCGGCGCCGCCCGGCGCCGTGATCCGCCAGCGCGCCTCGTACGCGTCCTGGGCCCGCAGCACGCGGGGCGGGCGTCCCACGAGCGTGGCGTGCCAGCCGGCGGGCAGCAGGGGCGGCCGTACGGCGATGGCGAGGTCGCGGGCGGTGGTGTTCTCGATGCGCAGCCGGCCGCCGTCGGCCGGGTGCAGGCGCAGGGCGTCGGAGCTGGCCCAGCGGATGTTGAACTCGCGCAGGCGTTGCTTGTTCTTCTTGTGCTTGTCCCACGAGAAGTCGACACCGAAGCGGAGGGAGTCGACGGTGTACCGGTAGGGGATGTCGTAGCCGTACGTCGTGGCGAGGTACTTGCTGCCTCCCACCGTGTGCTCGCGCCAATCGCCGGAGCCGCGACTCCACACGGTACGCGCGCCGACCTGACCCTCGAGGTCGAAGCTCGGCTCGAAGAATTCCTCGACGCTGTCCGGGTCGAAGTCCACCGAGACCTCGCTCAGCGGCAGTGGCATCCCGAAGTCGACGCGCAGCCAGTTGTCCTTCTTCGGAGCGCCGGTGACCGACCAGTATCCGGTGTGCCCGGGCAGTGCCGCCGAGGGCGGGTGTCCCGGGTCCGCGTAACTGACTCTGATCCGGGGCCAGTCGGGGGTCGCGGCGGCCATGAGGTCGACCTGGTGGACGGAACCGGTCAGCGGGTGCCGCCACTTGTCATAGGCGGCGGGCAGACCGAGGAGCGCCCGCGGTGGCAGGGCGCCCGCCTGCAGCAGGACCAGGACGAGCGGCACGGCCGCGAACCCGGCGAGGTGGGCGAGCAGCAGTCCGTGGCGGGCCACGCGGTGGCGCGGCAGCCGCACCACGACGCCTCCTGGACGGCGCACGGGCGGTGGGGCGGTGATCCCGGCCGGGCCCGGGGTGCCGCGGGTCCCGGCCAGCCACTGCGGGATCCCGGCGAGAGCGGAGGCCGGGAGGCACCGCACCGGGATGCCGGTGGCGTCGAGGGCGCGCAGCAGATGGCCGCCGTCGGCCGCTGCCAGCTCGGCGCGTACGGCGGTGTCGTCACCGCGGGCTGCCCGGGTGTACAGCAGCGCGAGACGGCGTGGGCGGCGGCGCGCGGGCAGGGCGCTCAGGACGTGCAGCACGCGGGTGACAGCGTGCACGGCGGCGCTGTGCGCGGCCGGGTCGTCCACCACCAGGAGCAGCCCGTCGGACCGGCCCAGGATCTCCAGCCGGGCCACCGACTCCTGGCTGCGGTAGGCGTCACCGGGCGGGTCGAACCACAGCAGGGGCAAGCGGCCCGTGCGCACCAGCGGCGGTTCGCTGTCGGGCGGGGCGCCCAGGGCGGTCAGGCCCTGCCGGTGGACGCCGGTGCGCTGCGCGGGCGGGCCGCCGACGAGTACCACCACGCGGGCCCGCTGGTATCCGGCGGGCAGCGGGTTCCGGCAGTGCGGGCAGCACGCGTCCAGGCGGCGGACGCCGAGGACGGCGGGGAGACGGGTGCCGCAGCGGCAGCGGTGGTGCAGCGCGCCGTACCGGTTCGGGGTCAGCGCGGCGTGCCGGGCGCCGCAGCGGGGGCACAGGCGTACCGGGCGCACGACGGTGCGTCCGCAGCCGCTGTACGGGCACGGCGCCGGGGGGGGGGGGGGGGGGGGGGGGGGGGGGGGGAGGGGGGGGGGGGAGAGGGGGGGGGGGGGGGGGGGGGGGGAGGGGGGGAAGAGAGAGAAGGGAGGGAGGTCTTATCCCCACCCCAGCGGAGAAGGTA